>DASWEO010000105.1:0-5645 GCA_036394715.1 Steroidobacteraceae bacterium
GCTGGTGGGATCCGTCGTGACCATCGTGGCGCTGTTCTTCACGCGTCTTGCGCTCACGCATGTGCTCGCGGTCATTTCCGCGGTATTCCTCACCAGCATCGTGTTTTCGCTGGGCGGCTTCATCAACGCGCTGTTCGCCACTAATTTCGATCAAATTTCCTGGTTCCCGACCTTCGTGCTCACGCCGCTCACCTACTTGGGAGGCGTTTTCTATTCGATCACGATGCTGCCGGGCTGGGCGCACATCGTCTCGCATGCCAATCCCATTCTCTACATGGTCAGCGCGTTCCGCTACGGCTTTCTCGGCACGACGGATGTCGATCTACGGCTGGCTTACGCGATCATGGTGTCGGCGGCGGCGGGAATGTTCGCGCTCGCCGTCGCGCTGTTGAACCGCGGCACGGGCATCCGCGACTAGCAGGCGCATCATTAGTCAGACAGGCTCCTTGGCGAGGGATAGGAATATGTTGGCCGCGACAAAAACATCAGCCGCGTCAGGAGGCCGTCGCGGCTCGTGGATTGCGGGCGCCCGCGCGTCGCTGACACCGTGCCTGGCGATGTGTGCGCTCACATGCGCCGCCCGAGCCGAATCGCCGGCGGGGGCATCGCCGGTGGGCGCGGCCGAGATCCAGGGTTTCTCCAGCGGCGGCGCGGCCGCCGAGGCGCAGCTGGAGCAGCGCTTCGACTCGGATTTGTCGGCGGCGGATTTGCGCTCGTGGATGGAGCAGATGTCCTCCGAGCCCAATCATGTCGGCTCAATTCACGACAAGGCGAACGCGGAATTCCAACTGAAGAAATTCCGCGAATGGGGTTGGGATGCATCCATCGAGACTTTTTCCGTGCTGTATCCCAGCCCACGCGAAATATCGCTCGAGCTCGTCGCTCCGGCCCATTTCGCAGCTCGCCTGACCGAGCCTCCGGTCGCAAGCGACAGCACCTCCTCGAAAACCAAGGATGAACTGCCGGCCTACAACGTCTACGGAGCCGACGGGGACGTGACCGCGGAACTGGTCTATGTCAACCAGGGAATGCCGGACGACTACCTGGAACTCGAGCGGCAGGGAGTGAGCGTCAAGGGCCGCATCGTGTTGACTCGATACGGCGGCGGCTGGCGCGGACTCAAGCCGAAACTCGCCTATGAACACGGCGCCGTGGGTTGTTTGATCTATTCCGATCCGCGCGACGACGGGTACGGAGCCGGCGATACTTATCCCAAAGGCGGGTATCGGCCGAGCGACGGCGTGCAACGCGGCTCGGTGGCGGATTTGGTGCTGTACTCCGGCGATCCATTGACTCCCGGCGTGGGCGCCACGGCCGACGCGAAAAGACTCGCGATCAAAGATGCCAAGACCATCTTGAAAATAACGGTGTTGCCGATCTCCTATGCGGCGGCCGAACCATTGTTCGCCGCGCTCGGCGGCCGCGCGGCGCCCGCCGCCTGGCGCGGCGGATTGCCGCTGACGTATCACCTGGGTCCGGGTCCGGCGAAGGTGCATCTCAAAGTCCTCTCCGACTGGAACCAAAAGACGCTGTACGACGTCGTTGCCAAGATCCGCGGCGCCCAAGAGCCCGATCGATGGATCGTCCGCGGCAATCATCACGATGCCTGGGTGTTCGGCGCGACCGATCCGCTGGCCGGTCAAGTCGCTCTCATGGCCGAAGCCAAGGCGATCGGCAAATTGGTGAGGGAGGGCTGGCGTCCGCGCCGCACCCTGGTCTACGCAAGCTGGGACGGTGAAGAGCCGGGTCTATTGGGTTCCACCGAATGGGCCGAATTGCACGCGGCGGAACTCAGGTCCAAGGCGGCCCTCTATATCAATTCCGACACCAATGGCCGCGGTTATCTCGGCGTGAGCGGCAGCCATGGTTTGCAGCACTTCGCCAGCGAGGCGGCGCGCGACGTGAGGGATCCTGAAACCGGCGCGACCGTACTGGCGCGCGCCGTGGCGAAGGCGCGCGTCGCCAATTATGAATCCGGCGGCCGCGGCAACCCGAGCGGTGATCTAGATCTCGGTGCGCTCGGCTCCGGCTCAGACTTCACGCCGTTCCTACAGCACCTGGGTGTGAATTCCCTGGATGTCGGTTTCGAGGGTGAAGCAGACTACGGTGTCTACCATTCCGCGTATGATTCCTTCGATCATTTTCGGCGCTTCGTCGATCCCACGTTCGAGTACGGCGTGGCGCTCGCCAAGGTTGCGGGCCGTCTGATGCTGAGAGCATCGCAGGCGCAATTGTTGCCGGCGCGCGAAAGCGATTTCGCCGCCTCGATTGCGGGATACGACGACGAGCTGCACAAGCTCGCCGACGGCATGCGGGCGAAGACGCGCGAATTGTCGAAATTGCTGGACGACGCCGCGTACAGCCTGGCTGCGGATCCCAAGAAGCCGCGCGCACCGCCGCTGCGGGCAGCCGAGGTTCCCTACTTGAATTTCGCCGAGATCGACAACGCTGTCGCGAAGCTCGAGCAGAGCGCGAAGGCATTCGACAAGGCGTACGCGCGTCTTGAGGCCGTCGACGATCCGGGCGCGAATGCGGCACGGGAGCGCGTGAATGCGACACTGACGGAGCTCGAGCAATCGTTGACCGATTCGCGTGGATTGCCCGGCCGCGAATGGTATCAGCACATGGTCTATGCGCCTGGTTTCCATACCGGATACGGCGTGAAAACGCTGCCGGGTATTCGCGAGGCGATCGAAGAGCGGCGATGGGACGAAGCCGATCGCTATATAGGGGTGGTCTCGCGCGCGCTCAACGCCTACAGTGCGCGACTGGATCGCGCGATTTTAGCTCCCTAGCCGCCCGACGGGAGGTTCCGCACGGCCACCCTAGTCGTGTATCGTGCCGGGTCCAAGTCCAGACATTTTTAAGGAGAGGAAGTATGACCGAAGAAAAGCAGCAAAAGTTCACGGCCAAAGTACGCCGCGGTCTGGTGTGGGTACACACGGTCGCAGCCGCCGAACTCGCCAAGAAAAAGGCGGAGGCGACCGGCGTCAGGATCGAGGGGTTTACCGCCAGCGAACTCGCCGACGTTGAATCCGCGTTGACGTGGATTGCGCAGAACAAAGAATCGCCGAGCCCTGAGGCCGCCTCATAAGTTTCAGCCGGACGAACGCGGTGGTTCCGCACACCAGCGGCGCTCGGCCGAGGATTCGCAGCGGCGTATTGAATGCGCTGCCGCGCATCTGTCCGCGGCGGGCGACATTGTCCGGAGCCGGCGCCTGCCGCATCGAAAGGACTGCGATACACTATCGGTATGGCCCGTAAACGCGCATTGGTGGTCGACGACTCGAAGTCGGCCCGCGTCATCTTGAGCCGCATGCTCGAGAAGTACGACATTGAAGTCGACATGGCGGAATCAGCCGAGCAAGCCATTGAGTATTTGAAGGGCAATCGTCCGGATGCGATTTTCATGGACCATCTCATGCCCGGCATGGATGGTTTGCAGGCGGTGCAGGCGATCAAGGGCAATCCGCAGACGGCCATGATCCCGATCATGATGTACACCTCGCAAGAGGGCGAACTGTACGTCGGCCAAGCGCGGGCCCTCGGCGCGATGGGCGTACTGCCGAAACAGGTGCGTCCGGTCGATGTTTCGAAAGTACTGTACGAATTGCACTTGTTGCCGGACCGGCGCGACATGACCGAAGCGGCACTAGCGCCGGTGGAGTTGGAAGGCGGAACGCCGGTCGTGAGACCGCCGCCCGCGGCCGGTGCAGCCGTCGATTGGGGACGCCGCGTCGAATCGGCGGTGAGGGATCAGGCGGCCGACGTGCGGCGCTTCATGGTTGCAAGCCTCGACAGTTTCGCCTCGCGCATCGTGAGCGATGTGCGCGACTCCTTGGCTGCTCCGCCGTTGGAGGTCCCGCCGCCGGCGGCGCGCGCGTCGCGGCCGGCTTGGCCCTGGGCCGCCGGGGTCGCCGCGGCGTGCCTGATCGCAATTTCGTTCGCGGCATGCTGGCTCATTGCGCGCGAAGATCTGGCGAAATCACGAGCCGAGGTCGCAGGCCTCACGTCGGCAAACGCGGAATTGCAGCGCGCACGCCTCGACCTTTCGGCATCGGTCAAGGATCTCACCGCCGCGTTGGCGGCCACGTCCGCGAACACCGGCACAGCGCCCGGCGCGGTCGTCGGCGCCTCTGCACTGCGGGCAGAACCCGTTCCTTACGGCGAGCTACCCTTCGATCGCGGCCGGCTCGAGGTACTGCGCGAGCTGTTGGCGAAACTCCAAGTGCAGGGATTTCACGGGGTCGTGAAGATCACGAGCCTGTCGGGTATTTTCTGTCTCAGCGGCAACACGGCGGACGGATTCACACCGGCCGGCGCGGGCGTCCCGGCCAGCAAGTGCGATTTGGTCGGTAATCCGTTCGAAGAGTCCTTGTCGGGTCAGCAGCGGCAATCCCTGGCCTTCGCGAATTTGATCGCCGGCGTGCGCCAGCGCACCGCGGGTGCGATCACCGTCGCCATCGAAAATGCGGGGAGTGCGCGTCCGAGCATGCCTTATCCGGCGCGCGTCGAGTCGCTGACGGCGGGCGAGTGGAACCGCGCGGCCGCCGCCAACAATCGCGTCGAGTTCGCGGCGGAAAGCAGTTCGGACCGCTGAACGATCGGGGTTTATCGGATCAGAAGGCGACTCGGACGAAGAACTCCGGGCCCTTGGAGTTGAAATCAAATCGTCCGGAAGTCCTGGGTTGCCTCGACGTCAAGGTCGCTTTGATGTCGGTGTAGCCCAGCGCGAACGATATGTTGGGGCGCAGCCGGTAGAGGGCGGCGAGCTCGTAAAAACCCAGCGAGCCGCTGAGGTGGTCGACGTTCAATTTGAAGTATTGCGCCCGGCCGTCGAGATAAAATCGTTTGCTGAGCACGTAGGTCGAGTCGAAGCCGAATGTCGGGAATGGTCCCGTCTGATCTTCTCTTTGATCTACATGGCGCGTCTGGGTGGATACGCGAGCGCGGGCCGAGATGTCCGTGTCGTTGATGCCGACGGTTGCGGCGAGCTCAAACCTTTCGCGGTGGATGAACGAGTATTCATAGGTGATGCCGAGCGTGCGCATGCTCAAGTCGGTATTCACCGGATCTCCGGGCATCAGCACGACGTCGCGAAACACGATCGGCGCGTTTGCAGCAGTCAGAGTCGAGTTACCGGTTCGATCCAAGGTGAAATAATCGAAGCGCACCCGGTGCCGCTCGCCGGCCCGCACCATGGCCTGAAATTTCGGTTCGAAGTCAGAGCTGTCCAAGCCCAGCACGTTCTCCGCGTTGATCTCCGTGCCCGGCAAGCCTCCGTTGCTGTCCAATCGAATGTTGGTCGTCGATGATAGGTGCATGAAGCCCAGCGAAAGGCGGACACGTTCGTTGGTGGGGCTCAAGTAGTCATCAGCGTGCGCGAGGGTCGCGATCAGCCCAAGGGTCAGCACTGCGATGCCATTCTTGATCATCGGAATTCTCCGTGCCGGATGCTCCGGCATTGATGCTGGGTCATTCATCACGTAGGGGGATGTCACGTGGGTCTCCTCAAAATCAATTGATCCGTTGCGGCCCGCCTTGGGCGCGCCGGCAGGGACACGCTGATTCGTTCCAAGACGTGCGCGGCGGCTGCGCGCCAGCCGGTGAGCTTGCCGCCGTAGATGCCGAGCACACGCGGCTTG
>DASWEO010000106.1:0-2768 GCA_036394715.1 Steroidobacteraceae bacterium
TCATGCCGTCATGCGCCGTGGCGCGTTCCGATCTTCATGCGAAGTCCCAGCGGAAACATCGTGAATGCAAATCGCTCCTGCGGTGGCGCACCGTCCTCGGTGCCGACTTCGATCAGTTCGTAATTGCGTGCCAGCGTGGCCAGCACCATCTTCATTTGAAGCAGGGCGAGGTAGCGGCCAGGGCATATGCGCGGTCCCGCGCCGAATGGTATCGAGGCCTTCAGAAGTACGCGACGCGAGGCATCCGTTTCCTGTTCGTCGGCTGAGATCGCCGCATGGTTCCAGCGCGACGGGCGGAAATCGGCCGCGTCCTCGGCAGCGAGCGCATCAACTGCTCCGGGTCGCGTCAGACAGACGACGAAACTCCCCGCCGGAATCGCGATGCCGTCGAGCGTGGTGGCCCGATTGTTCTCCATGAAGAACATCGGAGCGACCGGGCGCAGCCGCATCGATTCGCTGGCGCAATGTTCGATCGACTCGAGTTCACGGGTGACGTCGAAGCTGCGCGGCATGGCGTCCGCACCCAGCAAGCGGTCGACATCCGCCACCAAGGCGCGCCAAGCCTCCCGGTGCGTATGTAACAGATACAGCGTCCAGCAAAGCGTATTGGCCGTCGTATCCTCCCCGGCAAGCAGCAGGGTGAACACGTTGCCCACCAACTCCTCTTCACTGAGCATCCCGCTTTCTTCATCGCGCGCGGCGATCATCGCCTCCAGCAGATTCGCGGGCTGTTCCCGAAGGCGCGGATCCCCGTCCATGCGCTCGCGCGCCGCCTGCACGAAACCCTTAACCGCCGCATGCACTTCGGCCAGATGTCGATCGAATGCGCGGTCCGATGGCAGCTTGAAATATCGCCACAGCGGAAAAGCAGCGGTGATACGCCGCGCGAACATCGGAAACACCTTGTCGAGGTGGCTCTGGAGCGCGTCGCCACGATCCTGCAGCGTATTCATATCGATGCCGAAGGCCAGGCCCGCGCTCACATCGACCGTGTAGCGCATCAGCACGCGCTGTAGGTCGATCGACTCTCGCTCGCGCGCCGCGGCGTCAAGACGCCCCTTCAAGCGCTCCGTGACACGCAACAGGGATGGGAAGTAGCTTCTCAAATGGCCGGGATCGAAGGCGGCCATGACCAAACGCCGCTGACGTCTCCAATCATCGCCTTCCGCCGAAAACAAACCATGGACACCCGTTTCGCGAAGCACGGCCTGCATCGTCTCCAGCCGGCGCCAGCCGTCCGGTCTGTCGCGAAAAATGGCGGCGACAAGATCCGGCCGTGACACGACGAGGGCGTCGCGAAACGACAATCTCAGGCGAAAGATGGGACCGTATGTTGCCGCCCAAGCCTCGAGCTGCGCATGTATGCGCGGCACTTCGATTTGGAGCATGTTGCCTATCACGGGCCAACCGCGCGGGCCAGCGACGTCAGCGATCCGCTTGGTTGCAGACGGCTGCTGATATCTGGACGACACCGATGAGTTCACGCAGACCTCGCGTGCACAGGGCGACCGCGATCAATTTTCAGTGGCTGGCGTTGCGCAGATCCACGATACGCCGTAATGCTGCTTGGACTACTTGCAACTTTGTGAGCCGTGCGCAGGCGAGTCTTGCTTCGAATCTCCGATGCCGTGAAAATGCTGACAGTATGCTCCAGCCGGGTCGGTCGTGGGCGTCGATATCTCGGAGGAACTTCTTCGACTTGCACGTACGAAGGCGGCAGCGCAGCAATCTCGAATGTCGACTTCCGCCTTGGCGACATGGTGGGTCTGCACCTGCCGGAAGCGACTTTCGACGCGGTTGTCTGTGTTTTCGGCATTTTCTTTGTGCCCGACATGCCTGCGGCCGCGCGCGCGCTTTGGCAACTTGTTCGGCCCGGCGGCGTGCTCGCGATCACGACCTGGGGCCCGCAGTTCCTCGAACCCGGCAACTCGGCGTTCTGGAATTCGATTCGTGAAGTGAGACCAGAGCTCTACAAGGAGTTCAACCCATGGGACCGTATTTGCGAGCCGTCCGCTGCTTTGGCTGTCCTGCGTGAAGCAGGGGTCGAGAATGCGCAGGCAATTGCCGAATACGGCGAGCACGCGCTTGCCTCGGCCGATGCCTGGTGGTGTGCGGTTCTCGGTTCAGGTTACCGTGGCACGCTCGAACAATTGAGCCCCACCGAGCGCGACCAGGTCCACCGCGTGAACCTTGATTTCATCGAGAGGAGCGGCATCCGTTCCGTCGCTGCCAATGTTATATACGCGACCGCAGTGCGGTCCTGAGCGCGCCTGCGTGTCCGGCGATCCTTTCGCCGATGGACCTTTCAGCGAAGGAGCTTCCGCGCACCGTCGGCCGCATCGCGCGCATCGGTCAGCGATTTGCCCGCGTCGGCGATGCTGTTCCGAATTGCGGCGCCAAGGCCCAGCTCGCGACGTTTGCCGGTCGGCGACGTAAACCGAAAGACCCAGGCCGCGCTATTCGCCTGGACGCGCAGCACCAGGCCACCGCCATCGCACAGATCACCGGCGCCGGCCGTTTGAACCTGCCGCGCGCTGGGCAGATACCTGGCCACTTCGATGTTCGCCTTCCCCCGGCTCTTCCCCCAGAAATTCTTGCGTCGGGGGGCACGGCTGGGCATTCAGTCGCATCGGGTCGACTGTAGAAAGCCCAGGATTTTCTTGCAACTTCAAGCACATAGGGCACCTACTGGCGCCTAGGTGCACTCACGGAGGAATGGTAAATGGTGGCGGCGGCAACCACACTGTTGCTGGAATGCCGCATGAATC
>DASWEO010000107.1:0-9420 GCA_036394715.1 Steroidobacteraceae bacterium
GTGGAAGGCGCTGCAAGGCAACGGGGAGGACAGTTGCCGTGCAGCGCCTTCCACCCTGCCAGCCGAGCGCTAACACCGCTCGACAGCCGTAACTCGTCGTTGCGCGCGAACGCACACCGGCACCGCGTGGCGGGCCTGGGGGTAGGAAGGGCTAGCAGGCAACTGCGTCCTTCGTTGCCTGCTAGCCCTTCCTATCCCCCAGGCCATCCCGCTAAACGAATTCGATTTCGATCTTGTGCGCGACCTCGCGCATCTTCGGCAGGAATTGCTCGACCGCGGTGCGCAGCGGCACTGCGGTCGCGGCGTAGCGAACAGTGACTGTGGCCAGCACTCGATCTCTTACGCGCACCGGTATGGCGAGACTGGTCTCCTCCGACACGCGCCGCGGGCGCTGCGCCATGCCGAAACCCTGCGCCCGAGTCTCATTGAGCAGCCGCTCGACCTCCGCGCGGCTGCGCGCCAGGCGATCTTCCGGCAGCGACGAACGCGACAATAGCTCCAGCAACGCATCGCGTTCCGGGCCTCCGCAGAACGCCAGGTAGGCGCGCCCCGCCGCCGAGCCCAACATGGGTACGCGCACTCCGGCGCTGTATCGCTCCAAGGCAAGGGGGCTCTCACGGTCCGTGGTCTCGCGGATCATCATGGTTGCGCCGGACGGCGTCGCGATCGCCACGGGCCACACGATCTCGGCGCCGAGCGCGGTGAGATGCGGTTTGGCGATATGTGCCACCATGGCTTCATCGTCGAAGCCCTCCGACAAGGCCCGCACCATGATGGTCGGCCGATAACAGTCATCGTGGGGATCGCGGACGACATATCCTGCCAGGCGCAAGGTTTCCAGTATCCGATAGGTGGTGGTGCGAGGCAGCCGGACCGCGCCGGCCAGAGTGTTGATGGGAGCCCGTTCCAGCCGATTGAGCTGCGTCAGCACCTCGAGCCCACGGTTCAGGGCCCGGATCGGGCGGGTCGATTCACGTTCGATCTCAAGGGCGTCGGGAATCGAGCTGACTTTCGCGTGCATGATCGCCTCTTCCTAAAGGGTTCCAATCCCGTACATAAGTACCCTGTGGAGCGAATCTGGTTGCCTGGGGATCGGCGCCGCAGCCGGCCGGGCATTCAGCTACAATTTGCGGCCCTGTTTGTACGTAAAACTCGAGGAACCAGGCTTACCATGTCCGAAAAACCTCCTGCGGCAGAGGCCGCCCCCACGCCGGTCGAGGCAGTCATCATCGGCGCAGGCCCTGTGGGACTGTTTCAGATTTTCGAACTCGGACTTCTCGGAATCAGCACGCACATCATCGATTCGCTGGCGCAGGCCGGCGGCCAGTGCACCGAACTGTACCCGGACAAGCCGATCTACGATATTCCGGCGCTGCCGATCTGCGGGGCTCAGGAATTGATCGACCGGCTCTTGGAACAGGCCAAGCCCTTCCACGCGACATTTCACCTCGGGCAGGAAGTCACCGAGGTGCGGGCGCTGGAGGGCGGCAAGTTCCACGTCGCCACCTCTGCCGGTACCCGGCTCATTGCCGGCGCCGTGGTGATCGCGGCCGGCGTCGGCTCCTTTCAGCCGCGGCGCTTAGGGTTGCCCGGTGTCGAGGAGTTCGAGGGCAGGAGCGTTCACTATCGGGTCAAATCGGCGGCCGATTTTCACGGGCGTGACCTCGTGATCTGCGGCGGCGGCGATTCGGCGCTGGATTGGACGGTCGCGCTGTGCGACAAGGCGCGCTCCCTGACGCTGCTGCATCGTCGCGCGGAATTTCGCGCGGCTCCCGCCACCGTCGCGCGCATGCACGAATTGGTCGGCGCGGGCAAAATGCAGGTGCTGGAGGGCAACGCCACCGGCTTGCGCAGGGACAACGACCGGCTGACGGGGCTCGACGTCCACACGGCCGACGGCCGGGACCTACAGCTGTCCGCCGATCAGATACTCGCGTTCTACGGGCTGCATCCGAAGCTGGGCCCCATCGCGGAATGGGGGATGGCACTGGAAAAGCGCGCGCTCAAGGTGGATACCGAGAAATACCAGACCAGCGTCCCGGGAATCTTCGCCATCGGCGACATCAACACCTATCCCGGCAAGAAAAAGCTCATCTTGAGCGGCTTTCACGAAGCCGCGCTCACCGCATTCGCCATTCAGCATCACCTGTTCCCCGAGAAGCGGCAGTTCTTGCAGTACACCACCACCAGTCCCATCATGCAGAAACGCCTCGGCGTCACCGGATCCGACGCCGGCCATGCCGATTCAACCGGCCACGCCGATTCGATCTAAAGGCGCGGAATGAATCAGCTGCTCGATGATTTGATCAAGGTGATGACGCTCGAACGGCTCGAAATGAACCTGTTTCGCGGTCAGAGCCGCGATATCGGGAGTCCGCAGGTATTCGGCGGACAGGTGCTGGGCCAGGCTCTGGTGGCCGCGACGGCAACGGCGGAAGACCGGGTGGTGCACTCGCTGCATGCGTATTTTCTGCGCCGAGGGGACTTCAATTCGCCCATCGTGTATGAGGTCGACCGGGCATTGGACGGCAAGCACTTCTCCTCGAGGCGAGTCGTCGCCATTCAGCACGGGCGGCAAATTTTCAACATGTCCGCCTCGTTCCAATCGCCCGAAACCGGTATCGATCATCAGATCTCGATTCCGGACGTTCCGGCTCCCGAGTCGCTGCCGGATTTGGAGTCTTACTACCGCGATATGGCGGACAGATTGCCGGCGGCCGCGCGCCGGGTATTGGAGCAGAAGCGTCCCTTCGAGTTTCGTCCGGTGCATGCGCCCGATTTCCTGCGCCGCGAGAAGTCTCCGCCTCACAAGCACATCTGGTTTCGCGCCGTGGACAGGCTTGCCGACGACGAGGCCCTGCACCGCTGCCTGCTTGCCTACGTGTCCGATTTCCACTTGCTCGACACCGCGCTCAAGCCGCATGGCATTTCCATGATTTCTCCCAAACTGGTGATTGCCAGCGTCGACCATGCGATGTGGTTTCATCGCAGCGTGCGCGTCGATGATTGGCTGCTGTATGCTGTGGACAGCCCCAGTGCCTCGGGAGCGCGCGGATTCACCCGCGGCAGCGTATTTGCACGCGACGGACGGCTGGTCGCGAGCGCCGCGCAGGAAGGGTTGATACGAGTCACGTCGTAGCCGCACGCTAAGTTCAAGGGACGGCGTCCCCATGCTCAAGGCAATCATCATCATCGTTCTCGTCGTCGGCGTGCTGGTCGGCGGACTCCTGACGCTGCGCAACAGCGGCCGTGCGGGGCTGCCGGACGACTCAGTCCTGCAGCGAGCCGCCAAGCGCGCCCGCGAACAGGCGGCCGCCGAAGAGGCCGCGAACAGGGACGGGAACGGGCGGCCGCCGAAAAGCGGCGGCCCATAGCGCGCCCTTCACGGGGCGTAATCCACCCGGGTCGCCTCCCAGACCTCGCGCGGCAATACGAAGAGGTGGCAGTCCCACCAGCGATTCTTCGCGCGGCGATGCTTGCGGAACACGGCTTCCCAGCGCATGCCGATCTTCTCCAACACCCGGATCGAGGCCCCATTGTTGATGTCGACCGTGGAGATCACGCGATCGGCGTGCAGTTCGAAGAATGCCGCATCGACCAGCGCCAGCGCGATCTCGGTTGCGTATCCTTTACCCCAATTCTCGATACCCAGCATGTATCCCAGGTCGACCACATTGCGCTCGATGAACGACAAGTCGCACGCTCCGATCACGCGCCCGGACGCGATTTCCTCGACGGCGAGCTCGAACCGGGTCCGCGGCCGTTCGAGCTGCGAGGCCAGCAGGCCGTCGAGATAGTCGGCGGTGCTGTCCTCGTCGCGCGGGCCGAAGAAGAGGTATCGGGTGACCCGCGGATCCGACGAGTAGGCATAGACGGCGTGGAAGTCGGTTCTCACGAACTCGCGCAGATCGAGGCGGGCGGTGCGAATGGGAACGGTCAGCGTACGCACAGCACCTTGCCTGGATTCATGATGCCCTTCGGATCGAGCGCGCGTTTCAATTCGCGCATGACGGCGAGTTCCACGGGATCGCCGCGGCGCGCGAACTCGGCTGCCTTCAGGCGCCCGATGCCGTGTTCGGCGCTGATGCTTCCGCCGAGACTCTCGACCAGATCGAACATGGCCTGCTCGAGCACGGGACCCCGCGCCATGAAGCTGTCGACATCCGCTCCGGTTTTTTGGCTCACGTTGAAATGCAGGTTGCCGTCCCCGGCGTGGCCGTAGGAGATGACGTCTCCTTCGGGCGCCAGGCGGCGCACCAGCGCCGAGCCCTCGGCGATGAGCGTAGGGATCGCCGAGACCGGCACGGAGACATCGTGCTTGAGGCTTGCGCCATGGTGGCGCTGTGCCTCGGGCACCGATTCGCGCAGCTTCCACATGGCTTGGGCCTGCGCCATGGAAGTCGCGAACATCGCATCCATGATGGTGCCGCCTGCTGCCGCATCCTCGAGAGCCGCGGTCAACAAGGTCATGAGATTCTGCCGCGGATTCGGGGAGGTGAGTTCGATGAGCAGATACCAGGGAGCATTCTGGTCCAACGGATCGGCGACGCCCGGAATGTGCTTCACGGTCAGTTCCACCGCCATGCGCGGCATCAACTCGACAGAGGTCACTTGATCGCCGGCCGCGGTGCGCAGGCGCGCCAGCAGATCCAAGGCATGCTGCGGCGAATCGATGCCCACCAGCGCAGTCGCCGTATCGGCCGGCTGCGGGAAGAGTTTCAAGCATGCCGCGGTAATGACGCCGAGCGTGCCCTCGGCACCCACGAACAGGGATTTCACATCGTAACCGGTGTTGTCCTTGCGCAGGCTCTTGAGACTCTCGAGCACTCGGCCGTCCGCGAGGACCACTTCGAGACCCAGCGTGAGGTCGCGCATCATGCCGTAGCGCAGCACCGCGGTGCCCCCGGCATTGGTCGACAGGTTGCCGCCGATCTGCGCCGTACCCTCGGAACCCAAGCTCAACGGGAAAAGGCGGTCGGCCGCTCGCGCGGCCGCCTGCGCTTCGGCCAAGGTGCAGCCCGCCTCGACGATCATCGAGTAGTCGGCGGCATCGATTTGCCGGACGCGATTGATCCGGCGCAGGGACAGCACGATCTGTGACCCTGTTTCATCCGGTGTGGCACCGCCGCAGTAGCCCGTGTTGCCTCCGTGGGGCACGACCGCCACCTCGTCACGATTGCAGATCTGCAGAATCTCCGCGACCTGATCGACGCTTCGCGGCAACAGCACCAGGGGAGTTGCGCCATGGTACAGGCGGCGAAAATCGGTCAGAAAGGGTGCGACCGCGTCCGGCGCCTCGAGCCAGGCCCCGTTGCCGACGGCGGCCTTGAGTTCGCCTAAGGTATTCTGGCCTGGCGGGCGCGGCATGGGCGGTGCATGAAAATCAGAATCGCTTGCCGTTCCCTTCCCGCACCGCCGCGGGTACCGGTTTGAGATCCCAAATCACGCCGACGAACGACATCAGCTTCAACAGGTAGAAGGTGATGTCGAACTCCCACCAATAAAAGCCCTGGCGCACGGACGCGGGGTAGTGATGGTGGTTGTTGTGCCACCCCTCTCCGAGGGTGATGATGGCCAGCCACACGTTATTGCGGCTGGTATCACCGGTCCTGTAGCGCTGGCGTCCGAAGACGTGGGACAGGGAATTGATGGTATAGGTCCCGTGATAAACAGCGACGGTGGAGATGAAGAATCCCCACACCAACATCTGCCAGCCATTGGTGCCCAAACCCGGCGCCACATGCTTCAGCAATACGCCCAGCAAGAATACGCCGACCCCGAGAATCGTCGGCACCGCGATATCGAAACGGTCCAGGAAGCGCAGCTCGGGATACTTGAGAAGATCTTTGACCCGCGAGAGATCCGCGGCGAAGTGCTTGTGAGACATGAACCAGCCCATGTGGCTCCAAAAAAAGCCGTGCTGCACCGGTGAGTGCACGTCCTCCGGTTTATCCGAGTAGACGTGGTGGTGGCGGTGATGTGCCGCCCACCAAATCGGGCCGCGCTGCACCGCCGAGGCACCCAGCAATCCGAAGATGAACTGCCCCACCCGCGAGGTCTTGAAGGTACGGTGCGAGAAATAGCGGTGATAGAAGCCCGTGATGGCGAACATGCGCACCACGTAGAGCGCCGCGGTCACGATGAGCGCGATCCAGCTGAAGCCCACCCAGACGACGGCGAGACAAGCGGCATGCATCAGCAGGAAGGGGATGACCCGCGCCCAGTCGATATGCCTGCCCGAGTCCCGAGGCGCCGCAGTCTCGATTGGCCTGGTCGCAAAGTCGCTGTTGCCGAACCAGCGCGACAGCTCTCTGCCCACGCGTTCCACGGCCGGCGGCACGGCTGGCGGTTCGATCACGATTTCATTTTCTGGAGTCATCAAGTTTTCCTGAAGATGGAGCAAATAGGTGAGTGGGACCGGCGAGCGATTCGCTTACGCCGGCGATTGTAATGCCGCGATGCGTTCGTCGAGCGGGGGATGGCTCATGAACAACCGCATGAAGCCGTGGGCAGCGCCGGTGTTGATTCCGAAGGCCTGCATTTGCGGTGGCATGGGCTCCCCGTGGCTCTGCTTCAATGCCTGCAGCGCCGCAATCATACTGCCGGCGCCGGCGAGATCGGCACCGCCCCGATCGGCTCGAAACTCCCGCCGCCGCGAATACCAACTGACGATCATGCTGGCTAAGATTCCTAGGACGATCTGGGCCACCATCGTAGTCAAGAAGTACCCGATGCCGGACTCTTCCCGGTCGTTCTTGAACAGGGTCCGGTCGATGAGGCTACCGATGATGCGCGCCAGAAATATGACGAATGTATTTAGCACACCTTGCAGCAAAGCGAGGGTAACCATATCACCGTTCGCGACATGAGTTATTTCGTGACCCAAGACCGCTTCGATCTGGGAACGCGACATGCTGCGCAGCAGGCCGCTGCTCACCGCGACCAAGGCCGCGTTGCGGCGCGCGCCGGTCGCGAACGCGTTCATTTCCTCCGCGTCGAAGATGCCGACCTCGGGCATGCCGATCTGCGCTTGATCGGCCAAACGCTTGACCGTGCCGAGCAGCCATCTCTCCACGTCGGACTGGGGTTCGGCGATGACGCGCACGCCCATCATGCGCTTGGCCGTCCACTTCGACAGGGCGAGCGAGATCAGCGCGCCGCCGAAGCCGAAGATCGCCGCAAATACCAGCAGGCCACCGAGTCCGCCCCTGGCCAAACGCACGCCGAAAACCTGCTCGATGATGAAAATACCCAAGCTGAGCAGCGCCAATACGGCCAAGTTCGTCACGAGGAACAGGAAAATGCGCTTCATGAGCCTTTTCTTTGGGGAAACCAACCGCAATATCGGAAAAGCCAACCACAATATGGTAACGCGGCTGAGGTTAGGTCGGGACGTTCCTAGTCAATTTCAAGCTGCAGCGCCGGGCCGGGGAGCCTCGAGCGCGCGGCGCCCGGATGACCGCTGGGCGGACAAGCCCGTAGGTGCTGGTAATATCAGGGGTTAATCTCACAAAGGTAGGGCATGCAATATAAGGATTATTACGAAGTTCTCGGTGTGACCCGCGGCGCCGACGCGGACACGGTGAAGCGAGCCTATCGCAAACTCGCCCGCAAATATCATCCCGATGTCAGCAAGGAAAAAAACGCCGAGAGCAAGTTCAAAGAGCTTCAGGAGGCTTACGAAGTGCTGCGCGACCCGGACAAGCGCGCGGCCTACGACCACCTGGGACGAGACTACCGGACAGGTCAGCAATTCCGGCCGCCGCCCGATTGGTCGCAGCGCTTCGGTCACTCCGGCAGCCAGCGGTTTTCCGATCTCAACGGTTTCAGCGATTTTTTCTCCAGCCTATTCGGCGGTGCGGCAGGAGGTCCGCCGCCCGAGGCGGACGCGGGCTACCTGGATGTCACCGTGGAAGAGGCCTTTGCCGGCACGAAACGCCGCGTCACGCTCAACGAGGATGGCCGCTCGCGCTCCGTCGACGTGCAAATCCCGCCCGGGGTCAGCGAGGGCCAATCGCTGCGCATCGCCGGCACCGGCGGCAATGCGTCCTTGATTTTCCGCATCCGACTGCGCCCGCATGCCCTCTACGTCCCTCAGGGCAGGGATGTGCAGATCGAGCTGCCCCTGGCCCCGTGGGAGGCCGCCCTGGGTGCGAAGGTGGCTGTGCCTACGCTGGGCGGGACCGTCGAATTGACGGTGCCTGCCGGCGCCCAATCAGGGCAGAAACTTCGGTTGCGGGGGCGAGGTTTTCCCGGCACTCCCCGGGGCGACCAAATCGTCAGCATCAAGCTGGTCACACCCGCGGCGGGGTCCCCACAGGAAAAAGCAGCCTACGAGCGGATGAAAAAGGAATTCAGTTTCGATCCGCGGGCCGGCTGGCCGACGCCTTGAGGCTCGCGGCGGGGGCGGGGCCTTGCTGACTTGAAGTAGATGTCGTCTTGAAGAATGGAGCGCAGGCCCCACAACACACAAGGCGTAAAACAACCAAATTGCAAGGCCATGACGACCGAAACACAGCCGCAGATCAAAGAGTTCCAAGCCGAAACCAAGCAAGTATTGCGATTGGTGATCCACTCGATGTATTCGCACAAGGAAATTTTCCTGCGCGAACTGATTTCCAACGCCTCGGACGCCTGCGAGAAGCTGCGCTTCGAGGCGCTCGCCAAGCCCGATCTATTGGGCGCGGACTCTCTCTCGGTCGGGATCGTGCCGGATGCCGCGGCCGGCACCCTGTCCATCAAGGACAATGGCGTCGGCATGAGCGAGGCGGAGGTGATCGACAATCTCGGCACCATCGCGCGCTCCGGGACCAAGAGATTCCTGGAAACCCTGAGCGGGGATTCGGCGAAGGATGCGCAGCTGATCGGCCAGTTCGGCGTGGGCTTCTATTCGGCGTTCATCGTCGCCGACAGGGTCACGGTGCTCACCAAGCGCGCCGACTCTCCCGGAGTCCGGTGGGACTCGGACGGCGAAGGCCAATACGAGATCCAAGCCGACGCCAAGACGGACCGCGGCACCGAAGTGATCCTGCACCTCCGCGACGACGACAAGGAATTCCTGGAACCGGCCACCTTGAGGCAATTGGTGCGCAAGTATTCAGATCACCTGAGCATTCCCATCGTCCTCAAAACGGGCGACACCGAAGAGACCGTCAACCAGGCCAAGGCGTTCTGGACGCGCCCCAAACCCGAGCTCAGCGATGAGGACTATCAGGCGTTCTACAAGCACATCGCCCACGACTCCGAGGGTGCGCGCACCTGGGCGCACAACAAGGTCGAAGGCAACATCGAATATACGTCGCTCTTGTATCTGCCCAAGCGCGCGCCCTTCGATCTATTCGAGCGCGAGCAGAAGGGCGGCATTCAGCTCTACGTCAAGCGCGTATTCATCATGGACAAGGCGGCGGAATTGCTGCCGCC
>DASWEO010000108.1:0-21381 GCA_036394715.1 Steroidobacteraceae bacterium
TGGACCGTCAATTTGAGCTACCGTTGGTAACGCCGATGCATGCGCGAATATTCTTGATCGCCCTCTGCCAGGTCGCGGCGGCGGCTGCGTGGCCCGGCAACGCCGGCGCAACCGAACCCACCGGCTATTCGATCACCGGGCGCGTTCCGGGCTCGGGCAGTGCATGGGATTATGCAGTCGTCGATGAACACAGCGGCCGGCTATTTCTCGCACAGGCGGGTGTCACCGCCCTCGACCTGAAGACGAATACGGTCACGACGGATCTGGTGCCCGGCAAGATGACGCATGCCCTGGCGCACCTCGGGGACGGAACCCTCGCCGTCGATGACAGCCAGAACAGAGTCATCACGATCTTTGACGGGGCAAGCGGTAGAATTCTATCGACGATTCCCACGGCAGACTACAACCCCGTGAGCGGAGTCCATGCGCTGGACGCCATGGTGCTCGAGCCAAAAACGGGATTGCTCGTCGCCTTCAACGGAGAGTCGGGACTGGTGCTGCTGATCGACGTCAAGAAGGACAGCGTCGCTGGAACGGTTTCCGTCGGGGGGCATCCCGAATTCGCCGCCGCCGACGGAACGGGAAAGATTTACATCAACGTGAATCGAGGCAAGGTGAGCGAAATCGTGGCATTGGACATTGCCTCGCGCAAGGTCGTCAAACGCGTCCCGTTGGACGGGTGCGAGGAAGCCACGGGCCTTGCGTACGATCGAGCCGACCAGCTCGTCCTCTCCGTCTGCGACAACGGAATATTGAAAGCGTTCGATGCAGGGGCCGGACGCGTGGTCGCGAGCGTCGCCGTGGGACGCGGTGCTGACGCGGTCATGTTCGATTCCGTGCGCCGCCGCGCTTTCGTCGCCGGCGGCGAGGACGGTACCCTCAGCGTGATCGCGGTTCGCAGCAATCGCGACATCGCGGTGCTGCAGACCCTGAGCACGCAAAAAGGCACGCGATTGGGAGCCGTGGATATCGACAGCGGCCGCGTCTATCTGCCGTCCGCAAAGTTTGGGCCGCCCAAACCACCCATTCCTTACCCGACCGTCCTGCCGGGTACCTTCGGATTTCTCGTGGCTGCGCCAAACTAAGTGCCCTCCCCCGCTACGAATCGGGTAAGCGTCCTCGGCCCCTCGGCCGAGCGCACAGAGATCCTCCGTCAGCGCGGGACCAATCGCTTCGACGGCGCGGGCCCGGATGAAACCACGTGGCACGCCCACGAGGGCGGGCAATTCATCTTCGTGGAAGCCGGCATTTCGCATTTGAAAACCGAGATCGGCGCCTGGATCGTGCCCGCGCGCCGCGTGGCGTGGATACCGCCGGGCGTACGTCATGTCTCGAGATCGAGCGGAGCCGGCCGCGGATGGGTGGTGATCTCTCCGGTCGGGCTGCGCACCCTGCGCCGCGATGTATGCGTCTTGCGCGCGTCCGCTCTGATGATTGCCTCGCTCCAGCGCCTGACGCAATTGACATCCGGTGACCGTTCGATGCGGCGCCTGCTGTGGAAAGTCGTTGCCGCTGAAATGAGCGCAGCGCAGCCCGAACCGCTCGAGGTCCCGATGCCCACCGCGCCGCGCTTGTTGAAAGCGGCGCAGAGCGTGCTCACGAGTCCGACCGCCTCCGCGAGCCTCGACAAGCTGGCGGTGCGCGCGGGGATGTCCAGACGCTCGTTCGCACGCCACTTCCGGAGTCAGACGGGACTACCCTATGCGCGCTGGAAGCGTGCAGTGATTGCCCAATACGCGTTGGAACTCGTGGCGGCGGGACACAAGGTCTCGTCCGTCGCGCTCGACGTGGGCTACGAAAGCGTCAGCGCCTTCATCGCCATGTTCCGGCGGCAATACGGAGAATCGCCGCGGCAATTCCTGATCGAACATTCCGACCGATATCCGGCCGCAGCCGAGCCGCGTTGACTTAGGCCAGGAGCGATTCCGGAGCCCGGTCAGGGCTGCGCTTGCCGCGCAGCGTCACTCCTCGAATCTGAACAGCTTCGCAGGATTCGACACCAAGATTCGCTTGCGCGCCTCTGCGTCCGGAGCCCACTCGGACAGTAGATTCAAAAGAGTGCCCGTGTCTTTGCCGCCTTCCGGAATATGCGGCCAGTCGCTGCCCCAGATGATCCGATCGGGAGCGGCCTCGATGAGGGCGCGGGCCATGGGCTTCAAGCGCTCGAAGTTTCCGTCCCTGGCAAGGCGATACGGAGCCGACAGCTTGATCCATCCCCTTCCCGCGCCGATCATGTCTATCAGACGATCGAAGTCGGTGTGCGTAAGTCCGTCGCTCTCGAGCATGTACCCCATATGATCGATGACGAAGTCAGCGTCGAGGCCGGCCAGGAAGGGCAACAAATCGCGAACCACCCATCCAGGGGTATAGAACTGCACATGCCAGCCGATTGCGCGCGTGCGCCGGACGCTGCGCTCGATGTAGGCGATGATTTCGGCCGTCGGCCAACTCGAGCGCAGGAACAAATCCAGGCGCAGCGCCCGCACGCCGCGTGCGTGCATCGCTGTCAATTCCTCGTCCGTGCAGTTCTCCCCCACCATGGCAACCCCGCGTGCGCGCGCGCCCGCCGCGCTCAATGCGTCGAGCATGCAGCGATTGTCGGTGCCGTAATAGCTTGGCTGAACGATGACGAAACGTTGCAGCCCCAACACACCGGTCATGCGCTGCAGCTTCTCGAGGCTGCCATCGGGCAGCGTGTAATGCGGCGCGTCGACGCTCGGGTACTTCGCCGCAGCCTCGAACACGTGAACATGAGAATCGCAAGCTTCGCCCGGCATTGAAAATGCGGGGCGCGTGAGCGTGCCGGCATCACGCATCGGTTTGGACGTTAGAATGGTTGACGACATGTCGGTATGATTTCTCGCGAGCTATCGAGCTCTGATTTGGAGCTATGATTTGGAGTTATGATTTGAGCGACGCAAGCGCCTGGCTGACGCGATCGCGCGCCGCTGCAAGCAGAAGATCGGTGTCGATACCGGTGAACATGAACGGGGCCGCGCCCAGCCGGATCAGCTCCGCCGCGTAGGCTAAGTCGCCGATGCCGCCGATTGCCAGGGGTTTTTGCGCGCGCCGGCATGCGGCAATCGCAGATTCGTGGGCCTTGCGCACGTCCGGATGGCGGAACTCGCCCTCCACGCCCATTTCCGCCGTCAGATCGTTCGTGCCGATCCCGACGATATCCACGCCGGGAAGCGCGGCGATCGCCTCCGCGTTCTCGATGCCTCGAGGACTCTCCAGCAGTATTTTCACCACCGTTGCCTCATTCATCGTGCGGTTGAACTGCGCGGCCGGCATCTTTTGAAAATCGAAGTGAGCCAATGTGGCAACGGCAGAACGATGGCCGAAGGGTGGAAAGCGGCACGCGGCAACGATATCTTGCGCTTCTTCGGCGGATTCGACGCGCGGCGCGATGATCCCCAGCACGCCGCCGTCCAGCAGCCGGCCGATGACGCCGTATTCGCGCTCGGGTATACGCGCAAAGGGCGCGAGGCCGAGGTCCAGGGCGGCCGCGCAAATCATTGCCGCGGTGTCGATGGGCATGGTGCTGTGCTCGAGATCGACCCAGATCGCGTGGTGCCCGGAGCTTCGCGCGACGCGGGCGATGTCGGCCGTTCGCGAGCTTCGGACTCCCAGTGCCGCAACCGGTATACCTTGAGTGAGACGCTCCACCGCGGCTCTGGCCACGAGCCATGGGGCCTTGTCATCCTGCATACAGTCTCCAGCTCGGTGTCGCCGCCATTGTTATCGCGATGTCGCGGCGGTCCTTCAGGGCCAATCGTAGGCAGCGCTCGTTATATTCGCCAATACAAAATAGCAATCACTTTCGATACTATATAGATATCATGGAGATTCGCCGCCTACGTTATTTTGTCGCAGTCGCCGAGGAATTGAGCTTTACGCGCGCCGCCGAGCGGCTGCACATTGCGCAGCCGCCGCTCAGCATTCAGATCCGGGCGCTGGAACAGGAAGTCGGCGCTCGGCTGTTCGATCGGGACCAGCGGCACGTATTTCTGACGCAGGCGGGGAAGCATCTGCTCGGCCGCGCCCGCGATATTCTCGCTTCCGTGGAAGCCGCAAAGGCTGAAGTGAGGTGTGCCGCGCTCGGCGAGGTGGGTTCGCTCCATCTCGGCTACGCATCGTCCGCGATGTTCACCTCGTCGCTGACATGGGCGATCAAGCAGTTTCAAAGCGGATTTCCGCATGTTCTTCTGACGCTTCACGAAATGACGTCTCTCGATCAGCTCAACGCTCTGCATTATCGAACGCTCGACGCCGGCATCCTTCGCAAGTCGGATGTGCCTGCGCCGTCGGGGATACTGATCGAAGAATGGTATCGGGCGCCTCTGGTAGCGGCGATGGCAAATGACCATCCCCTCGCCAAGAAACGTGCGATCAGAATCAGCGATCTGCGCGACCAACCCCTCATCATGTATCCGCGCGAGTCCGGCATCGGCCTTTATTGGCAGGTACTGCGTCTCTGTGCGAACGCGGGATTTCGGCCGCAGATAGCCCGGGAGGTTCAAGAGCTCACGACCATCGTCGGTCTCGTCGATGCGGGCGAGGGAATCGCCATCGTTCCGGCGGACACGAGAAGCATTCACTTGGACGGCGTGGCCTACGTGCCTCTGCGCGATAAAGAGGCGTTCTCCACGCTGTACCTCGCTTTTCGCGAACGTGATCGAAATGCGCATCTGCGCGGTCTATTGTCCAAGCTCCGCGAGAAACCGGCCGTGCCGGGCTTCAACTAGGGCCTCGAGGGATCGAAACGCTTGTCGAGGCCGAGCCAACATTGCATGTAGTCCTGCTGCAATGACGGCTTGCCGTGCAGCGCGGAACGGGTTGGCCTGAGCACGAAGCGGCTTTCGAACATGAAGGCCATCGTGTCGGTGATATGTTGGGGCTGAGTGGTGTCTGCGGCCAGCGCCTTGTCGAAGGTCGCCGCATCGGGCCCATGTCCGCTCATACTATTGTGGAGCGAGGCTCCGCCGGGCACGAATCCCGTGCTCTTGGCGTCGTAGACGCCGTGAATCAGGCCCATGTATTCGCTCGCCACATTGCGATGGAACCACGGCGGCCGAAACGTATTTTGCATCGCCAGCCAGCGGGGCGGGAAAACCACGAAATCGAGGTTGCTGGTTCCCACGGTGCCGCTGGGCGAATGCAGCACCAGGAATATGGAGGGGTCCGGATGATCGTAGGAGATGGATCCAATGGCATTGAATCGGCGCAAGTCGTATTTGTAAGGGACATTGTTGCCGTGCCACGCCACCACATCGAGCGGCGAATGATCCATCCGTGCAGCCCATAGGCGACCGAGGAATTTGGCGATCAGCACGCAGTCGCCGGCCCGATCTTCGTAATAGGCGTGCGGCGTCAGAAAATCACGCGGGTTCCCGAGCCCATTCGATCCAATGGGGCCGAGATCCGGCAACTCGAGAGGCGCGGCGAAATTTTCGCAGATGTAACCGCGCGCTCCGCTCGCGGGTGCATCGACCCGGAACCTCAGACCACGAGGAATGACGGCTATCTCCTGCGGCTCGACTCGCATGCGCCCGAGCTCGGTATCGAGGATCAAAGCGCCGTGCTGCGGCACTATCAGAAGCTCGCCATCGGCGCTGTAGAAAAACCGATTGCCCATCGATCGATTGGCGACATACATGGAGATGCCGCAGCCGGTATGAGTCTCCGGCGAACCGTTTCCTGCGATCGGCAGCAGGCCCTCGACGAAATCGGTGGGAACGTTCGGCAGGGGCGGAGGATCCCAGCGCAGCTGATTCGGAGAGAGGGGCTCCGAGTTGGCCTGGTCGGCAAAGGGATCGCGGTCGAGCGCCTGGAACGGCGCGTGCGTCACCGCCGGACGAATTCGATAGAGCCAGGATCGCCGATTGGCGTGCCGCGGCGCCGTGAATGCCGTTCCCGAGAACTGCTCCGCGTAGAGATCATAGGGACAACGCTGCGGTGAATTTTGCGCAGGCGGCAGAGCGCCGGGCAGCGCTTCCGTCGCGAACTCGTTGCCAAAGCCCGATTGGTAGCTGAACATTGGGCGCCTCAAGCCTTCGGCGGAACTTTCAGAGACCCTCGGCGTATCTGGTCGCGCTCCATGCTGACGAATAGCGCGCGGAAATTGCCTTGACCGAAGCCGTCATCTCCCTTGCGCTCGATGATTTCGAAAAAAATCGGCCCAATCAGCGTTTGAGTGAAAATCTGCGCCAGGTATCGGCCATTGGCGCCGTCGAGCAAGATGCCGCGCTTCTGCAGGTCGGCGACCGACTGTCCATGACCCGGCAGCCGCTCTTCCAGCATCTCGTAATAACTATCCGGCGGCGCCGTCATGAACTTGAGCCCGCGCGCCTGAAGTTCATCCCAAGTCCGGAAGATGTCATCGGTGCGCAGCGCCACGTGCTGAATGCCCTCGCCGTGGTATTGCTGGATGAACTCCTGGATCTGATCCATCTGGCCGCTGCCATGCTCGAATTTCGACTCATTGATGGGAATGCGAATCTTGCCGCAGGGGGCGCACAGCGCCCGGCTCGTGAGACCCGTGTATTCGCCGGAGATGTCGAAATATTGCTGCTCCCGGAAATTGAATATCCGATGGTAAAAATCGTAGAAGTAGTCCATCCGTCCCTTGGCGACGTTATGGGTGAGGTGATCGATCTCGACCAGACCGGCGCCCGGAGGCGAATGCGGAGTTCCGGGCTCCGCGATGAAATCAACGTCGTAGATGGTCGGGTTGCTATAACGATCGACGAGATAAATCAGACTTCCGCCGATCCCTTCGATCGCCGGTATGTTGAGTTCCATCGGACCGATCGAGCCCTTGACTTCCTTGGCTCCGGCCTCGACCGCCTTGCGCAAGGCAAAGGCCGCGTCCTTGACGCGAAATGCCATGGCACAGGCGCTCGGCCCATGGTCGCGCGCGAATTGTTGGGCAAGACTGTTGGGTTCGGCGTTGACAATGAAGTTGATATCGCCCTGGCGGTATAGAGAAACGTCCTTGGATCGATGCCGCGCGACGCGGCTGAATCCCATGGATTCGAACAGCCGGCCGAGTTCGGCCGTGTCCGGGGCCGTGTACTCGACGAACTCGAATCCGTCGGTGGCGAGGGGGTTTGAGAGTTCGCTCATGGGTTCGGCGGCGTGCATAAATGAGGTCCCGGAACGGTGCGGATCTGCCCGCTCAGCCTGCGCGCCCTACTCTATCAAAAAAAGCGTATTATTTAGAACATCTTTATCAAATATTTAGATGGTCTATGCGAGTCGATCTCAATGCCATCCAAGTGCTGGAAGTAGTCATCCGCGAAGGGAGCCTCGCGGCCGCTGCCAAGAAACTGCATCGCGTTCAATCAGCGGTCAGCTATCAGCTGCGAAAGCTCGAGCGGCAGCTGGGTCTCAAGCTGCTCGACCGCGACGGCTATCGCGTCCGGCTGACGGCGGCCGGAGAGGCAGTTTTGGCGGAAGGTAAGAGAGTGCTCGCGCATGCGATGTCGCTCGAGACACTGGCGCATCAGCTCTCCGAAGGATGGGAGGCGCGCCTGACGGTCATCGCCGACGGCATCCTTCCGCTCGAATCGGCGCTCACCGCATTGAAAACGCTGGCCGAAGAGCGCATCCCGACTCGTATTCAGTTAAAGGTGGAATTTCTCAAGGGCGTGCAATATCGCTTCGAACGAGACGACGCGGATCTGATGCTCGTCAAGGACTACGAGCCGCGTCCGCAATTGCTGTCGGAAACCCTTCCCGAGATTTTATGTGTATTGTGCGTGGCTGCGGCCCACCCACTGGCGGGCAAACCCTCGGTCACCCTCGATCAGCTGCATGAACACGTGGAGTTGACGGTGCAGGACTCCAGTGATCAGGGCGACGATCGGCACATGTTCGGCGGCGAACGCGTGTTTTATCTGTCGGACTTTTCCGCCAAGAAAAGAGCTCTCGCCATGGGGGTTGGTTTTGGCTGGATGCCCACATACCTCGTGGAAAGCGAACTGCGCGCCGGAGAATTGCGCGAGGTGCAATACTCCGGTGGTTCGCGCTATCGATTCAATCCAATGCTCGTTCATCGCGCCGACCGCCCCCTCGGACGCACCGGCCAGCATCTGGTGAGCTTGTTGCGCCGGTATTCGCTCGCGAACGCCAAACCCGCGCGCCGGGCAGTCGCGTCCCAACGCATCCGCTGAAGCGGGACGATCAGAGCGAAATGCGAGTTCCCAGCACCGTGAGGAACTGCGCCAGCCACGCCGCGGCCGTTGGTTGATCTTTGCGGCGCCTGCCGAAGTAGACCGCAAGAACAGCCCAAGTTGAGCAAGCGCGGTCAAGACGGATTGGGCGGCTTCGCCTAATTTCTTCACATTCCAAAAGACCGACCGACGGGAGACATAGAGTGACCGGGCCACTTCACGAACGCACCAAGGCTTTGACGTGATGGGGAATGATGTCTTCGAGCAGACAGTGGCAGGGTGGCTTATGCACGTTCTCATTTCGATCCTGTTGATTCTAGGCTTTATGTTCGTATTGCTCTTGGGCCTGATGAGCGTACTGCAGGACTTGGTGGCGAGGAACATCTATCAGCCGCCGTTGGAATTCGACGCGGATGGTGAATCACGTCAAGAGCTCGCGCGTGTGAGGGAATCAGACGCCGCAATGCCGATCTCGCAGGTGTCTGAACGCTGATTGGTGCGCACTGGAACGCTGATTGGTGCCCGCTGGGATGGAGCGCTCGCTACAGGCGCTATAATCTGGCCTTGCTGCAGGAGCCGGCACCGGCGACTGCCAAGACCACTGTGCGGAACCCGCGAATTGAGCGCGGTATACGCCACCATCAGGAGCGAAACGCCGTGAACGACACACGCATCGAAACCGACAGCTTGGGTGATGTGGCGGTACCGTCCGACAAGCTCTGGGGAGCGCAGACTCAGCGCTCGCTCGAGCATTTCAGCATCGGCCGAGACTTGATGCCCCGCGAAATGATCACGGCCTATGCCATCCTCAAAAAAGCCGCGGCCAACGCCAATCACAGCGGCGGTCGGCTCGAGACCCTGGCGCACCGCCTGATCGTCGAGGTCTGCGATGAGATCCTGGCGGGTCAGCATCACGACATGTTTCCTCTGCATGTCTGGATGACCGGCAGCGGCACCCAGTTCAACATGAACGTGAACGAGGTCATTTCCAACCGCTGTTGCCAGCTCGCCGCCACGCCGCTCGGCAGCAAGACGCCGGTTCATCCCAACGATCACGTCAACATGTCGCAGTCGTCGAACGACTCGTTTCCGTCGGCCATGTACATCGCGGCCGCGGTCAATGCCGTGCAGCGGCTGATTCCGACGATGCGCGCACTGCATGACGCCATCGCAGCGAAAGCAACCGCATGGGACAACATCGTCAAGATCGGCCGCACCCACATGCAGGACGCCACACCAATCACTCTCGGCCAGGAATGGTCCGGCTACGCCGGCATGCTGGCGGACAACCTCGAACGCATCGACGCTGCACTGCCGGGCGTCTATCGGCTGTCGCTCGGCGGCACGGCGGTAGGTACCGGGATCAATGCAGCGCCCGGCTTCGCCGAAGCGGTGGCGGCCGAGATCGCCAGTCTGACCGGCTTACCCTTCGTCACCGCGCCCAACAAGTTCACGGTCCAGGGTGCGCACGACGCCTTGGTACAGCTCTCCGGCACCTTCCGCACCTTGGCGGTTTCGCTGTACAAGATCGGTAACGATATCCGCCTGATGTCCTGCGGCCCGCGCGCCGGTTTTGCCGAGCTTGTGATTCCGGAGAACGAACCGGGCTCATCGATCATGCCCGGCAAGGTCAATCCGACCCAGGCCGAAGCACTGACGATGATCGCCGTGCAGGTCATGGGAAACGACGTGGCGGTCGGTGTCGGCGGGGCCGGCGGCTACCTCGAGATGAATGTCTACAAGCCGCTGATGATATTCAACCTCATGCATTCGATCACCATCCTGAGCGACGGCTGCACGAATTTCCGTCGGTTCCTGGTCGAAGGCACGCAGCCGAACCTGAAGAAGATCAAGGAATATGTCGATCGCTCGCTGATGCTGGTGACCGCACTCGCTCCCGTGATCGGCTACGATAAGGCGTCGAAGATCGCCCACCACGCCATGGATCACGACCTGACGCTGAAGGCTGCTGCACTGCAGCTCGGCTACGTCACGGAAGCGGAGTTCGATCGGATAGTCGATCCGGCCAAGATGGTCAGACCCTACGTAGCGAGCAATTGATAACGCTGTGGCCATGTCGAGTGGAACGGGAGTCGTTGGCATCACCGGCGCTGATCAGGTGCCCGCAGACGTCCTGCACCTGCTTTCAGCAAGCGTCACGCTTCTATTCGAGAATGGCCAGACCACTGAAAGGGTAATCTCAGCCGTGACGAGGCTCGGCGCCGCACTGGGGTACGGCGCCATTGTCCTGCCGCGCTGGGGTGAGGTACACATCCACATCGACGGGTTCGCCGATCGCGGGTGGGAAATCATCGCCGCAACGCCGGCGGGCGTCGACATGCACAAGGTCATCGCCACCATGGGCGTCATCGATGACGTTTGCGCCGGGCGCATCGATGCCGTAGCGGCACGATCGTCGCTCGATGCAATCACCCGATTCCCTCCGGTCGGCGTCGCTCGCTTCGCCTTGTTTGCAGCCGCTGGGGCATCGGCGCTGGCTGTGATATTCGGCGCCGCCCATTGGTTCAGCTTGATCCTGATTGCGTTGAGCGCAGGCATCGGAGCGTACCTTCGTCGCCGGCTCGGTGGTCTGAGCCGCAACCTCTTCGTTCAGCCGTTCGGCGCGGCGCTGCTGGCGGGTATCGTCGGAGCGGCCGCTGTCCAACTACAGCTCAGTACCACGCTGCGCCTCGTTGCGGTATGTCCCTGTATGGTGCTCGTTCCCGGCCCGCATCTCCTCAACGGCGCGCTCGATCTCATCCGCGGGCGTCTCCCGCTGGGAGCTTCGCGCATCGGTTATGCCGGCTTGATCGTTCTCATGATCTGCACGGGCTTACTCGCCGGGCTTGCGCTCGGCGGCGTGAACTTGCCGGCCTCTGCGCCGTCATCCCGGGTGCCGCTCGGCTACGATGTGGTTGCCGCGGGCGTTGCTGTCGCGGCTTACTGCACTTTCTTTTCGATGCCGTGGCGCCTGTTGCCGATTCCCATTGTGATTGGAATGCTGGCACACACTTGCCGCTGGCTGGTCATCGCGATAGGGGGCGGCAGCGTGGAAACCGGTGCGCTCGTTGCCTGTCTCGTGGCCGGCATCATCGTTACACCCGTGGCCCATCGATTGCGCCTGCCATTTGCGGCGTTCGGCTTCGCGTCGGTGGTATCGCTGATCCCAGGACTGTACCTGTTCCGAATGGCCGGTGGCCTCGTCGCTCTGATGGCGCCGGGCGAAAAGGCATCACCGGAGCTGCTGTCGGGTACCCTCACGGATGGCGTAACGGCGTTCTTGATCCTTCTGGCAATGGCCTTCGGCTTGATTGCTCCGAAAATGTTGATCGAGCACTTCGAGGTGGCTCACTGATTCGGCTGACCCGGGGAAGCCGCGCCGGTCAAAGATTCGGCGCTGGCTGATCCTTGGATCGCGCGGCGCCGGCCTTACCTACCGCATCCCCGGACGATTGGAGCAGCTCCGCCGCCGTCGTCGCGCCCTCGAATCCGATCGACGGGCTGTAGGCAGTTACCGTGAATCGCGTGACGATTCGGTCCTCACGCGGTGCGCCACGGTTCACCGTGGAATGATCTTCGGTCACGATCGCGATTCCGCAGCGGTCGATCTGGAATCGGAACTCGTCGGGCGTCGTCTTCAGGGCAAGATTCTGCTGCGTCGCATTGCCCGCGTTCATACCGCTCAGTCCGCCGAATATTCCACGACGATTGCAAGGATCACCGACCTGCACGTTGCCGCCGCGCTGAAAACGCCAAGTGGGGGAGCCCGGCAGGTCATCCAGTGTGGCAAAGCCGCCATATTTCTTGAGCAACCCCTGCTCGAGAGCCATCTCGCGAACGGCATTCGCGGATGAGTACCCCACCGAGTGGACAATTGCCATCGCCCGCTCCCTGCCCGGGACGGGTGTGAACATGACCTCGTACGATTCGCCGTCCTCCGCGGGGGCGCCGACAGAAGAAGTCGGCGGCGGAGCCCAGGCTGCAATGATGTTCACAAAGCGCCCGTTGGCCGTCGGCTGCATGGCGCCCTTGGTCGAGTCGAAATGACCCAATGCCTCCGTCGACTCATAGTAGTCCGGCAGCTTCTTGGATTTGAGTATCGCGCGCACTTCATCGGGCGACATGCCCAATCTCACGCCGGCGACATCAATCTTGTCCGGTGATGCGTCGGGCAAAGCGGGAGCTGTGACTTGTGCCTGCGCCAGTGCCGGTGCCTGCGCCGGTGCCAGTGCCGGTACCGGTACCGGCGCCTGAGTTTGTGTCTCTGCCTGAGTTTGTGTCTGTGCCTGTGCTTGTGTTTGTGGCTGCGGCGCCGGGGCAACCACGCTTCCGGCGCCCTTGCTCACTATGTAGCCCGCGGTAACCAGTATTCGCTGCTTCTCTGCGTCGTCACAGCGGTAGAGAGAGACAGAACCCGCCGTGACGCCGGTCATCCCATCCGCCAGCGCGACCGGCTGACCCAGAACTCCATTGGGCTCCTTCTTGCCGGTCTTAGGGTCGACCAAACAATAGTATCGATGTGCGTTCGGCGGTGAACCGAGGTCGAAATGGCCGCGCACCACCTCACGATCGAAGTCCTTATTGAAAGCCTGCTTCAATGAGGAAAGAAAGCTCTGCTGGGGAAGCGACGCCGGCGCGTCGCTCGGAGAGGGGGTCGCCGAGGCGGCCGTTTCTGTGCCGGCCGGCGGATCGGCCAGGACATCGCTCCCGCCGCCGAAACAAAGTACGAGGCCCACTGCAAAGGCCTCGAGAAAGTACCGGATTCGCCGCATGGCGCCCAAATTCCCCCCAGGAAAACTGTTCGGTTCTTTGTTCGGGACGATTCTAGTCGCTCTCGAGCGGCTCTGTATAGGAGCGAGGGCACCAATCGCAGAGCGCCTGCTGCGGCCAGCTGCACGATCGGTCGCGCGCCCAAGGTCTTAAGCTCTGTCCGGAAGGTGAAACCGATTTCGTAAAAAGCTGGTATAAATGCTCGGCGGATTTCCGGCGGACGACCGATCGTAGTGCAAGGCATACTGGAAACGTGCATGGTTGAGACTTCGCATCGCAACGATGACTGGCGGCGAGACCTCAAGGTCAAGATTGCCTGGACTCTTGCCGCCAAACTGCTGGGATTGATCCTGCTCTGGTTCCTGTTTTTTCGAGGAAATCATTCGTGATCGACTTCGACGTCGTCACCCTCTCCCGGCTGCAGTTCGCGATCACCGCGCTGTATCACTTTCTGTTCGTGCCGCTGACCCTCGGTTTGTCCATGATCCTCGTCATCATGGAGTCCGTTTACGTCATGACGGGCCGCGAGATATGGAAGCGCATGACGCAATTTTGGGGATTGCTGTTCGGCATCAATTTCGCCATGGGCGTGGCCACCGGAATTACGATGGAATTCCAGTTCGGCACCAATTGGGCCTACTACTCGCACTACGTCGGCGACATTTTCGGCATGCCGCTGGCGCTTGAGGGCATGGTCGCGTTCTTCTTGGAATCAACCTTCGTCGGCCTGTTCTTCTTCGGATGGGATCGATTGTCGAAGCTCGCCCATCTGATCACGACGGCGCTGGTGGCGCTCGGATCGAGTCTCTCCGCGTTATGGATTCTGATCGCCAACGGCTGGATGCAGCACCCGGTGGGTGCCCGCTTCAACTTTCACACCATGCGAATGGAATTGTCTTCGTTCGGCGAGGTGCTGTTCAATCCGGTGGCGCAGGCGAAGTTCGTCCATACGGTCGCCGCCGGCTATGTGATGGGTTCGGTGTTCGTACTGGGGATCAGCGCGTGGTATCTGCTGCGGGGACGCAATGTCGACATCGCCAGGCGTTCCATGGCGGTGGCGGCGAGCTTCGGATTGGCCTGCTCCATATCCGTCGTCGTTCTCGGCGATGAATCCGGATACCTCGACGGCGAGAACCAGAAGATGAAGGTCGCCTCGATAGAGGCTGAGTGGAAAACCGAACCGCCGCCGGCGAGCTTTACCGCCTTCGGTCTGCCCGACGTCGCTGCGCGCAAGACGCACGCAGCCATCAAGATTCCTTGGGCGCTTGGTTTGATCGCGACGCGGTCCATCGATCGGCCGGTATTGGGCATATTCGATCTGGTTGCGCGAGCCCGGGCACGCATCGTCACGGGCATGGAAGCCTATTCCGAACTCCAATTGCTGCGCGCAAGACCCAACTCGCCGGACCCCGAACTGGTGCGGCGGTTCGAGGCCCATCAGACGGATTTGGGCTATGGATTGCTGCTGCTGCGCTACACGGACAATCCGGCGCTTGCGACGCCGGAACAGATCGACGCGGCGGCATGGTCCGCGGTGCCCAACGTACCCGTTTTGTTCTGGAGCTTTCGCGCGATGGTCGGGCTGGGCCTGTTCTTCATCGCGATGTTTGCAACCGCGTTTTATCTCGCGAGCCGGCACCGCTTCGACCGGCATCGGTGGTTTCTCAAGGTGGCGTTTTTCAGCTTGCCCCTGCCGTGGGTCGCGGTGGAACTCGGTTGGATCGTCGCCGAATACGGGCGGCAACCCTGGGCCGTCGACGGTGTGCTGCCGACGTTCCTGGGTGTCTCGAGAACTTCCATGGGCAACCTGTGGCTCTCGCTGTCGGGCTTCGTGGTGTTCTACTCTGCATTGGCCGTCGTCGATGCCTATCTGTTGACGCGCACCATCCGGCGCGGACCTGACGGACTGGGATATTGGCCCGTGGCAGCGGGGGCATCTTCACCTCACGGCAAGGAGGGAATCCCATGAGCGCGCCGCTGTTCGATTACGCAACGCTGCGGGTGATTTGGTGGCTGCTGATCGGAATACTTCTGATCGGCTTTGCCATCATGGACGGTTTCGACCTGGGGCTGGGCGCGACCTTTCGGCTGCTGGGCCGCACCGACGCCGAGCGCCGAGCGCTGCTCGCTTCCGTCGAGCCGGTCTGGGAGGGCAACCAAGTGTGGTTCATCTTGGGGGGCGGAGCGGTGTTTGCCGCCTGGCCGCTGCTGTATGCGGCCTCGTTCTCGGGACTGTACTTGGCAATGTTCATTATTCTGTTGGCGCTGATCCTGCGGCCGGCCGGTTTCATGTACCGCGATAAATTGACCGATGCACGGTGGCGATCGGCTTGGGATGGCGTCCTGACTTTCGGCGGTGCGGTGCCTGCGCTGTTGTTCGGCGTGGCGTTCGGCAATTTGTTCCTGGGTTTGCCGTTTCATTTCGATGCCATGCAGCGCCCCTTCGGCGCCGGCGGTCTGTTCAGTTTATTGCATCCCTTCGCGTTGCTCGGCGGAATCATGAGTCTGTCCATGCTGATTTTGCATGGCAACGCCTATGCGGCGCTGAAGGTGGGCGAACCCATGGCGAGCCGCGCCCGCGCCGTCGGACGCGTGGCATCCCTCATTTTCCTATTGGCCTTCGTGGCCGGCGGCTTCTGGCTGCGCTCGATGGGCGGCTACGAGATCGTCGGCGGCATCGATCAATCCGGTCCCTCCGATCCCACGCGAAAAACCGTTATCATCGCGGCCGGTGCGTGGCTCGAGAACTTTCACACATGGCCCTGGATGCGGGCGGCGCCCGTTGTCGCGGCGCTGGCGGCGGTGTGTGCGAATCTATGCCTGCGAGCACGACGCGCCGGCGCCGCCGTCCTGGCCAGTGCATTGGTGCAGGCCGGAACGATTCTGACGGCAGGGTTTGCCTTGTTTCCGTTCTTGATGCCTTCCTCGACCTTCCCCAACCAAAGTCTGACGGTGTGGGACGCCTCGAGCAGCGCAAAAACGCTGCTGCTGATGCTGGGCTCAGCGGCTGTTTTCCTGCCCATTATTCTTGCGTACACTACTTGGGTATTCAGGGTTCTCAAGGGACGCGTTACTCTTGAATCCCTGCATGGACACGAGGGCCCGTACTGATGTGGTACTTCAGCTGGATTCTCGGCACCGGGCTCGCTCTGGCATTCGGCGTGCTCAACGCCATCTGGTACGAAGTCGTCGAAGAACAGCCGCCGAAGTGATGCGTCGATAATCAAGGTTCGCGTCGACGAACTCGACCGCACGGCGGAGTTTGTACCGAGGTAAGCCACCCTGGAACGCCGAGGCTTTGCGCCGCAGCGCATCCGGAATGAGCACCAGGGTGCCGATACACTCACCGTGATCGATGATCGGCTCCAGCCATTCCGACTCGAGCCAATGGGGCAGCTTCACCTGCGCATCCTCGCTCCGATTGACGACATCCAATCCCTCGAATCAACGGGAGGCGGAACATTTCAAATGTAATGATCGAGACGGGTCCTGCAATCATCTCCCGATCCGGCGGCCCCATTCTCACCCGACTGAAGCTCCGCGAGGAGCGCGGGTTGCGAAGCTCCTTTGCGGTACCAAATGAAATTGCATGTTAAGAACCCAAGTCGATTGTCGGTGGCCACATGCTCGGCATAGTTCGTATCGCGCTGAGTCGCCCCTACACGTTCATCGTGGCGGCCCTGCTCATACTGCTCATCGGCACGCTCGCCGCCCTGCGGATGCCGGTCGATATTTTTCCGAGCATCAACATGCCCATCATCGGCGTGGCCTGGCAGTACCAGGGTTTGCCGCCCGACCAGATGGTCGGGCGCATCATCACCCCGTTCGAGCGCGCACTGACGACCACGGTCAACGATATCGAGCACATCGAGTCGAATTCGTACACCACTTTCGGCATCGTCAAGATCTTCTTCCACCCCTCGGTCAATATCGCCACCGCGAACGCGCAGGTCACCGCGATTTCGCAGACCCTGCTCAAGCAGATGCCGCCCGGCGCGACGCCGCCGCTGATCGTCAATTACAGCGCCTCGACGGTGCCGATCATCCAGCTCGCGCTGTCGGGCAAGGGACTGGCCGAACCGACTCTCGCCGATCTGGGCCTCAACTTCGTGCGGCCGCGCCTGGTCACGGTGCAGGGTGCCGGCATCCCCTGGCCATTCGGCGGCAAGACACCGCAGGTGATGTTCGATCTCGACACCGCCGCGCTGCAGTCGCGCGGCCTGACCGGCCTCGACGTCGCCAATACGCTCGCCGCGCAGAACCTCAACACCCCGGCCGGCACGGAAAAGATCGGCGACTACGAATACACCGTCAACCTCAACAGCGCGCCATCTAAAATTGCGGACCTCGGCGACCTGCCCATCAAGAGCGTGGGGGGCGCGATGGTCTACATGCACGACGTCGCCCACGTGCACAACGGCAACGCGGTGCAGGTCAATGTCGTGCACGTCGACGGCAATCGCTCGGTGCTGATCAGCGTGTTCAAGAACGGCATGACCTCGACGCTCGACATCGTCAGCGGCATCAAGAAGATGCTGACACTCATCAAGCCCTCGCTGCCGGATGAACTCGACATCAAACCGATCGGCGATCAGTCCGTATTCGTGCGCGCGTCGATCCAGGGTGTGATCCGTGAGGGTATAATCGCCGCGGCGCTGACCAGCCTGATGATCCTGCTTTTTCTCGGCAGCTGGCGCTCGACCCTGATCGTGACCACCTCGATTCCGCTGTCCGTCTTGGGCGCGATCGGCGCGCTGTCCGCGATCGGCGAAACGCTCAATATCATGACTCTCGGCGGCCTGGCGCTCGCCGTGGGCATACTCGTCGACGAGGCGACGGTGACGATCGAGAGCATCAACTACCACCTCGAGCGCGGCAAACCGGTGGAAGCCGCGATCATCGACGGCGCCTCACAGATCGTCGTACCGGCTTTCGTGTCCCTGCTGTGCGTTTGCATCGTGTTCATACCGATGTTCTTCCTGAGCGGCGTGGCGCGCTTCCTGTTCGTGCCGATGGCGGAAAGCGTGATGTTCGCCATGGTCTGCTCGTTCCTGCTGTCGCGCACGCTGGTTCCGACGATGGCGAAATATCTGCTGCGCGCGCACGCGGCCCACGTCGACGAGCACGACAACGTCATCGGTCCGCCGCCCTCCAGGAACCCCCTGGTGCGCTTCCAGCGCGCCTTCGAGGCGCTCTTCGTACGGCTGCGCGCCGGGTACCACGACCTCTTGGCGCTCGCCATCGAGCATCGCAGGCTGTTCGTCGGGGGCTTTATCGGCGTCATTGCCGTCTCGTTCCTGCTCGCGCCGTTTCTCGGCCGCAATTTCTTCCCGCAGGTCGACGGCGGTCAGATACTGCTGCATGTGCGGACCCCGGTCGGCATGCGTATCGAAGAAACTGCCGCGCGTTTCGCCGACGTGGAGAAGGCGATCCGCGAGGTGATCCCGCCGGCCGAAGTGGCGGCGGTAGTGGACAACATCGGCACCTATCTTTCGTCGATCAATACGATCTACAACAACACCGGCACCATCGGCGAGTCGGACGGAGACATCCAGATCTCGCTCAACGAGGGGCACGCGCCGACCGCCGATTACGTCAGTCGCCTGCGCGACCAGCTGCCGCGCCGTTTCCCCGGGGTGAGCTTCTCGTTTCTGCCGGCGGATATCGTCAGCCAGATCCTCAACTTCGGCGCGCCGGCGCCGATCGATCTGCAGATCCGCGGCAACGATCTCGGCGCGGATTATGCCTACGCCAACGAGCTGCTGGTGCAGATCCGCGGGGTCACCGGCGTGGCCGATGCGCGCATCCAGCAGTCGGCCGGGCAGCCGACGCTCGAGGTCAACATCGACCGCACGCGCGCGCAATACACCGGCGTGACCGCGGCCAACGTGACCGACAGCCTGGTCGTGAACCTGGCCAGCTCCAGCCAGGTTGCGCCTGTCTACTGGCTCAACGAGAAAAACGGCGTGACCTATCCCATCGCGCTGCAGACTCCGCAATACCAGATCGACACGCTGCCGGCGCTGCAGAACCTGCCGATCAACGCCAGCGGCGGGCCGACCACGGTGCTCGGCGGCATCGCCAATATCAGCCGCACCCACAGCAACGCCGTGGTTTCGCAGTACGACATCTCCCCGATGGTACAGATCTACGCGACGACCCAGGGGCGAGATCTCGGCGCGGTTTCCGCCGACATCCAGAAAATCATCGCCCGGAACGACAAGGACAAGCCGAAGGGCGCGAGCGTCGCCCTGGTCGGCCAGACGGCGACCATGAACAGCGCCTACTCCGGTCTGCTGTTCGGGCTGCTCGGCGCCATCGTGCTGGTCTATTTGCTGATCGTGATCAACTTCCAGTCCTGGAGCGATCCCTTCGTCATCATCACCGCGCTGCCGGCGGCCCTCGCCGGCATCGTCTGGATGCTGTTTGCGACGCATACCACGCTGTCGGTGCCGGCGCTCACCGGCGCGATCATGTGCATGGGTGTGGCGACCGCGAATAGCGTACTGGTGATCAGTTTCGCCCGCGAGAAACTCACCGAGCTCGGCGACGCGACGCAAGCCGCGCTCGAGGCCGGATACGTGCGTCTGCGCCCGGTGTTGATGACGGCGCTGGCGATGGTGATCGGCATGCTGCCGATGGCGCTGGGCCTTGGCGAAGGCGGCGAGCAGAACGCGCCACTGGGCCGAGCCGTGATCGGCGGCCTGATCTTCGCCACCGTCTCGACGCTTTTCTTTGTCCCTGTGGTGTTCAGCATCGTTCATCGGCGCGAAGGCCCAAAACCTGAGCCGGAAATCAACCTCCGAGGATCCCATGCCCCAGCCTGATCTCAATCATCGCCGCCCTGTTCCACGCCGGCTGCGCCTGGTCGGCGGCGCATTCGTGCTCCTCGCCGTCGCTGTCGTCGCCTACGGCCTGGTCTCCCGCGCGTCGGAAAATTCGCGTCTGCACAATTTGACCGAAGCGCAGGCGGTCCCGACCGTGGCCATCGTGGCCCCGGCCCATGTGGAGAATCAGGTGGGCCTGGACTTGCCCGGGCGCCTGGAAGCCTACATCCGTGCGCCCATCTACGCGCGCGTCCCGGGCTACCTGAAAAGCTGGAAGCACGACATCGGCGGCAAGGTGAAGGCCGGAGACGTGCTCGCCGAAATCGATACGCCCGATCTCGACCAGCAACTCATGCAGGCGCGCGCCGACCTCAGCGTCGCCCAGGCCAATGCCAAGCTCGCGCAAATCGGCGCGGAGCGCTGGCAGGCGCTGGCCGGCACCGACGCCGTCGCCAAGCAAGACGTCGACCAGCACACCTTCACCTACAACGCCAATGTCGCCCAGGTCAAGGCGGCGCAGGCGAACGTCGACCGCCTGGTTGCCGAGGAAGGCTTCAAACATCTGATCGCGCCGTTCGACGGCATCGTCACCGCACGCGAAACCGACATCGGCGCGCTGATCAATGTGGGGGCCACCGGCGCCGCGGAACTGTTCGTCGTCTCCGAAACGACCAAGCTGCGCGTCTATGTGAACGTACCGCAGAATTATGTGCCCAGCGTGCCGCCGGGCACCAGGGCCACGATCAACGTGCCCGAGCATCCCGGCAAGACCTACGGCGGTACGGTCGAGTATTCGGCCCAGGCCGTCGACCCGACCACCGGCACGACCCTGATGCAACTCATCGTCGACAACAGCGCGGGTGAGATGATGCCGGGCGACTACGCCAGCATTCATCTGCAGATCGGCGGCGCCGCCAATGTGCTCAGCGTGCCGTCGAGCGCGCTGATTTTCGACGCCAAGGGGCTCTCCATCGCCACCGTGGACGCCGACAACCGTGTAGTGCTCAAGCCGGTGTCGATCCAACGCGACCTGGGTGCGGTCGTCGAACTCGCCTCCGGCCTGGCAGCGAACGATCGCGTGATCCAAAACCCGCCCGATGGAATCGGCAATCGGACCGAGGTACGCCTTGCCGGCACGGCGGCGGGCGGCGTGCTCGCCGCCAAGGCGAAGAACAAAAATGAAAAGGGTTGAGGGCAGACTCTGGCCTCTCACAGCACTGACGCTGCTGCTCGGCGCCTGTTCGCTCGCGCCGCCGCTGAAAACTCCGAATATTCCCACCGCGGATGCCTACAAGGAAACCGGGCCGTGGACGCAGGCCCAGCCGGCCGACCGCCTGCCGCGGGACAGCTGGTGGACACTCTACGGCAACGCGGAGCTCGACGGACTGCAGAAAAAGTTGATCGACGGGAGCCCGACCCTCGCCGCCGCCCTGGCCAACTACGCGCAGGCCAGGGCGCTCGCCGATCAGGCGCGCGCGGGGCTGTTTCCCACGCTGGGACTCAACGCCAGCGTCACGCGCAATCGCCAATCGGTGCACGCACCGCTGAGAACTTCCACCCTGCGGACCTACTTCGATTCCAACACGCTGGGCGGCAGCGTGAGCTAC
>DASWEO010000109.1:0-3061 GCA_036394715.1 Steroidobacteraceae bacterium
CTAGCTCACCCCAGCGGCAGATTGTGCGGCCGGACCAGCAGATGCCAGTCCTGATGCTCCTCGAGTATCAGCGCAATCGCCGCTTCGATCGCCGCCTTGAGCGCATTGACGTCGCGCGGCGGATCCACGGAATGGAGCGCGGCGCGAATGCGATCGATCGCTCCCTGCAATTCGGCCACCAGGCGCTCCGACGTCGTGCCGAGCCGGTAGGCTTCGGATTGCGCCAGCGCTCCGTGCAGCGAGGCGCCGAGCGCGGGGAAGAACGTCGTCACCAGCGACAGCCACAGCGTATGAAGAACGAGATGCAGCAGCGCGCCCAAGGCGGTCAGCGCGAACAAAGCGGTGTTCACGACGTGCACACGATGCCGCAGCGCATGGTGCTTGCTCGCGATGCGGTAATGGTAGTGCCGCTGCTGCTCTAGAATGTCGACGGTCCAGCGGGCGTAGCTCGAGATGAACGCGGGTTCCGACCAGGCTGTCGCGAGCAGCTTCCGCGCCAGCGGCTCGTTGGCCGTGCACAGCGCGGCGACGTCGTCGGAGCCGCGCAGGTGCTGCCCGGGATCGAATACGCGCAGATACCAATTGGCATCCGCCGCCGGCACCGCAAAGTCGAGCAGGGGCGCCAGCATGGGCAGATACCAGCTCAACTCGGCCGTGGTCCGTGCGCGCAGCCACTGCGCCTGCCAGTCGCGCCGGTGACCCAGCCAGTAAATGGCGCTGACCGTGCCGATCACCCCCACTTCGGCCACAGCCCATAGTCCCGCGAAGGGGTGCAGGAAATGGCTCGCGCTATCCCAGCCGAGGGCCAGCGGCATCACCGCACACAACACGGCAATCGCGCTCAGCAGATAAATCGCCCAGAAGCCGCTCCGATACCGGTGACCAAAGTGGAGCGCGAGCTCATCGAATCGTCGATGAGTGCCCGCGATGGCCTCGATGAGCGGCAATAGCGCCGGGGGCGGCTGTGGTACCGGAGGCGGCGGCAGCGATTCGATCTGCGCGCCGATCAGCAGCAGCCGCTGAATGCCCTGGTGCAGCGCCATGGGCCTCAATCGACGATTACGTAAGTCGTGGCGAAGATCGGTTGCGACACGATCCCGAGACTGCCGTCGCCATAGTCGACCAGCCACTCGCCGCCGCGCCCGCTCAAGCGGGATAAACCATCCGCCAGCAACACTTCGAACGCTTCCGTCATCGGCACTGCCATGATGCGGTTGGGCAGACTGACGTAGCGTCCCGCCTCGCCGGCAACGGTCGGCGGCACGGGGCGGTATTTATCGGCGAACCGGGCGCGCGAGACGCGCCAGTGTTCCCCCGCGGTACCGGTGATGATGGCATCGCCGGGTCCCGCATGCACCAGGCCTTCGGAGGTTTGCACGGTGCAGGCGATCGGCGTGAAGCGCACGTCGATTTCACGCTCCAGCTTGCGCGCAAAGACTCGGCGCGGGTCGTTGCTGACCACGCTCGAGAAGCCGGGTTGTGTACTCGAACAAAACACGGGCAATGATTTCATATAACACTGCCGGTCAACGGCGGGTACCGCGGGCTTGACTAATTATCGTTGAAGTTTGACGCAGCGCGGTGAACACTGCAAGGCAAGTCGTCCGCCGTTGCCGCAGATAACGTAAAATGAGCCGCCCATGATCAAATTCTTCTCCCGCCTGCCCCTGCGGGCGCTCTATGCATTCTCTTCGTTTCTGTACGTGTTGGCGTTCTATGTGGTTCGGCACCGGCATCAGGTGATTCGCGGACAGCTCGAAAAGGTCTTTCCCGATGCGAGCGACGCCGAGCGCGAGCGCATCCACAAGCGATTCCTCAAGAATTTCTGCGATGTCGTGGTCGAGGTACTGAAGTCGGTGTCCATGACCGAAGCCGAGATGCGCGCCCATGTGAACATCGTGAACTTAAGCGAGGCCCGGCGCCACTTGGACGCCGGCCGATCGGTGATGCTCGTGACTTCGCACCTCTGTAATTGGGAGTGGCTGCTGCACGGGGTCACGCTGCAATTGGGCTACCCCGTCGACGCCGCGTACAAGCCCTTGCACGATCAATGGGCGGAGCGGCTCATGCTCAAGATCCGCTCTCGCTTTGGGGCGCGCCTGGTGCCCGCCAAGGAATTGCTGGCGGATTTTCTAAGGCGGCGGGGCATCGTGCGCGCGGTGGCCATGAACGCCGACCAGGCCCCGGTGTCGACGGACAAGCGTTACTGGACGCAATTCCTGGGGCAGGACACCGCCTTCTACATTGGTGCGGAGCAAATTGCGCGCGCGACGCGCCTGCCCATCTTGTACGTGGCGGTGCGCCGGATTCGCCGCGGCTACTACGATGTCGAGCTGAGGCCGTTGTGGGACGGACGGGAAGTGACCGAACCCAATGCGGTGACCGAGCGCTATGCCCGCGCCTGCGAAATCGACGTGCTCAAGAGTCCCGCCGATTGGCTCTGGTCGTATCGCCGCTGGCGTTTGAAAAAGCCCTTGTACGGCGCCGAATGATAGTATCGGGCCCGTGCCTTCTCCACAGGATCAAGGCCGGTATCCGGCCCGGAGAATTCCGATGAAACTGGACGACAGCCGCCGCAGCGACAATGTCGAGGATGACCGCGGCGGCGGGGGCGGTATCCGCGGCATCCATCTGGGACTAGGGGGCACGCTCGCGGTCATTGTCATCGGTTATTTCATGGGCGTGAGTCCGTCGACCCTGCTGAGCTTGTTGAACGGCGGCGAGCCCCAGGCCGCGGCGCCGACTGCGCCGGCCCCGGCGGACCGCGCGCCGGGCAACGATCCGCAAGTCGACTTCGTCCGCGCCATTCTCGGCGAGACCGAGGACGTCTGGGGCGCCTATTTCAGGAATATGGAAAGGACCTACATTCGCCCCAAGCTCGTGCTGTTCAGCGGACAGGTGGCATCCGCCTGCGGCTTCGCAAGCTCCGCGGCCGGACCGTTCTATTGCCCGGGAGACCAGAAGGTGTACATCGATTTGTCGTTCTATCGGCAACTCGCCACGGAATTCGGCGCACCGGGCGACTTCGCGCGCGCCTATGTCATCGCGCACGAGGTGGGAC
>DASWEO010000110.1:0-2126 GCA_036394715.1 Steroidobacteraceae bacterium
TAGGGGAGCCAGGCATAGATCTCCGGCGACGTCTGCGGGTAGGCGAGAAAGTCCTCGCGCGACTCGACGATGCGATCGACCCTGCGGCGTGAGAGCCGCCAGACGGCGAACACCGTAAAGGCCAGCGTCAGCAGGAACACATAGACGAAGAATGCGCTCGGCGTGACGAGTTGAATGGCGTAAGTCCCGGCGGTGGGGCCCACCGACGAACCCAATGCCCAGACGAACAGCAAGGTCGAGGACAAGGCCACGTAATCGGTTGCGAGGGCGCGGTCATTGGCGTGCGCGACCCCCACCGCATAGAGACTTTCCGCCAGCCCTCCGAAGACGCCGAACAGCAGCGCAAGCAATGCAAACGGCATCCGCTGATGAGCCCAGGCAAGCGCGGCGGCCACCGCGAGGATCCCGACGCCCAACCCGATCAGGGTGTGCAAGCGGTCGATCTTGTCCGAGAAGTGACCGATCGGCCATTGAAGAAAAAGTCCGCCCAGCGAGACACAGGCCATCAATAGGACGATGTGCTGTTGATCGAAACCGATGCGCGCGCCGAACAGAGGTCCCACGGTGGTGAAGGCGGTCAGAATGAGGCCATTCAACAGGCACGCGGTGACGCTGACCGGCGAGGTTCGCAATGCCTTGAGAATCTCCAGCTTCACCCGGCGCGGCAGAACCGGCGCGCGCACGTCGATCGCCACCATGGGCAGCAGGGCCAGCGTCGTCGACATGCCGGCGATCAACAATAACTCGGGACCTCTGACGTTGAGGGATTGGCTGAACAACTGGCCCACACCAAAGAACAGACCGTACACCAGAACGTAGATCGTGAGAACCCGGCCGCGCTGCTCATTCGGCACCAAGGCGTTCAGCCAGCTCTCTACGATGATGGCAAGCCCCGCGGCGTTGATGCCGATCAGGAAGCGGAGCAGCGCCAGTGTCGGCACGCTGTCCGCGAAGTAGAGACTCAAGATTGCAACCGACTTCAGGCCGGCAAAGGTGGCGTACGCGCGTTCGAGGCCCACCGGCGCGATCACCTTGTGAGCGTATAGGCACCCCGCCAGAAATCCGAGGGCTTCGGCGGTGGCGATCAGTCCGATCACCCCATCCGATAGTCCCAAGGCGGAGAATCGCAACGGCAGCAGCGTACCCAAGAAGCCGGAACCGAGCATGATCAGCGCCGTGCTGATCAGGGGCGGCGCCACCCGCCATGGAATGGCGGTAGCGGGACGGGGGAGCGGTGCGGCCTGCGCGGAGTTCATGGAAGATTTTATCCTATTGCGCCGTAAATCCGGCCTTCGTTTGGGGCGCACTCTTGGGTCCAGACCGGTGTTGCAGGTCGGGCTCAGGAGCGGAGCGCGGCGGTGATCCTATCAGCACTGACGTCGTCGATTTCGAGGACTTTTTTTCGGCTGGTGGCTCCTGAGACCACCCGCACACGGCGTTTTGCGATACCTAAACGCTCGGCCATGAATTCGATCAGGGCTTGGTTGGCGGCGTTGTCGACCGGCGGCGCGGCTATGCGAATCTTGATCGAGTCGCCGTGCATCCCGGCGAGCTCGGATTTTGCCGCTCGCGGCTGGATGTAGACTTCAACTCGGACGGACGGCATGTTGCGGGTATTTTGCCACCGCGTGCGACGCCCGTTACCCTTGCCGGATGACGATACACAAACTATTTCCGACTTTCGTGTACTCCGGTGCCCTCCAGAGACGTGGAGCAAACGAGTTCAACCGCCAGCTTTTAAAGGAATGCCGGCAGCTTCGCCATGACGATGCGGCCGGCCGCCGATGGTCTGCCGAGAATTATCCGGGCGGTTATACGTCCTACGGCTCGGTGCATTGGTTACAGCGCATTTCGCCGACCTTCAAGGCCTTGCAAAGCAAGCTGGAGCGGCATGTCAAGGTTTTCGCCAATGCGGTGGAATGGGATCTCGAGGGGCGCGAGCTGAAAATGACGGATTGCTGGCTCAACATCATGCCCAAACATGTGGTGCACGGCCTGCATCTACATCCGCTGTCGACGCTGAGCGGCACCTACTATGTGCACGTCCCGGCGGGCACGCCCGGGATCAAATTCGAGGACCCGCGGCTGGATCGTTTCATGGCGGCGCCGCCGCGCAAGGCCACCGC
>DASWEO010000111.1:0-21974 GCA_036394715.1 Steroidobacteraceae bacterium
TTCAGGTCAGCGCGCAGCTGCCGGGCGCCAGCCCCGAGACCATGGCCGCGACGGTCGCGCAGCCGCTGGAATACCAGTTTGCGCAGATCTCGGGCTTATCGCAGATGACCTCGACCAACTTGCTCGGCAGCAGTCAGATCACGCTGCAGTTCGATCTGAACCGCAACATCGACGGGGCCGCGCAGGACGTGCAAACCGGAATCTCCGCCGCGGCCGGCCAGCTGCCGAAAAACCTGCCGACACCGCCGACCTACCGCAAGGTCAACCCCGCCGACTCGCCTATTCTGATCTTGTCGGTGCAGTCGGACGTGCTGCCGGTCACCACTGTCGACGACTACGCCGAGAACATACTGGCCCAGCAGATTTCCCAGATACCGGGAATCGCGCAGGTTTCCATCGGCGGACAGCAGAAGCCGGCGGTACGCGTACAAATCGACCCCATCAAGCTGGCCGCGCTGGGTTTGCAAATGGAGGACGTGGCCGGCGTCATCGCGGCAGCCACGGTCGACGCACCGAAGGGTTCGATCAACGGACCGAAGCGCAGCATGACGATATACGACAACGACCAGCTGCTGAAGGCCGCCCCCTGGAACGATGTGGTCGTGGCCTACAAGAATGGCGCCCCGGTGCGCATCCGCGACATCGGAGTTGCGGTCGACGGACCGGAGAATACGCTGCTGAGGGCCTGGCAGAACGGCCACAACGGAATCTTGCTGCTGATTTACAAGCAACCCGGCGCCAATGTCATCGATTCGGAGCGGCGCGTCGAGGCGCTGCTGCCGCATGCGCTCGCTTCCGTGCCGCCGTCGATCAAAGTGAACACGGTGGCCAACCGCACCACCACCATCACGGCCGCCGTGAAAGACGTGGAGTTCACGCTTGTGCTGACCATCGCACTGGTGGTGATGGTGATTTTCCTATTCCTCCGCAATGCCTGGGCGACCATCATTCCCGGAGTCACCGTGCCGCTGGCGCTGCTCGGCACCGCGGCCATGATGTACGTTCTCAACTACAGCCTCGACAACCTGTCGCTGATGGCGTTGACCATTGCCGTCGGCTTCGTGGTCGACGATGCGATCGTGATGCTGGAGAACATCTATCGGCATATTGAAGAAGGCCTGTCGCCTTTGGAAGCGACCCTCAAGGGCGCCGGCGAGATCGGCTTCACCATCCTCTCCATCAGCGTCTCCCTGATTGCCGTGTTCATTCCCTTGCTGCTGATGGGCGGCATCATCGGCCGGCTGTTCCGCGAGTTTGCGATTACCATGACGATGACCATCGTCATCTCAGCCTTCGTGGCTCTGACGCTGTCCCCGACCATGTGCGCCTTGTTCTTGCGCGACGAGAAACACGCGAAGCACGGCAAGGCCTATATGGCGATCGAGAGAGCCTTCGATCGCCTATTGGCCGGGTATACGCGCGGTCTAGATTTTTGCCTGGATCACAAGCGCGCCACCTTGATGGTGTTCCTGATCACGGTCGCGGCGACCGTCTTCCTGTACATAGAGATTCCGAAGGGTTTCTTTCCGCAGCAGGATACCGGCATCATCTCGGGCTTGTCCGATGCGCCCCAAGATATTTCGTTCGACGAGATGGTACGCCGGCAGCACCTCCTGCTGGATATCGTCGCCAAGGATCCGGACATCGAGAGCTACGGCACCGGGATCGGCGGCAGCCGGCCCATCAACAACGGTTTCGTCGTCATCGGCCTGAAGCCGCGCGATAAACGCGGTGCCAGCGCCGATCAGATCATCAATCGTCTGCGGCCGCAATTGGCGCAGGTGCCCGGCGCGACCCTGTTCATGCAGGCGGCGCAAGACCTCAATGTCGGCGGCCGGACGACCCGTACGCAGTATCAATACACCGTTCAGGATTCGGACATCAACGAGCTCAATGAGTGGGCGCCGAAGCTGCTCGCGGCCCTGCAGAAGTTGCCGATGTTGCGCGACGTGGCCTCCGATCAGCAGACGAACAGCGGCATGCTGTCGCTCGAAATAGACCGCGATCAGGCCGCACGCTTCGGTATCCAGCCGGCCGCCATCGACCAGGCGCTCTACGATGCCTTCGGCCAGCGCCAGGCAGCGCAGTTCTTCACCCAGGCCAACAGCTATCACGTCGTTCTGGAGATCACTCCGTCGCTGCAGACCGATCCCGCCTCGCTCAACAAGCTCTACTTGAAATCGGCGTTGACCGGCCAGATGGTGCCGCTCTCGGCGATGACCAAGTACGACACTCAGCACGTCACCTACCTGTCGATCCAGCATCAAGGACAGTTTCCGGCCGTGACGCTGTCGTTCAATCTCGCGCCGGGGGCGGCTCTCGGCGATGCCGTCGATGCCATCACCCGCGTATCCGCGACAATGCGTCTGCCCGCCACCGTCACCGGCAATTTTCAGGGTACCGCGCAGGCCTTTCAAAGTTCTCTGAAGAGCCAGCCCTATCTGATTCTTGCGGCGCTCGTGGCCGTGTACATCATTCTCGGCATGCTCTATGAGAGCTACATTCATCCGCTGACGATTCTCTCCACCCTGCCTTCGGCGGGCGTCGGCGCACTGCTCGTGCTATTGATACTTCATATCGATCTGTCCGTGATGGCCCTGATCGGCATCATCTTGTTGATCGGCATCGTGAAGAAAAACGGCATCATGATGGTGGACTTCGCGATCCAGGCCGAGCGCGAGCAGCATCTGTCGCCGCACGACGCCATACGTCAGGCATGCCTGCTGCGCTTTCGACCCATCATGATGACCACCATGGCGGCCTTGCTCGGCGCGCTGCCCTTGGCGCTCGGCCGCGGCACCGGCTCGGAGCTGCGTCAGCCGCTGGGCTATACCATGGTCGGCGGCCTGATATTGAGCCAGGCATTGACGCTGTTCACGACGCCCGTCGTGTACCTGTACCTGGATGAGTTGAGTCTGCGACTCAAACGCCGGCGCCGCCAAAAGCACCCCGACGCGCCCACCCTAGAGCCGCCGCCGCGGTCGGCCGATCGCGCGGCACCGCCGCTCGAAGGGACCACATGAAGATCCTGCTGGTCGAAGACAACGAGCGCGTCACTCAGTTCGTCCTCAAAGGGCTGCAAGAAGCCGGGCATACGACCGACCACGCAGGCAACGGCCGCGACGGCATGTTTCTCGCGGCGAGCGAACCCTACGATGTGATCATCATGGATCGGATGCTGCCGGGCGGGATCGATGGCCTTGCCATCATCGAGGTGCTGCGCAAGGCCGGCAAGCGCACTCCGATTCTGATTTTGAGCGCACTCTCGGAGGTCGACGACCGCATACGCGGACTGCGCAGCGGCGGCGATGACTATTTGACCAAGCCCTTTGCGTTCGGCGAGCTGCTCGCGCGCATCGACGCCTTGCATCGCCGCGCACAGGCCATCAACACCGAAATCCCCCTTAGCGTAGGCGACTTGCATATGGATCCGTTGACGCGCAAGGTAACACGCGGCGATCGGGCGATTACGCTGCAGCCGCGCGAGTTCAAGCTGCTCGAGTACCTGATGCGCCATGCCGGTCAGGTGGTCACGCGCACCATGCTGCTGGAGAACGTGTGGGACTATCACTTCGATCCTCAGACCAATGTCGTCGACGTGCACATCAGTAAATTGCGGCAGAAAATCGATGCCGAATTCGAGCGTCCGCTGCTGCGCACCGTGCGCAATGCCGGATACACGGTGACGGCGGATGATTAGGATGCTGCGCTCATCCGCGCTGTCGCTGGCGCTCACCTATGTGGCACTGGGGATTGTCGCCCTGGTGCTGTTCGCGGCGCCTCTGTGGTATGCCTGGCAGGTGACGATCCAGGACAGCCGCACGGAACTTCTACAGATCGATTCGCAACGCCTGGCCGAAGTCCTCCGGCGCGAAGGCGCACAAGGCGCGAAGGCCTTCATCGACGCCCGCGTGCGCATGCAGATCGCCGGCGAGAGAATCCTTCTGCTGACGGACGCCTCGCTGCATCCACTCTCCGGGAACCTGCCGGCCTGGCCCTCCAACGTGCCTACGGAACCCGGGAGCTACAGGGTCAAGATTGAATTGGGCGATCGCGGCGTGCAAACGGCCCTGGTGCACGTCGCCACGTTGGGCGGCTACAATCTGCTGGTCGGCAGGGACAACTCGCTCTTTGCGCCGCTGCAAACGCGCTTCTGGTACGGCTTGGCCGCCGCCGTCGCCGTCCTGTCCATCGCCGGTCTCATGATCGGTCTCATCACCCGCCGCGCGCTCCTGACGCGCATCGACAGCATCCGTCAGACCGTATCGGCGATCATTCACGGCGATTTGAAGCACCGCCTGGCGACGCATCTCAACGACGACGAACTCGACACTCTGTCGCGCACCATCAACGGAATGCTCGAACAGATCGAATTATTGGTGCACGGCGTGCGCAACGTGTCCAATTCCATCGCCCACGACCTGCGCACCCCGTTGGCCGAGTTGCGCTCCCGGCTCGAGGAACTGGCGCTCATTCGGCCGCCTCCCGAGCAGGCCTTCGCTGAAATCGACGGCGCCGTCGCGGACGTCGACCGGGTGATCCGCATATTCGACGCCCTCCTCCGGCTCGCGGAAATCGATGCCGGCCTGCGCCGCTCCGGCTTCGTGGCGCTCGACGTAGCCGACCTTGCGGCAAATGCCGTGGAGTTCTACGCACCGGCCGCGGAACTGAAAAATATCGATCTCGCGTTTCGATCGGATCGATCCGTGTCGGTATCGGGCGATCCGGTTCTGCTCGCTCAGGCACTGAGCAATTTGATCGACAACGCGCTGAAGTATGCGCCTGTGAACGGCTCGATCGAGGTAGCGGTGGTCAGGCGCAGCGACGGCACCGCCCAGGTTTCGGTGTCGGACGATGGCCCGGGAATCGCCGATTCGGAAAAGTGCAAAGTGGTGGAACGCTTCTATCGCGGCGATGCGAGCCGCGGCACTCCGGGCGTCGGCTTAGGGTTGAGTCTCGCGCAGGCGGTGGCCAAGCTGCATGGCAGCGCCCTCGAGCTGTCGGACAGGAACCCGGGCCTGCGCGTTGCGATCACCCTTCCGTTCGATGCGGCGAGCCTGGTGGCGCTCGCGGCGCCGCAGCAAGAGACCGCGACCGGGGAGGTGATCGCATCCCCCACCCTAGCCTCGTCGTAAGCCCACAAGTCCGCGGTCTGGACATTTTTTCCGCCGCAATCGGGGGTCCTGACTTTAGAGGCCATGTGCGCTATATATATTTATAATTCAATATCTTGCGAATTTAATCTAATCTAGGTGAAAGGACAAATTCGCAAAATTGCGACACTGTTCTCTCATTTTGTCGGCCCGCAGAGCTAGTCTCTGGCTTCCAGGACTGAGTCGATAAAACGAGCCGCCGACATGAGGGTGCCGATGTCTTTGAAAACCATTTTGTTCACGATTGGATGTCTTGTCGCCTGGTTCATCCTATTGCCGATGCTCCTCATCGTCGGGGGGACCGCCCTTTTCGCCTATGCGATTTTCGCCGAGCTCGGCGAATTCCTCCTCGGCAATCCCAGCAAAACCCTGGACAAGTCCGCGGCAAGTGAAATCGCGCGCCGCATGTGCTGTGGCGTTCAAGTGCGCGGCACGCGCCGCTTTCCCCCGCCGTAGGACTTCCCTGCGCCGTAAGACTTCGTCTTCTCTGTAGACAACGAACCTGGCTATCCGCCGCCGCGTGCTCGCGCACCAGTTCGGCAGTGGCCGTGCGGAGTCGGCTGATTCGCCGAGCGTACGATGGTTATCGTTGCTACTATGATCACCCAGCGGCGCTGACGCACGAATCGATGATGTACGCGCTCCAATGGTCGTTTGGGATTCCGAAAGGTGGGCGCCTCTGCGGGAGCACGATGAAACACTGAAGCGTCTCATCGCAGCGGCGATGGCGCCCCTTCTCGACGCGGGTCTGTTCTGTGCTCTGATCGGCTACGGACTGCCGTTGCGATCCAGCCATATCGCGAGCTTCACCGCCGGCGCCGCTTTGAATTACCTGCTGAAAGTTCGTTCGACGGTCGCTGCAGAGAGGCGAACGCGGGACTGGCGGTTGCACTGCCGATTGCTGGCGGTGAGCCTCATGGCGCTGTTCCTGCGCGGCGGGGTGCTGGGCTTGCTGTCTCTGGGCTGGGGCTGGCCGGCGCAAGTATCCATCCTATTTGCGGTGCTCGCGGGATTGGCGGTGACGATGCCGGGATACGCGGAAGCCTTGTCGCGGGACGAGTCGGATGCGCGCGCGCTGGCGATCGGTATCATCGTCTATGCCTTCGCGCTTCGCCTGGTGTATCTCGGGTCCGTCGAGCTTCTGCCGGAGGAAGCGTACTACTGGAATTACTCGCGCCATCTCGACATCGGATATCTCGACCACCCACCGATGGTTGCGTGGCTGATCAAGGTGGGCACGGCCGCCTTCGGCCAGTCGCAGTTCGGAATCCGCGCGGGCGCGCTCTGCTGCGGTGTGATTACGTCGGTCTTTACCTATCGTCTGACGCGCAACCTTTTTGATGAGGCGACTGCGCTCGCCGCCGTGGTGTTGGTGCAGGCCCTGCCCTTCTTCTTTCTTTCGGGGCTGCTCATGACCCCCGACGCGCCCTTGACTGCCGCTTGGGCGGCATCGCTCTACTATCTCGAGCGCGCACTGGTGGCGGGCCGCTCTTCCGCGTGGTGGCGTGTCGGTTTCTGGCTGGGGATCGGCGCGCTTTCGAAATACTCCATCGGTTTGCTCGTTCCCGTAACCCTGGGCTTCACGTTGTGGGATCGCAAATCGCGGCGCTGGTGGCGGCGTTGGGAGCCCTATGTCGCGGCGCTGCTCGCGTTCGCGATTTTTTCCCCGGTTATTCTTTGGAACGCGCAGCACGAATGGGCGTCCTTCGCATTCCAAACGTCGCGGCGCCTGGCGGAGGCTCCGAGATTCGCCTTGCACAAGTTGGTCGCGTCCGCCCTGATACTCATCACGCCGACGGGCGTGCTGGCGGTCGCGGCGGCGTTAGTGGGCGGCGGCATCTGGCGCGGCAGGATGGACGGCCGCGTGGACGGCGATGCGGGCGGCGGCGATGCCGCGCGACGCCGGCTGTTCATCAGCTTGGGCGTTCTCGTCCCGCTCGCAGTGTTCGCGCTCTTCAGCCTGCGTCATGAAGTGAAACTCGACTGGACCGGCGCCCCGTGGATCGCCGCGCTTCCCATCATGGCGGCGGGAATGGTCTCGGGCGGAGCCGCTTCGAGCGGCTTGCGCGCATGGATCCGTGCGGCATGGGGACCGACGCTCGTGACGATGCTGCTGATCTACGGCGCCGGCCTGCACTACCTCGTGTTGGGACTTCCCGGCCTCGGGTACGACAAACACATCGAGCTGATTCCGGTCGGTTGGCGCGACCTCAGCCGCCGGATCGCAGAAACCACGGCCGCAATCCGCAAGGAAACCGGCGGCGACCCGCTGATCGTCGGTATGGATCGCTATGCCATCGCCAGCGAGCTGGCATTCTACGGGGCGGAGCGAACCAAATCGGCAGTGGAAACGTCGAGCGCTCATTTGTTCGGGGGGATCGGCCTCATGTACGAACGGTGGACTCCGGCCGAGTTGCAGGAGGGCCGAAACCTGCTTCTGGTCGCGTGGGACCCCGGGGACCTCACGGGCAAGATCATCGAGTCCCATGCCGAACGCTTGGGGCCGGTCGAGGACGATGTGCTGCGCGAGGACGGCCAAATAGTGCGTCACTACTATCATCGGCTCGCCTATCACTATCGAACCATTCCAACCCCATGAGCTCAAAACGCGGTATACGGAGCGCTCAAACATGTTGCGGGAAATCCGATGACTAGTACTCACTCTCGGCGACTCTCGGCCGTGCTCATCGCCGCATTCGTCATGCACTATTCGGCCGTCGTCGGTCAAACCCCCGAACAGCAGAAAATGTGGGACGCGCAACGCGCCCAGGCGCAGGCGGACGAGAAGGTCAAGGCGGATCTCCTGGCCGGGCAACGAGCGGCGCGGCGGGCGGACCCGATGTCATGGGTCCGCACACTCGATCCCATGGCGCCCGGAGGCTGGGTATTCAGGGCGGTCGGCGCCGACGGATCCTGGGCGACTTTCAGCACGGATCATCAATTGAAGCGTTCAGGCCGCCTCGTGACGGCATGGCTGAGGCAGGAATTCCCGGAGCCGCAACGCAGCGCCGCCGGCGAGGTGTACTCGAGCGACGTCGAGAAAGTCCAATACGACTGCGGCAAGGCACAGGCCCGGGTCATGCTGATCATTTTCTACTCGGAGAATAATCTCGCCGGCGCCCAGCAAACCGAAGAATGGGACCCGAAGCAGGTGCAGTGGGATCCGATTGTTCCGGGCACGCAAAGCGAATACATCTTTCGCTGGATCTGCGGCGACTCAGCAGGGGCGCGACCAAGATAACTTCACGGTTGCGGCGAGCAACTGCGCTCTGTCCGCGCAGGGGCCCACCAAAATCTCGACGTCGCCGGGCTCGAACACGGGCTCGAGATCGATCCCTAGAAAGCGCAATTCCGCGGCACGCAAGGACAAAGTCACGGTTCCTGTCTCGCCCGGCCGCAAATCGATCTTCGCGAACCCTTTGAGCTCCAGCAGCGGCCGGGCCACGCTCGCGATCTTGTCATGCGTGAACAGGAATACCGTCTCCTGCGCCGCCATCGCGCCGTCATTGCGCACGTCGACGCGAATCTGCAGGGTGTCGATGTCCTCCGCGTCGACCGGTGTCACGCGCAGATTGGACAGCGCAAATCGCCCGTAGGTGAGCCCGTGGCCGAAAGGAAACAGGGGTTCATTCGGCACGTCGAGGTACTTGCTCGTGTAATGATCCTTCGCGTTCGCCGGCCGGCCGCCCGGGCGCTCGCCGAAGAAGATGGGAATCTGTCCCTCTGCGCGCGCCCACGTGACCGGCGTTCGGCCGCTTGGGGACACGCGTCCGGTCACGACGTCGGCGATTGCATTGCCCGACTCGCTGCCGAGGAACCACGCTGCGAGCACGGCATCCGCCTTCTCGACCAGCCACGGCACCACCAGCGGGCGGCCTGAGAATAGGATGACGATTACCGGCTTGTTCGCCGCGCGCGCTTTCTCCAAGACGGCCTCGGCGAATTGGCGCTGCTTCCCGGGAAGACCCATGTGCGCACGGCTCGCGGCCTCCCCGCTCATGGTCGCCGCTTCGCCCAGGCAGAGGAGAATGGCATCGGCCGCCGCGCATAGATGCAGAGCCGCCGCCATGCCCGACACATCCTCATTGTCGATCGCAACGCCCGGCGCATGCAGCACCTGGGAGCCGGGGCGCACCGCGCGGAGGCCGGCAACCACGCTGACATGACCTTCAGCGTCCGCAGCTCCCCACCAAGGCCCCCGCATCTCAGCGGGCGCATCCGCCAGCGGGCCTATGACGGCGAGCCGGCGCAATGAGCCGATCAGCGGCAGCGCTGCCTTGTCATTCTTCAACATCACGATGGCGCGCGCGCCCACGTCGCGTGCGAGCTGCCGGCGATGCGCGAAGGCCGCATCCGGTTCCGGAATTGCGCCGCGGCGATACGGATCGTCAAAAAGACCCAGCCGCTCCTTGAGCGTCAGCACGCGTCTGACCGACTCGTCGATCTCAGCCATGCTGACCAGTCTGCGCTTGAGAGCCGTGGGCAGTCCGCGGCGATACGCATCGGCCATCATGTCGATATCGACACCGGCCTTGAGCGCGTGAGCGGCTGCTTCGGCAAGATCGGCGGCGATGCCGTGATTCATGAGTTCCGCAATGGCGTTGTAATCGCTGACGATCACGCCCTTGAACCCCCAACGGCCTCGCAGCCAGCCGCGCAGCAGCTCCTTGTTCGCCGTCATGGGTATTCCCGCCAGATCCATGAACGCGGGCATGACGGCCGCCACGCCCGAGGCAACCGCCGCCGCGAACGGCGGCATGTACACTTCGCGCAAGGTTCGCTCGGAGATGTCGGCCGAGGCGTAATCCCGTCCGGCGGTGACCGCCCCGTAGGCGCAATAGTGCTTGGCAACCGCCGCGAGCGCATCCGCCGCCGCGAGGCCGGCGCCCTGGAATCCGCGCACTTTCGCCTCGGCAATGCGTGCGCCGAGCCAGGGGTCCTCCCCCGGCCCCTCCACGCTGCGCCCCCAGCGCGGGTCGCGCGCCACGTCCAGCATCGGCGCGAAGGTCATCGCCACTCCTTCGGCCGCGGCCTCCTTGGCGGACTCGCGCGCGGTAAGCGCCCAGGTTTCAGGATCGAACAGCGCCGCTTCGCCCAAGGGAACCGGAAACAAAATCCGATGGCCATGCACGACATCGAACCCGATGAGCAGTGGAATGCCGAGGCGCGATTCCTCCACGGCGAGACGCTGCATCTCGCGCACATGCGCCGCTCCGACCATATTGAGCAGATTGCCGATGGTCCCGGCCCTGATCGCCTTGGTCGAATCGCCGGCGATGATCGGCCCGGTTACCGTAAAGCCTGCCGCGGTCATGGTGAGCTGTCCGAGCTTCTCGGCCAAGGTCATCGTGCCGATCAAGGTTTCGATCCGGCTCACTTAATTACGCTCGCCGGAGGCGGCGTTGCCTGATAATGGCGTGGTCACATTACTCCCGAGACATGCATGAACCGCGAATCGAATACCGAAGAGATTGCCAATTCCGGCCTCGTGCCGCAACTCGGCATGATGGTCCGGGCCCTGTGGGCGGCGCCCGTGCGCAACACCCTTTTCTGGTTGTCGGGCGCGCTGTTCCTCGTCATTGCGGTGACCGCCTATGGACAGATACGCCTCAATAACTGGAACCAGCCCTTCTATGATGCCCTGTCGCGCCGCGACTTTGAGCAATTCTTGCTGCAGCTGGGTGTCTTCGGTTTGATTGCCGGGGCTCTGCTGGCGCTCAATGTGGCTCAGCGCTGGCTCGGTGAAACACTGAAGCTCCGGCTTCGTCAGGGCCTGGTGCTCGATTTGATTCAGAATTGGATGCAGCCCGGCCGGGCGTTCCGGCTTAGCCAGGCCGGCGCGATGGGCGTGAACCCGGATCAACGCATGCACGAGGATGCGCGCCACCTCACCGAGCTGTCCGCCGATCTGGGTGTGGGCCTGCTGCAATCCTCGATCCTGCTGGTCACTTTCGTGAGCGTGCTTTGGTCGCTGTCGGCTGATTTTGTTTTCCACCTCGGGAGCCGGCATTTTGCGGTTCCTGGCTACATGGTGTGGGCCGCCATCGTGTATTCGGGGTCAGCCTCGCTGTTGAGCTATTGGGTCGGCCGGAGCCTGATCGACCGCAATGCGCAGCGCTATGCGCGTGAGGCTGATTTGAGATTTTCTCTGGTACGCGTCAACGAACACATCGACGCCATCGCGCTTGCCTCGGGTGAAGCGGACGAGGAGCGGCGCATCGAGGTCGATCTCGCGGCGGTGCTGGCCGCCACCGGGCGGCTGGTCAGCGGTCTCACCAATCTGGCCTGGATAACCGCCGGCTACGGCTGGTTTACGCTCGTCGCCCCGATACTGGTCGCCGCGCCGCTCTATTTCGCGGGGAATATCTCGTTCGGCGGCCTGATGATGGCATCGGGCGCCTTCATCCAGGTGCAGTCCTCGCTGCGCTGGTTCGTGGACAATTTCAGCACCATCGCCGATTGGCGCGCGACCCTGCTGCGGGTCGCGAGTTTCCGCCGTGCGGTCATCGACATCGATGTGCTGCACGACATCGAGAGCCGCATCGCCGTGGCCTCGGGCGATCCCGGCAAGATCAGCATCGATGATCTGGAAATCGCCTCGCCCGCCGGCGCGACCATGCTCGAGGAGAAAAAAGTGGAGATCAAGGCCGGCGAGCGAGTGTTGATCGTCGGAGAATCCGGGACCGGCAAGACCCTGCTGTTCCGCGCATTGGCAGGGTTGTGGCCGTGGGGCGCCGGGGGAATCACACGCCCGAGAGGCGAGGAAATCCTGTGCATGCCGCGCACCCCCTACCTTCCCCCCGGCACGCTGCGCGAGGTCCTCGCTTACCCATCGGCGACGGAAACCTTCGAGGCCGCCGCCTTCGTGAACGCGCTGGTTCGGCTCAAGCTGGACAGGCTGGAGCCGCTGATGGATGTATCCCGGCGCTGGGATCACGAATTGAGCGAGGACGAACAGCAGACCCTGGCCTTCGCGCGCGTGGTGCTGCACGCGCCGCCGTGGGTGCTCATCGACGAGGTGCTCGATTCCCTGGATGAGAACGCGCGCCGATGTGTTCTCGATCTCTTCGCCAAGGATCTGCCGCACACCGGTGTCATTCACATCGGCCGCGCCGACGCGCACGATCATCTCTTCTCGCGCGTTCTACACCTGGTCAAAGATCCGACGCTGCGCAGACTTTCCTACGGCAAAGCCGCCGATTCGTCGACCGCAACGCCATCGACGTCAGCCGCGTGAGTTTTTTCGTGGCCTTCGGCCAGAACTCAACGGGGTTCGCGAAGCGCGAACCCCGCAGGCGGGGGGCGCGAGGCGCGCCGAGGCAGAATGCCATCAACTGGCGCGGCGCCTCGAGTCCAATTGGGAGGCATCGAGCGATACGCGGGGCCGCTCCAGCAACCCGCGAAACGCGTCGGCGGGTATGGCCGGGCTCATCAGGAATCCTTGAATTGCGTCGCAGGACTCGGCCTGTAGAAACTGCAGCTGCGCCTGGGTTGTCACGCCCTCAGCCACGATTTTGAGATCCAGGCTGTGCCCGAGCGCGATGATGGCACGGACGATCGACGCATCATCCGGATCGTCGCTGATGTCGGAGACGAATGAGCGATCGATCTTGAGCGTGTCGAGCGGAAAGCGCTTCAGGTAATTCAACGAACAATATCCCGTGCCGAAATCGTCGATCGCCAGCGCGAAACCGAATTCCTTCAATGCCAGCAGCGAGCGCCGCCCTGCTTCGGCGTCCTGCATCAGCACGCCTTCGGTCAACTCGAGTTCGAACAGCGACGGCGACAGTTGCGCTCGAGTCACAGTATCGCTGAGCCGCAGCAGTGCTTCGGGATACATGAAATCCCGTCCGGACACGTTCACGGCGATGCGGGGCAGCTCGAGGCCTTCGCTGCGCCATTGGCAAAGATCCCGGCACACCCGCTTGAGCGCCCACCGGCCGATGTCCCCGATCAGGCCCGTCTCCTCGGCCACGGCGATGAAGTCGGCCGTGGGAATCTGACCCCGCTCAGGATGGAACCAGCGCAATAGCGCCTCGCCGCCGAGCAATTTCAGGTCCCGTGTCCGGTACTTCGGTTGGTAATAGACTTCAAGACTCGAATTTTCGACGGCCCGCCGCAGTTCCATTTCCAGCGACAGCCGTTTCAGGGCGCGCACATTCACGGTGCTGTCGTAGACGCGCAGCTGATTTCGGCCGCTGGCCTTCGCCTCGTACATCGCACCGTCCGCGTTCTTGAGCAGGCTCTGCGCATCGGTGCCGTGCTCCGGATACATGGCAATACCAATGCTCGGCGTCACCACGAATTCATAGCTTTCCTGCTGGAACGGAGCGGCAAGAATCGACAGGATCCGCCGCGCCGCCCACTGGGCCTGCGCAGCATCCGTGCGCCCGGTAAGGACGACGATGAACTCATCGCCACCCACGCGCGCGAGCCGCCCTCGAGCGCGCTGGGGGACGCCGGGGTCGGGCGCGCGAAGATTCAGCGGCACGACGGGTTCGTCGCCGTCGCCTTCCAGATCCAGCCCGGCCTGCAAGCGTTCCGCCACTTGCCGCAACAGCGCATCGCCCGTCTCGTGGCCCAAGGTGTCATTGATGCGCTTGAACTGGTCGAGATCGACGTAGAGCAGCGCCAGACCGCGATTCAGTTGCCCCGCCTCGGCCAATGACTGCGCAAGGTAGTCGTGAATCCATTCGCGGTTGGGTAGCCCGGTCAGACCGTCGAAGTAGGCCAATCGATGTATGCGGGCTTGCGCCTCCTTTCGCGCCGACACATCACGGACGATCGCCAGCACCTGACCGCTGGAATTCGGCAGATAGCGGCACTCGAAATGGCGATTCGGCCGCGATTCGGCATCGAGGGAGAACTCGAACACCGCCGCTTCGCCGCGCAACGCGGCGTCGAGGCAATCCATGGCGCGCGCCCGCGCGGCCGGCGGAATGAGATCGAGGAAACGCATCGACTCGACGCCGGTCTTGGGAACGTCGATCAATCCCGCGGCGGGGCTGTAGCAATGCTCGATGGCTCCGCGGCCGTTCACGAGAAAGATCCCGTCGGGAATCGCTTTCAGCAGCGCCGCGTTCTTCTGCTCGCTGAACCGCAAATCGACCAGGGTGCGCGCGCCGCGCAGCACGTAGCGGATCCGGTGCACGAGCAGCGCCCAATTGATGGGCTTGACCACGAAATCCGTGGCGCCCGCCTCATAGGCTCGATCGATCGATACCGTATCGTCGCAACCGGTCACCATGACGATGGGCAGATCCGCGCCGCCCGGGAGCGCACGAATGTTGGTGCAAGCTTGATAGCCGTTGCCGTCGGGCATCTCCACGTCGAGCAGCGCGATGTCCGGCAGGCGCAGCGCGCAGGCGGCGACGGCCGCGTCGCCGCTGGCGACGGTCTGCACGGTAAAACCGGCGTCCCGCAGCATGGCGCCGGCGATCTCCCGCAGAATCGCGTCGTCGTCGGCGACCAGCACCCGAATCGGCGGAGCCTGAGCGCTCATGCGGATCTCCGCATGGCGAACTCCAACTCGTCCCGTACGCGCGCGTGCAGAGTGCGTATTTGCGCATAGATCTCTCGGGCCGCCGCGAAGTTGCTCTGCCGCGCCGTGTCTTCCAGCTCCCGGCACAGGCGCGCCAGACCCAGCGCGCCCACATTGCCGTTGTAGGAGCGCCAGGCGTGCGCCGCCCGTGCAAGATCGGCCGAATTTCCGGCACCCAAGGATTTCTCGATCGACGCGATGAGATTGCGCGAATCCGAGAGATACAACTCACCTATATGCTCGAGCATGTCCTTCTGGCCGCTGCGCGGCAGCGCGCGCAGTGCATCGAGCGTCGCGCCGTCCAGAGTGGGCTCGCCGGGGGACGCCGAGACGACCATGGAAGCGGCCGCCTTGGGCTCCTGCGCCGGTTCAGATTGCGCCTTGTCCTTCAGCCATCGAGCGAGCATGCCATGCAGAGCCTCGCGCCTGAATGGCTTCGCGAGATAGTCGTCCATGCCGGCGGCCAGACAGGCCTCCCGGCCCGCGGCCGTGGCGTCGGCAGTCAGCGCGATAACGGGGACGTGAGTTCCCTCGGGCTCGCGCCGGCGGAGCGCGGCGGTGGCCGAGAATCCGTCCATGACCGGCATCTCGCAGTCCATCAAGACCACATCGAAGTGCTGCTTCTGCAGCATTTCCAGTGCCTGCCGTCCATCGTTCGCCGTTTGGGCCTGAAGGCCGAGCGAGGCCAGTATGCCGATGGCCACTTCGCGATTCAGCGGCTGATCTTCGACGACGAGTACGCGGCCCACGAGCGCCGGCAAACTCATCGCGGGCGGGAAAACATTGGTACCGGTAAACGTTTCGGTATCTTCGTCGGCGCAGCCGGTCAGTACCCGATGCAGTTCGCCGAGGCGCAACGGTTTCGTGAGCTCCGTATCGAACAGCCCCTGAGTTATGGTCGTGTCGGAAGCCAAGCTGACGAAGCTCAACAATCGGACTGTGCGCAGGCTCACTGATTGCCGCGAGCGCAGAACTTTCCACAATCCATCGGCCTCGTTCAGCAGCCAGTCATCGATCACCACGGCATCGTACGTCGCTGCCGCCGACGCAGCCGCCGCTTCAGCCAGAGACGGCACTTCCGTGGGAAGCGCGGCCCAATCACACAGCGCCTTGCCGATGAGCCCTCGCGCCGCCGCGTTCTCGTGCACCACGAGTACGCGCAGGCCGTCGAGGCTGCGCAGCGGCGCCGGCGGTTGCGCCGCTGCGTCGGCCAGCGGCACCGACAATTCAAATGAGAACGTGGATCCTAGGCCGGGTGCGCTGACGAGCGCGAGCTGTCCGCCCATGAGCTCGACGATTTGCCGGGAAATCGCCAGACCCAGACCGGTACCGCCGAAGCGGCGCGTGGTCGAGGCGTCTTCCTGGGCAAATTCCTGGAAAATTCGCGACTGGTTTTCCGGCGCGATGCCGACACCGGTGTCGACCACATCGAATCGTACCGTCAGCGAGCCATTCTCCGTCCTCAACGGGATCAGGCGCAGAATGACCTCGCCGCGTTCGGTGAATTTCACTGCATTGCCGCCGAGATTCACCAGCACCTGACGCAATCGCACGGCATCCATGCGTACCCGCGGCATAGGCGTCGTAGGCGAATCGCACAAGAGCTCGATGCCCTTGGTCGCGGCGCGCGCCGCCAGCATCTCCACCGTCTGTTCGACCAGCTCGATGAGATCGCAGCTGACGGGATCGAGCTGCAGGCGGCCCGCCTCGATCTTGGAGAAGTCGAGAACGTCGTCGACGATCGCCAGCAGCGAATCTGCGGAGCGGTGAATGGCTTCGGCGAAACGCCGCTGCGCCGGATCGATGCGGGTGTCGAGCAACAGGCTGGTCATGCCCAGGACACCGTTCATCGGCGTACGCAGTTCATGACTCATGCGGGCCACGAAGTCGCTCTTGGCGCGGCTCAAGACCTGCAGCTGCTGGTTGCGCTCTTCGAGCTCATGCGTGCGCGCCTGGACCGTTTGCTCCAGCTCACGGCTATAGCGCAGTTCGCGTTCCCGCCGCAGACGCTGCAGGCGCCATAGATAGCCGAACACCAGCAAGCCCAGCGCCAGATACACCAGGCGTGCTGCCGTAGTCTTCCAGGGAGCGGGCGCCACACGCATCGGAATGGCCAACCCAGTCTCGCTCCATACGCCGTCGGCATTGGCGGCGCGCACTTTGAAGATGTAGTCGCCCGCGTCGAGATTGGTATAGGTGGCCCGATGCAGCGAACCTGCGTCGATCCAGCCGGAATCGAAACCCTCGAGTTGATACGAGTAATGATTGTTCGCGGGCGAGGTGAAATCGAGGGCGGCAAAATCCAAAGTCACCAGCTTGTCGTCGTAGGCCAGCGCCAACGGCCGGGTCGGACCCGGCAACTCCTGCGGTGCGATGGCTCGATTGAGCTTCGCCGCCGCGGTCAGAACCACGCGCGGCGGCGGTGCGCTGGGCGTGATCAGATCGGGCAAAAACGCATTGAATCCGTTGTTGCCGCCGAAGTATAGGGTGCCGTCGGCGCCCCGGTAGTGAGCGTTGAAATTGAATTCTTCGTCCTGCAATCCGTGCACTCGGTGAAACCACTTGATCGAATGAGCGCGCGGATCGAGACGGGCGAGGCCATTGTTGGTGCTCAGCCACAGTCGATCCTCGCGGTCCGACTCGATCCCATACACGACTTGAGTCGAGATGCCGCCGAGCCCCGACTGGTTTTCGAAACGCACCGCACTCGGCCGGACGGAGTTGCCGATCACGCGATCGAGACCGCCGCCTGCGGTGCCGACCCACAACTGGCCTTGATGATCGAGATGCAGCGCATACACCGAATTGTCGCTGAGACTGGCCGGATCGCGGTCGTCGCGCCGATAAGTGTAGAAGCGGCCCGTTCTTCGAACCAGCAGGTTGAGCCCGCCGCCCTCCGTGCCGATCCAGAGGTTGCCGATAGGGTCTTCGACGATGGCGCTGGCGCGCGAGCCGCTCAACGAGGAGGTAGATATGCTGCCATAGGGGTAACGTGTGACCTTGCCACTGCTCTGATCGATGCTCGCGAGGCCCCCGCCGTACGTACCCACCCAGAGCGTGCCAAGCCGATCTTCGTACAGAGACATCACTCCGTTGGCCGGCAGCGTCGCGGGATCGTCGGCGGCCGAGCGATACACCCGCAGCGCGCCGGTGTTCACATCCAGCCGATTGAGGCCCCCCGTCATCGTGCCGATCCACAGCACCCCCTTGCGATCGTAAAGCAGCGACATGATGCGGTCGTCGGTCAGCCGTACGCCGGCGTGCAGGCTGCTGTGCGCGCTGCCGTCCACGCTGGTGCCGAAGTGCCGTTCGCTCCGGTTGCGGGTGTCGATTTCCACCAACCCGGCTCCAACCGTGCCCACCCACACTTTGCCGGCGCCGTCATCGGCGAAAGAATTCACCTGCGTGTCGCGAAAGGAGTCGCTGCGGTAATGCCCCAGCAGCCAACTTCGCGGGTTCCAATGGCTGGCGCCGCCTCCGCGCGTGCCGACCCACAACACTCCGCCGCGATCCTGGTACAGGGACATGATGTCGCTGTCTCGCAGGCTCTGAGGATTGTCCGCATCGCGCCCGTATCGCACGAACGTCGCCGACTCGCGGTCGAATAGATTCAGTCCGTCGGCCGTCGCGACCCACAGCCGCTGCGCATCGTCCTCCAGCACGGCCAATACACGGTCATGGCTCAAGGAATGAGTGTCCTTCGGGTCATGGCGAAATACAGTCAAGCGTCCCGTATCGGGATCGAGGCGGTCGAGTCCGCCGCGGTAAGTTCCGATCCAAAGCGCTCCGGTGTGATCCTCACGGATGGCGCGGACTCGCGCATCGCTCGAGCCGTTGCCGTTCGCAGCGCCGTAGTTGACGAAGTCGTCGCTTGCGGGTTCGTAGCGGCTCAGGCCGCCGTCCGTGCCCACCCAGATCCTGCCGCTGTGGTCGGCAAACAGGGCGCACACCGCATCGGCCGGCAATGAGCGAGGGTCCTCGTCGCGATGGCGAAAGTGGCGGACATCACCGGTCTTCGGATCGAGAACATCCAGGCCTCGGTCCAGGGTGCCGGCCCAAATGCGGCCTCGAGCATCGATGAGCAGGGTGCGTACCGCGTCGCTGGCCAGTGTGTTCGGTTTGTGCGCGTCGTGCCGGAACGGCTGGAATTGCTCTGTCCGCCGATCCCAGCGAGCCACGCCGCCGCCTTCCGTGGCCAGCCATAGGTCGCCCTGGGCGTCCTCGGCCATCGACCAGATATAGTCGCTGGCAAGCCCGTGCTCATTGCCGCGCTCACGGCGGTACTCGCGGATCGAGTCGCCATCGTAACGGTCGAGGCCGTTTTCGGTCCCCAGCCACAGGTAACCTTGCGAGTCCTGCAGGATGCTGTTGACGGTGCTTTGCGAGAGCCCATCGCGCATCGTGAGATGCTCGAAATACATGGGTCGCATTGCCGGCGCCGGCGCGGCCGCATACGCGCCCACATCCAGCGCCGCCATTGCGACGCAGGCAGCTACAGTACCAAGGATGCCCCCGCGCCTTTGCATTGAAGACCTGCGCTATTGTTGTGCCGGGACATCGATACCCGTATAGCCGCTGCTCCAGGTATAGCCGCTGCTCCAGGTGTAGCCGCTGCTCCAGGTATAGCCGTTGCTCCAGGTATAGCCACTGCTCCAGGTATAGCCGCTGCTCCAGGTGTAGCCACTGGCCGACGAATAGGTGCCGTTCCAGAAGAGTCCGTCGAGGAGCACGGCCACATCCTTCACTAGGGTAATTACGATGCCGAGCAAGCCGCCGAGCAAGCCGCCGCCAGAGGTCGAAGTCGGTGCTGTGGCCATGATGTAGAAATTCCCGTTGGAGTCCTCATTGGCGCGACCACCATAGTGCTGCAGTCCGGCGAGATCGAGCCCCACGTTGAGCCCCTGATTCGCGCAGCCCGAGGCGGTGCTATAGGCAGAATTGCGCGCGTCCACCAGACCGGCGCCCTGCTGGAACACCGTGTAGGCCAGGCTGCCGCTGGAATTCACGGCGGGACGGGCTCCGGACATGAGCCGGCACTTCACTTGATCCGGCGTCAACGATGGATTGACTTCGAGCATCAGCGCGACGACACCGCTGACGGTGGCGGCTGCCTGCGATGTGCCCGACATGGTGAAATCATCGTAAGGCTCGTGCACCCACTTCGGAAATTCCGTTGCCAGCGTGCCGTTGTCGGGAGCGTAGGCCAGATTGTGGCCTCCCATGCCGACGACATCCGGTTTCACGAAACCCTCGAAAGTCGGTCCGGCGGACGAGAAGGCGGCGAGCCGGTACTGCTTCTGCTGCAGGGGATAGTAGTTGTCCGTGACCGCACCGACGGTAATGACATAAGGGACATCGCCGGGCGCGTCGATGGTCAAGGCGTGGGGACCTCGATTGCCGGCGGCGGCGACCACCACGATGCCGGAAGCCCAAGCCGCCATGACCGCTTGATTGAGGGGATCCGTCCAGTACGGCCCGGAAGGCGGCGCACCCAAGGACAGATTGAGCACGCGAATGTGGTATCGCGCGCGCTGAGCGATGACCCATTGAATGCCGCTGATGACGTCGGAATACCGGCCCGAGCCTTTGGCGTCCAACGCCCGCACCGACACGAGATTGACGCCGGGAGCCACGCCCTGGAATTTGCCGGTCGTGGCCACTCCACTGCTGGCGATGATCGAGGTGACGTGCGTCCCGTGACCGTAGGGGTCATCGATATTGCGGCTGTACGTCTCCAACCAAGAAGACGCGTAGTAGCTCGGCTGCTGCCGCGCCAAGATCACGTCGTACTGGGCAAGCACACGGCTGCCCCCGCCGCTGGGCGAGTACTGCAAGGGACCTTGTTGACTCCACATTCCCGAATCGACTACGGCCACCGTCACACCGCGCCCCGTCAAGCCGCCGATGTGCATGCTGCTGGCATCGACTTCGCTGGGGTAATAGGTTTCCGGGAGCGCGCCCCCGGTGGAGCTCGCGCTCACGGGGGTATCGTCATAGATCTGCAGACGGGCGCTGCGCTCGGCGCGCAACGCGGCCAATTCGCCGTCATCGAGCGACGCGGCGACAGCGCGAATGACGCTAAGATCGCCGGTCACCGCACCGCCGACATCCTGCACCGCGATGCGCGCGGCATCGGCGCTGTCCGCCTGCACGATGTACGGGTGCCGTTCGTGGACCTGTGCGGCGGCCGCAGGCGCCTTCGGCAACGAAGCCTCGGCCCGCGCCGGCGCGGGCTGCTGCGCCGCATTCGGCGTGGCCGTGCGATCGCCGCGGAAGTTGATCACGAGCGCCGACAACAGTACGCCGAGAGCACCGGCTGCCAGTAGCCAATGTCCGCGGCGGGCCTTCGTTAACATGGTGAGCATCCCGATTTCAATCAGTACAGTTTGTACTGGCGAATATTCTGGGCGAACCGGGGCGTATAAAAATAGCGACAGTGACCATAAGACCCGTGACGCATGTCGCAAAACGCGAGCGTTTCGCGCATATGTCAATCGTGCGCGCGATGTAGGCGACGCATGCACGACATAACGCTCGCCCCCGTCATGCGCATTTGCCGGCACACGCGCGTTGCGCGTGGCGCTCTTTCGCAGTATAAGTAGATAGCCTATCTATCTATCTATGACTGCCACATCATGACTGCCGCCCTGAATTCCAAGCACCAAGACGATGCCCTCGCGCTGGCCGACGAGCTTCGCCCGGTCCTGCACCGTCTCTATCGACAGCTGCGCCGGGAAAGCGAGGATCTGAATCGCGGCGTTTCGCCCCTGCAGAATCTGCTGCTGGCGGCGATCATCGAACATCCGGGGATCGGCGTCGCCGATCTCGCGCGCATTGAAAAATTGCGCGGACCGACCATCAGCGGACACGTCAAGAGACTGGAGTCGGCCGGCCTAATCGCACGCGCCGCGCCGCTTTCCGAGGACAGGCGGCGGGTCGGCCTCATGGCCACCGCCCGGGGCCGCGGCAGCGTCGAGGCCATCAAGCGGCGCCGCAGAGACTGGCTCGCGCATCAACTCGCCAATATGTCGTTCGCCGCCCGCCGGACCATCCGCAAGGCCCTCGGACCCTTGAGCGAGATCGGGGGCGGATGAGCGCAGCGTCGCAGGCGTCTGCGTCGTGGGCATGGCACTGGTTACGCTGTTGTTTCTTCCCGAACTGCCCCTGCGCAGCGAAAACGACGGTAGCACGCGGACGGCAAATTGATTATATTGATATGATCAATCCTCGACGCCGAAGGGAGAACAATATCGGCGCCCACGTACAGCTGGGCGCGGGTG
>DASWEO010000112.1:0-3277 GCA_036394715.1 Steroidobacteraceae bacterium
ATCAGAATCAATTGGACGCGCTGCGCCAGTCCATTCAGCAGGAGATCGATGCCGCCCGGCACAAGCTCGCCTCTTCCGGGACGGACAAGCAGAACATCGAAGCGACACTGACCGAACTGCAGGGCGAGCTCGCGATGGTCAATGCAAGGAAAAATCTTCTCGACACGATGACGGAGTTCGTCAATGCCAATGACCCCAAAGCGGCGGGTGCCAATGCCCTGAAGGCGCAGATCGACGCAATCGCGGCGACGGTCCCCAGTTCGGGCGTCAATGCCACCGCCGCGCCATCCGTCACCGCTTCATCGCCCACCGCGAGCCCGAGCTTAAGCTCCCCGGCCGGCAGCGCCGGCAACAGGGCGGCACCGGAGCGCTACGGGATATGGGATCTCGCTACCGAGGTACTGCGGCAGCGGAACAAGATCAGCACCATCGATCTCATCGGCCGCCATACGGCTGCGCTGGCGGAGACTTTCGACAAAATCAGCGCGCAGCCTCTCAAACAATTGAAGACCTACGCGGCCCGCGGCGATGCGCTCGCGGCGCAGGCGGACAACGCCGGCAGCGGGACACTGAAAGATCTGCGCAATCAATTCGATACGCTGGCGTGGCTGTTCAAGCAAACGTCCGAAATTCTGATCCCGTTGACCAAGGAACGGGTGCTGTTGCAGCAGTATCAGCATAACCTCGGCAATTGGCGGGATTCCGCTGAACGGCAATATCACGATGCCTTGACGGCGCTCTCGGTTCGATTGGGAATCGTGGCCGGCATATTGGCCGTGGTGTTCGTGCTTGCGGAAATTTGGAAGCGCGCAGTCCTTCGCTATGCGCGGGAGCCGCGCCGCCGCTATCAATTACTGCTGGTGCGGACGATCGTTCTCTGGACCATCGTCATCGCGGTCGTGGGCTTGAGCTTCGTCAGCGAAATCAGCACCTTTGCCACATTCGCGGGGTTGATCACCGCCGGCCTCGCCGTTGCCATGCAAAGCGTGCTCGTATCCGTCGTCGGATATTTCTTCCTGATCGGAAAGTATGGAATTCGGGTCGGAGACCGAATCCAGATCGGCACCGTCGTCGGCGAAGTGATCGACTTGGGATTGGTCCGAATGCATCTCATGGAACTCAATCAACAAGGACCCTTGGGACCCACCGGGAGGGTCGTCGCGTTTGCCAATCTGATCGTGTTCCAAGCTTCAGGCGGACTGTTCAAGCAAATCCCAGGCGTGAATCTGTCCTGGCACGAGACGACACTGACCCTGCCCACCGTCAAGGATTACGCCGCATTGAAGGATAGATTGCTGGCCGCGATCAGCGCCGTCTCGAGCAATTACACGGAAGAAATCGTGCGGCAGACAAAGGAGATCGAGCGAACCACCGCATCGAGTTCCGTGAGCGACGCCACGCCGCAGGTTCAGATGCACCTCGCTGACGGGAAGATGCAGGCTTTGATCCGCTACCCCGTGCATCTCCAGCATGCAGCGGAAATCGATGAGCGCGTGGCGCAGGCGGTGTTGAAGGTCATCGCGGAAAGCGCCTGAAGGCGATCAACGACCGTGCGCGGCCCGCGGGCGGATCAGCCACAGCGCGGAGGCGGCCGCCAACGCGGCCGAGGCGGCGCCGATCAGCGCTGCCGCACGAAATCCGACCATGAAGGATTCGCTGGATTCCTGCCGCGCGAACACGAATCCCAGCAACGCAGTCGCGATCAGCCCGGCAATGCGCGCCACGGCGCTGTTGAACCCCGAGGCCAGCCCCACGTGATTCGCGTCGACCGAGGTCATGACGGCGGTCGTCAGAGGCGCGACGCATGCGCCCATCCCAAGGGCAACCAGAAGAGTGGGCGGAAAGACATCCAGCCAATAGTTGCCACTGTGAGTTCCGATCCTGCCGTAGAGGGCAAGTCCAATCGCAACGAGGCCGGAGCCGATGGTCAGCGGCAGTCGTTCTCCATAGCGCGCCGCCACCCGGCCCATCAACCTCGACCCGACGCCAATCAGGACAGGTAGCGGCAGCAGGGCCGCGCCGGCGGCGATCGCCAACCAACCTTCGATCTTGATGAGGAAGAACGGCAATAAAACCACCAGACCGCCCAGGCTGCCGTAGAGAAAGAATGTGAGCAGCGTGAGCCCGACAAACGTGGGCGCGGCGAACATCGCCAGCGGCATGATGGCCCGGTCTCCCAGTTTGCCCTCACGCCACACGAATGCACCGAGCAGAAGGATCCCGCTCACCGCCGCCCCCGATGACGAATACGCCTCGCGAGACTCCGACGCATTCGTCAGCGCCCAGGTGAGCAACCCCAGCCCGACGGTCGCGAGACCGGCACCGGCGGCGTCGAGCGGCGCGGCGCCGTTGGATTGCTTGCGCTCCTCGACATACTTCCAAGCCAAATACCCTGCGCCTGCCGCGATCGGCAAATTGAGAAGAAAGATCGTCCGCCATCCCACCGTATCGACAACCCATCCGCCAATAATGGGTCCCAAGGCGCCGGCCAGAGCGCCGGCCGCGGCCCAGGTGCCGATTGCGCGGCCCCGCGCCTCGCCCGTAAATGCGCCGCCGAGTATGGCAAGGCTGTTCGGCATCAGCAGCGCGGCTCCCAGTCCCTGCAAGCCGCGGGCGGCCAGGAGCCAGGCGAGGGAAGGGGCCGCGGCACAAGCGAGCGAGCCCGCAGCAAAAATCGAGAGCCCAATTTGAAACAAGCGGCGCCGGCCCAAACGATCGCCCAACGCGCCGCCGATCAAGATCAACACGCCGAGCGGCAACAAGTAGGCATTGATCGTCCATGACAAATGGGCAGGATTGACCTTGAGATCGTGTGCGAGCGCGGGTAGGGCGACGTTGACGACCGAGCCGTCGATGAAAGCGAGGCTCGATGCGAGGATCGTGGCCGCCAGTGTCGCGCGCGGGTGCATGCATGGAAGGATACCTGGGTTGGTAGATTTCGGCGGGGCGAACGACAAATTGGCGCGGCCGATCGAGAAGGGAATGGAGGGCTACTCAAGTACGCCGTACTTTTGCCGTGGACGCCCCAGTGACCGCACGAATGGCATCCGCAAGAGACTGCGCCGCTTCCGCATAACCCTCCCACGGTTTTGCCTTGCGCAGCAATGCTGGGGCGCTCCTCAGCGTAAATTTCTTCGGATCCAAGCCGCGGCGAACGTCCTTCCACAGAACCGGCATCGAAACGGGGGCGCCGTCGCGCGCCCGTGGCGACAGCACCGCCACCGCCGTGGACAGCCGGTCGTTGCGCAGGTAGTCCAGGAAGATCTTGCCGACGCGC
>DASWEO010000113.1:0-8187 GCA_036394715.1 Steroidobacteraceae bacterium
GGTCTCGCGCCCGGCAATGTGCTGGCCGTGTTCCAGGACGGCAGCGTCATTCGCGACACCGCGAACAGGGGCTTTCTGAATGGAATGACGCGGCTGACCGCCCCGAAAGTCCGGCTGCCTGACGAGCGAACCGGCACTTTCATGGTGTTCAAGACATTCGACCACTTGAGTTACGGCCTGATCATGGAAGCCACGGATGTCATTCGCGTGGCCGATCGAGTCGAGAACCCGTAAGGCGCCGCGGCACCCGGCCTCGCCGGCAACGACCGGTGTTGCGGCGCTCGGCAGATCTGCACATTGCCACCTGCGGCGCTCGGCGTAGCGACGCTCGGCAAATCTACACATTGCCGCCAGGTTCTCGGGCGGCTCTGTCATGGCGCCCGCCCGATAATCCTTCCGATGCCACCGCGCGAAGAGTCCTCTGCTTGGGCGACGCTCACGCGTGCGCCCGCGCTCGATATTCCCACCCTCTCGAAGGCGCTCCAGATCTTCGGATCGGCCCGAGACATCGCCGAAGCGTCCGATGCATCGCGCGAACGAGCCGGGCTGCCTGCTGCAGCGCGCGAATTCCTGTCGAGTGCGGCGGCGGCATCGAAATCCGCGGAACGGGCGTGGCTGGAAAATCCCCGGCATCATGTCGTGCCGTTCACGGACCCACGCTATCCCGCCTTGCTGCGCGCAACGGAACGGCATCCGGTGGCACTGTATGTCGTCGGCGACGCGGACGCCTTGAACGAACCGCAATTGGCGGTCGTCGGCAGCCGCAATCCCACCCCTCAGGGCCAGGACACCGCCCGTGAACTCTCCGAATATCTCGCCGGGCGTGGGCTTGCCATAACCAGCGGCCTTGCCTCAGGCATCGACAGCGCGGCGCACCGAGGCGCGCTCGCGGCGCAGGGCATCACGCTTGCGGTGCTGGGATCGGGAATAGACGTCATCTACCCACGGAGCAATCGCACCCTGAGCCTCGAAATCCAGCAGCGGGGCGCCTTGATCAGCGCATTCCCGCTCGGAATTCCCCCTCGGCGGGAGAATTTTCCGCAGCGGAACAGCATCATTGCGGGCTTGAGCCTCGGGACCTTGGTGGTCGAAGCGGCACGCAGAAGCGGTTCCCTGATTACCGCTCGGCAGGCGGCATCCTTCGGCAGGGAGGTGTTCGCCATTCCGGGGTCGATCCACAGTCCCTTGAGCCGCGGCTGCCACGAGCTGATCCGGCAGGGTGCGAAACTGACCGAAACGGCGCATGACATATTGAGTGAGTTGAACTTTTCGGCATTTTTCGAAGGCCGGCCCCATGCCGCCGCGGGCCACGATCTGGCCGTTCCCCGTGAACTGGGCATGGACAAGGATCACAAAATCTTGTTAGATGCGCTCGGCTTTGATCCCGCGGACCTCGATGTATTGGTCGTCCGTACCGGGTTCAAACCAGAAGCCGTGTCCTCGATGATGCTGATCCTCGAGCTCGAAGGCCACGTTCAGGCCGCCCCCGGGGGCCGCTACTCCCGAGTCGTTAGGAGCCGGAGGTGAAAGATAACGTTCTCGATCTGCTCATCTATTTATTCGAGAATTACATGAGCGCCGATGACGAGCCGCGGCCGGATCGCGATGTCCTGAAAGTCGAATTGGACAAGGCAGGCTTCGCAGAACCCGACATCGAGCGCGCACTGGAGTGGCTGGACGGACTGTCCGGCGAACAGCTCGGCAAAGTCGCCGAAGCCACGGCACGGGCCGTACGGGTCTTCAGCGGTCAGGAATTGCTGCGGTTGGATACGGATGTCCGCGGTTACCTGATGTATTTGGAAAACGTGCAGATACTCTCGGGTACGCAGCGCGAGCTGGTCATCGACCGCCTCATGGCGCTCGAAGCGGACGAAATCGACATCGAACAAGTGAAATGGGTCGTATTGATGGTGCTTTTCAGCCAACCTGGACAAGAATCCGCCTACGCGCAGATGGAAGACCTGGTCTTCGAAGAGCGCTCTGACGCTTTGCATTAGACGACTTTGAGCAGCAACCTCGTTATCGTGGAGTCGCCGGCCAAGGCGAAGACCATCAAGAAATACCTCGGCAAAGACTTCGAAGTCCTTGCCTCCTATGGCCACGTTCGCGACCTCGTCCCGAAAGAAGGCGCGGTCGACCCGAAGCACCACTTCGCCATGAAGTACCAGGTCGTCGAACGCAACCAGAAACACGTCGACGCCATTTCGCGCGCCCTCAAGAAGGCCAAGTCGCTGTTCCTCGCGACCGACCCCGACCGCGAGGGCGAAGCCATCTCATGGCATCTGTACGAGCTCCTGAAAGCCCAGGGCGAACTCAAGGGCAAGGACGTGCAGCGCGTGGTGTTTTATGAAATCACCAAAAACTCGGTTCGCGAAGCGATGGCGAGCCCCCGCGAGCTGTCCGTCGACCTGGTGAACGCTCAGCAGGCGCGGCGCGCGTTGGATTTTTTGGTGGGATTCAACCTCTCTCCGCTGCTGTGGAAAAAGGTGCGCCCGGGTCTGTCCGCAGGAAGGGTGCAGAGTCCCGCCTTGCGCATGATCTGCGAGCGCGAAGACGAAATCGCCGCGTTCGTCGCGCGCGAATATTGGTCCATCGATGCCGAGCTGGAACATTCGGAGCAGAAGTTTCCGGGCAAGCTGGTCGAATACCAGGGCGCGAAGGTCGAACAGTTCAGCTTTACGACTGAAGCCCACGCGCGCGATGTCGAGCGCACCCTGCAGGGCGCGGCCAAGGGCGAGCTGACCGTGCTCACGGTGGATCGCAAGCAGCGCAAGCGCAATCCCGCGCCGCCGTTCACTACCTCGACCTTGCAGCAGGAAGCCGCCCGCAAATTGGGCTTCAGTGCGCAAAAGACCATGCGCGTCGCGCAGCAGCTGTACGAAGGGGTCGACATCGGCGAGGGCCAGGTCGGTCTCATCACCTATATGCGCACCGATTCGCTCAATCTGGCGCAAGAGGCCGTCGGGCAAATTCGCGATGTGATCGTGCAGCTGTACGGAGCGGCGGGGCTTGCGGAAGAGCCGCGGGTTTTTCGCACCAAGTCGAAGAACGCACAGGAAGCGCACGAAGCGATCCGTCCGACCGCGGCGAATGTTCTGCCCGGCGACATCGAAAGGAAACTCGAGTCGGATCAGTACCGCCTGTATTCCCTGATCTGGAAGCGCACCGTCGCCTGCCAGATGGCGCCGGCGATCTTCGACACGGTGGCGGTGGAAATGCTCGCAGGCCCGGAGGGCCCGAAGCGAACTGTGCTGCGCGCGAACGGCTCGACCTTGGTGACGCCGGGCTACATTTCCGTCTATCAAGAGGGGATGGACGATGTCGTGCAGGACGACTCGGACCATGTACTGCCGCCGATGAAGGAAGGCGATCGGGTCAAACTGACCGGGGTCGTGCCCACTCAGCATTTCACCGAGCCGCCGCCGCGATTCTCCGAGGCGTCGCTGGTCAAGGCGCTCGAGGAATACGGCATCGGCAGGCCGTCGACGTACGCGTCGATCATTTCCACCTTGCGCGATCGGCAATACGTCGATATCGAAAGCAGGCGCTTCACGGCAACGGACATCGGCAAGATCGTCAGCCGCTTCCTGACTCAGTATTTCACGACCTACGTGGACTACGACTTCACCGCGAAGATGGAGGACTCGCTCGACGCCGTGGCGAACGGCGAGCAGGAATGGGTCCCGCTGCTGGAGAGATTCTGGAAGCCGTTCATCGATCTCGTGAACCATACGGAAACCTCGGTCAGCCGCGAGGAAGTCGCGCAGGCCCGGGACCTGGGGAAGGATCCGGTGAGCGGGAAGCCGATGAGTGTGCGCATGGGGCGGTTCGGTCCCTTCGTGCAGATCGGCACCAAGGACGATGAGGACAAGCCGCGCTTTGCGGGCCTTAGGCCCGGTCAAAAGATGGACGCCATCACGCACGCCGAAGCCATTGAGCTGTTCAAATTGCCGCGCAAGCTGGGCACCACGCCCGACGGCGAAGAGATCACAACGAATGTCGGCCGATTCGGCCCCTATGTGAAGTACGGCGCCAAGTACGTATCGCTCAAGATCGACGACCCGTACGAAATCACGCCCGAACGCGCTCTGGAGGTCATTCGCGAGAAAGAAATCGCGGATGCCAATCGGCTGATTCTGGATTTTCCCGACGCCGGCATTCAGGTGCTGAATGGCCGCTACGGACCCTACATCACCGACAAATCGCGCAATGCCAAGATTCCCAAGGACAAGGATCCGAAGAGCCTGACTTTGGAGGAGTGCCAGAGCCTGCTGGCGGCCGCGCCGGTGCGGACTTTCGGCAAATGGGGCCGGAAGAACGGCAAAGCAGCAGCCAAGGGAGCGGCGGCCAACGGGAAAGCCGCCGGCTCGGCGCCCAAAGCGGCAGCGGCGGACGCCGCGGCCACGAAGCCTAGGGCCAAGGCCGCGCCGGTTGCACTGGCCGCCAAGGCCGCCAAGGCCGCGGCCAGCAAGAAAGCGCCGGCACTGCCGCCCTTGAATACTCCCGCAAAAGCACCGGTCAAGGCGCCGGTGAAAGCGCCCGTGAAGGCCGCCGGCGCCGGGGCTTCCGAGGCGAAGCGCAAAGCAAAACCCAAGGCCAAGAAGAGTTCCGTAAAAAAGCAGCCGTAACGTTCAATGGATACATCCGCGGTCAAGGGCTACTTGAACGACTTGCATGACCGCATCACCGCGGCCGCGGAAGGGATCGACGGCGCAAAATTCCGGCGCGATCCCTGGGCGAGGCCGGAAGGCGGCGGCGGCGAGAGCCGCGTGCTCTGCGATGGAGCAGTGTTCGAGCGAGCGGGCGTCTCGTTCTCGCACGTGTTCGGCGACAAGATGCCGCCGTCTGCATCCAGTCTACGACCCGAGATTGCCGGCGCGCCGTTCGAGGCGATGGGCTTGTCGCTGGTGTTTCATCCGCGCAACCCCCATGCGCCGACGACCCACTGCAATGTCCGGTTCTTGGTGGCCTCGCCAAGTTCCGGGCCCGCTCACTGGTGGTTCGGCGGCGGCTTCGATCTCACACCGTACTATCCCTATGACGAGGATGTCGTGCACTGGCACCGCACCGCACGCGATGCCTGCCAACCGTTCGGCTCCGACACCTATCAGCGATACAAGGAGTGGTGCGACCGCTATTTTTTCCTGCCGCACCGGAATGAGACTCGGGGGGTAGGCGGCCTGTTCTTCGACGATCTCAACCAAGGCGGATTCGAACGGTCGTTCGCCTTCACGCGCAGCGTAGGCGACCACTTTCTACCTGCCTACATGCCCATCATCGAGCGCCGCAAGGATCAGACCTACGGAGAGCGAGAGCGCCGGTTTCAGCTATACCGGCGCGGCCGCTATGTGGAATTCAATCTGGTCTACGATCGCGGAACCTTGTTCGGCCTGCAATCCCGCGGCCGTACCGAGTCGATTCTGATGTCGATGCCGCCGCTGGCCCGGTGGGATTACGATTGGCATCCCGAACCGGGATCCGCCGAGGCGCGGCTGTACGACGATTTTTTGCGCCCGAGAGCCTATCTCGCCGAGCTCGATCACACCGATGCCTGATCCGCTGACTACACCACCGCTTCGCGTCGGAATTCTCGGCGCGGCCAACATCGCCCGCAGTTTCGTCGCCGGCGTGAAACTTTCCAATCGCGTGACGGTCAGCGCCGTCGCAAGCCGCGACGCCGACAAGGCCCGTGCATTCGCTCGGGAGTTCGCGATCGCACGCCATTTCGGCTCCTACGAAGCCTTGCTGGCTGACCGCGGCATCGACGCGGTCTATATCCCCTTGCCCAATAGCCTGCATGCCGAATGGTCGATCCGCGCCGCCGGCGCAGGCAAACACGTGCTATGCGAGAAGCCTCTGTCGGCAAGCGCCGCCGAGGCGCGGGCGATGTTCGATGCCGCACGCCGGCACGGCGTCCACCTCGTCGAGGGTTATCCCTATCGAGCACAGCCGCAAACACTCAAGCTCCGCGAGCTGTTGGACGCCGGCGTCATCGGCGACGTTCGGCTGATCCAAGCCAGCTTCGGCTTCACGCTTGGCGCCGGCGAGAATATTCGCTTGAGTCCGCAACTGGCCGGCGGCGCCCTCATGGACATCGGCACCTATCCCGTGAGTCTGGCGCGAATGATCGCGAAAGCGCGTCCCACCCGCGTTCACGCGGCGGCGCAATGGACCGGCGGCGGCGTCGATCGCGCACTCGCCGCGACGCTCGAGTTCGACAGCGGACTATTCGCGCAAATCACCTGCAGCTTCAGCGCCTGCCTCCATCGCCAGGCGCTGATCGCCGGTTCCAACGGTGTGATTCAAACCACTTATTTGAACCACACCTCATCCGCAGCGCAGGCGGTCTTGCAGCTTCGCGTCGGCACCGACAAGGACGCCGTCGACAGCTTCGTGCAAACGTCCGCGGTCAACGGCTTCCTCGCGGAGGCGGAAGCATTCGAGCGGCTCGTGAGAGGCGGCCCGACACAGTGGTCGGGCACTACGCCCGAAGAATCGATCGACATCATGCTGACGCTGGACGCGATCCGAGCGAGCGCACGCAGCGGCGCTGCGATCGAGCTTCCCGCGAATCGCTAGCGCTAGCGCTAGCGCCTCGCGCCGCGCACGGCAACTTGAATCAGGGACGACCCACCGCGATCCGCTCGATGACGCAAGGCAGGGTTTCCTCGTCGAGCGATAGATAAACGTGCTGCTCCGCGATCGTGAGCGAAAACTCCATCCGCCGGGCGAGCTTGGCCGCAAGGTTCGCCAGCCACGCCCGATCCAACGCATAGAGCTCGAGTGCCTCGACACGATGAATGCGCTCCGAGCCGAGGCGCGCCGCCAATTGTCCGGCATCCTTGTGAGTGTAGACGGCCACGCGCGGCGCGGCCTTGCTCGCCCGGTGCAGTCGCGCCGCCTCCGGTGCGCCCACGTCGATCCACGCGCTCAGTACGCCCGTGAGATCGCGCACCGCGATGGTCGGCTCATCGGGTTCGAACAGCCCGTTCGAGAAACTGATTCCCTCCGTGTACTCCAAGCAATAGGCGAGTATCCGCGTCAGAAAATACTCTTCGCTTTCCGACGGATGCCGAGCGACACGCAATTGCAACGGCTGATATACGCCGCGGTCCGAATTGGCGAGCTCGATATTGAACACGTAGATCGTGGCGCCAAGCGCCATGGCTCACCTCGCAACCCGTGAAAGCGCCGGCCTCACGGCCGGCCGGACACTCTAACACCGACCGAGAAGGCGAAACGTTTCCGCGGAAACGCGTCGCTATCGGGGGTAGATCGCCATCGGGGTAGTGAGACGGAGCAAAGAACGAAGTTCAACTCAAATCTTGCGCGGCGGCTCTGGTCATCGTCTAATTCCCGCATCCCCTTATGGAGCTCTTCATGAAGCGTATCATTGCCGCTGCGGCCACCATGGCCGCATTCTCCGCGCTGGCCGCACCTCCCCAGGACACTCCGGCCGGGGAGCAGCGTTTCCGCGAGCTTTACAAAGAGCTTGTCGAAACCAACACCACCCTGTCGGCCGGGAGCTGCACGCTCGCCGCCGAACGCGTGGCTGCGAGGCTGAAGGCGGCCGGCTTCCCGGACAGCGACCTGCACCCGTTCGCCGTGGCCGACCATCCGAAGGAAGGGGGGCTCGTGGCCGTGTACCCCGGCCGGGATCCGAAGCTGAAGGCCATCCTTCTGCTCGCCCACATCGACGTCGTGGAGGCCAAGCGCGAGGACTGGACGCGCGATCCGTTCACGCTGGTCGAGGAGAACGGTTCGTTCTACGCGCGCGGCGCCAGCGATGACAAGGCCGAAGCGGCAATCTGGGTCGATACGCTGATCCGCTACCGCACCGAGAACTACCGGCCGCGCCGCACCCTCAAGGTGGCGCTCACCTGCGGCGAGGAGACGGCGGGCGCGTTCAATGGGGCCGAATGGCTCACCCAGAACCGCCGCGATCTCATCGATGCCGCGTTCGCGCTCAACGAGGGCGCTGCCGGGGAACTCGATACGAGCGGGCACCGCGTCTCCCTCGATGTGGAGGCGGGCGAGAAGTTTCCGCAGAACTTCCGGCTGGAAGTGACCAACCCGGGCGGACACAGCTCGCGGCCGGTGAAGGACAACGCGATCTATCACCTCGCCGCGGCGCTCACCCGAGTCGGCGCATTCGACTTCCCGGCCCAGTTCACCGACGGCAGCCGC
>DASWEO010000114.1:0-2840 GCA_036394715.1 Steroidobacteraceae bacterium
GTGCACCAGGAGCTCCAGGCCGAATTTCTTGGCGGTGGCGTCGCGGAATTCCAGCATTTCCCGAAAATCCCACCCCGATGCGATCTGCAGCAGCGGAAACGGCGGCTTCGCGGGGGCAAAGGCCTTGCGCGCGAGATGCAGCATCACCGAGCTGTCCTTGCCCACCGAATACAGCAGCACCGGCTTTTCGCACTCCGCGACCACTTCGCGAAAAATGTGAATGCTCTCCGCCTCGAGCCTCCGCAAATAATCCAGCGCGGACATTACCCTGAGTATTTCGCGGGAGTCTTGCGGCGAACTTCGTCGGCCGTTACGCCGGGTGCCAGCTCTGTGAGCTTGAATGAATCCTTGCGGGTGGGTCGCGAGAACACCGCGAGATCGGTGATCAGCATGTCGACGACATTGGTTCCGGTCAGCGGCAATTCGCAGCGCGTCTTGAACTTCGGATCGCCGTCCTTCGAGGTGTGATCCATGACCACCACCACGCGCTTCACCCCGGCGACCAGATCCATGGCGCCGCCCATGCCCTTCACCATTTTCCCGGGAATCATCCAATTGGCGAGATCGCCGTTTTCCGCGACTTCCATGGCGCCGAGTATCGCCAGATCGATGTGCCCGCCGCGGATCATCGCGAAGCTGTCGGCGGAGGAAAAGTACGACGTCATCGGCAGCGCCGTGACCGTCTGCTTGCCGGCATTGATCAAGTCGGCATCTTCCTCGCCTTCGAAAGGGAAAGGTCCCGTGCCGAGCATGCCGTTCTCCGACTGCAGCACCACCTTCATTCCGGATGGAATGTAGTTGGCCACCAGGGTCGGAATACCGATGCCGAGATTCACGTAAAAGCCGTCGGAGAGCTCCCGCGCCGCGCGCGCGGCCAAATCTTCACGCGACCACGGCATTTGAATTCTCCCCTCGTTTACGCACCGTCCGCTTCTCGATCAACTTCGTGTAGCGCGCGCCCTGGATGATGCGCTGCACGAAAATACCCGGTGTATGGATGCAGTCCGGATCGAGGGTTCCGGGCTCAACCAACTCCTCCACCTCCGCCAGCGTGACGTGGGCGGCGGTCGCCATGTTGGGATTGAAATTGCGCGCGGTCTTGCGATAGATGAGGTTGCCCTCGGTGTCGCCCTTCCATGCCTTGACCAGCGACACGTCGGCCGTGAGTCCCTTCTCGAGCACGTAGGTCTCACCGTCCACGATCCGCGTTTCCTTGCCTTCCGCGACGAGGGTGCCCGCGCCCACTTTCGTGTAGAAGCCGTAAATTCCCGCGCCGCCGGCGCGTATGCGCTCCGCCAGAGTGCCCTGCGGGTTGAACTCGAGCTCCAGTTCGCCCGCCAGATACTGCCGCTCGAATTCCTTGTTCTCACCCACATACGACGAAATCATTTTGCGAATCTGGCGGGTTTGCAGCAGCAGCCCCAAACCGACTCCGTCGAGGCCCGCATTGTTGGAGACGACGGTGAGATTGCCGATGCGCGACGCATGCAAGGCATCGATCAGGTTCTCCGGGATACCGCAGGCGCCGAAGCCGCCGCACATCAAGGTCATGCCCTCCTTGACCACCCCGTGCAGCGCGGACGCCGCATCGGGGTACACCTTGGAACTCGTTTTCTTATCCATCACCAGTCCTTCTAATACCGGTACTGATCGACCTTATAGGGACCTTGTTTCTCGACGCCGATGTACCTTGCCTGCACGTCCGTCAATTCCGTCAGCTGCGCGCCGAGCTTGGAGAGCTGCAAGCGAGCCACTTTTTCATCGAGGTGCTTCGGCAGCACGTACACGCCGACGGGGTATTTCTGGGTGTTGGCGAAAAGTTCGATCTGCGCCAGCACCTGGTTCGCGAACGAAGAGCTCATCACGTACGAGGGGTGTCCCGTGCCGCAGCCCAGGTTCACCAAGCGGCCCTCGGCGAGCAGAATGATCCGCTTGCCGTCGGGGAATATCACGTGATCGACCTGGGGCTTGATGTTGTCCCAGGCGTATTGCTTGAGCGCCGCCACTTCGATTTCGTTGTCGAAATGCCCGATGTTGCACACGATGGCCTGGTCTTTCATGCGCTTCATGTGATCGTGGGTGATGACATGAAAATTGCCGGTCGCCGAGACGAATATGTCGGCCTTGTCCGCGGCATAGTCCATGGTGACTACCCGGTAGCCTTCCATCGATGCCTGTAGCGCGCAGATCGGATCGATCTCGGTGACCCACACCTGCGCCGACAGTGCGCGCAATGCCTGCGCCGAACCCTTGCCCACATCGCCGTAGCCGCACACCACCGCGACCTTGCCGGCGATCATCACATCGGTGGCGCGCTTGATGGCGTCCACCAAGGATTCGCGGCAGCCGTATAGATTGTCGAATTTGGACTTGGTGACCGAATCGTTGACGTTGAATGCCGGGAAGGCGAGCCTGCCCTCCTTCGCCATCTGATAGAGGCGCTTGACCCCGGTGGTGGTTTCCTCGGTGACACCCTTGATCTTGGCGATTCGCGTCGAATACCACTTGGGATCCACGTTGAGCTTGGCCTTGATCGCGGCGAACAGGCATTCCTCTTCTTCGTTGCCGGGGCGCGCGATCAGCGATGCGTCCTTCTCCGCCTTGGCGCCGAGATGCAGCAGCAGAGTGGCATCGCCGCCGTCGTCCAGAATCATGTTGGAATGGCCGCCGTCGGGCCACTCGAATATGCGATGCGTGTAATCCCAGTATTCGGCAAGCGACTCGCCCTTGACCGCGAATACCGGCGTGCCGCCGGCGGCGATGGCCGCGGCCGCATGATCCTGGGTCGAATAGATATTGCATGACGCCCAGCGGACCTGCGCGCCCAGGGCGTTCAGGGT
>DASWEO010000115.1:0-2425 GCA_036394715.1 Steroidobacteraceae bacterium
GCACATTCTTCCCGACAAGATTCATATCTTGAACGTGTCGTTCCTGGTTCCCGACATGCGCCGCGAGTTCGGCGGCTGTGCCGCGAACATCGCGTACAGCCTGAAGCTTCTCGGCGACCGGGGGGTACCCATGGCCACCGCCGGCCACGATTTCGCGCCTTACGCCACGCGCATGGCCGCCCAGGGCATCCCCGTCGATCACATCAAGGTGGTGGATGACACGTTTACCGCTCAGGCCTTCATCACCACCGACCTGGACGACAATCAGATCACCGCCTTTCACCCCGGAGCAATGCAGCACGCGCACCTGAACCGGGTGTCGGACGCGGGGCCCGGCATCGCGCTGGGGATCGTGGCTCCCGACGGCCGGCAGGCCATGATCGAGCATGCGGCGCAATTCGCGGCTGCGAAGATTCCCTTCATTTTCGACCCCGGCCAGGGAATGCCCATGTTCGGCGGGGAGGAGCTCAAGACCTTCGTCGCTCAGGCCCGCTGGGTGGCGGTCAACGACTATGAGTGGGGTCTGCTGCAACAAAAGACCGGTTTCACGGTCTCTGATATCACCGCCCGGGTCGAGGCCTTGGTGGTTACCCGGGGCGCAGAGGGGTCGGTCGTATACACTAAGGGTGGGACGTTGACGGTGCCCTGCGCCAAGCCTAAGACCGTGGTCGATCCCACCGGTTGCGGGGATGCCTACCGCGCTGGTCTAATTCACGGCCTGTTGCATGGTCTGGATTGGGAAACCACCGGGCGGGTGGCGTCCTTGATGGGTGCGATCAAGATCGAGTCGCGCGGACCCCAGAACCATGAGTTTACCCGGGCGGAGTTCGGCCGCCGGTATCGAGACAATTTTGGCCAAACGCTTAAGGAATTCTACGAATGAGCAGAAGCTTCTCCTTTACCTCGGAATCGGTCTCCGAGGGTCACCCCGACAAGGTCGCCGACCAGATTTCGGACGCGGTGCTCGACGCCATTCTGGCCGCCGACCCTAAGGGCCGGGTCGCCTGCGAAACCATGGTCAAGACCGGCGTGGTGATCGTGGCGGGCGAAGTCACCACCAGCGCCTGGGTCGATGTGGAAGCCATCGTCCGTAAAACCGTTCTCGACATCGGCTACGACACCTCGGACATGGGATTCGACGGCGCCAGTTGCGGCGTGCTCAATATCATCGGCAAGCAGTCCCCCGACATTGCGCAGGGCGTCGACCGCAAGGACGAGCGCAAGCAGGGAGCCGGCGACCAGGGGCTGATGTTCGGCTACGCCACCAATGAGACCGACGTGCTTATGCCGGCGCCCATCACTCTCGCCCATCGCTTGGTGAAGCGCCAGGCCCAGGTGCGCAAGAGCGGCAAGCTGCCTTGGCTGCGGCCGGACGCCAAGAGCCAGGTGACCCTGCGCTACGAAAACGACAAGCCGGTGGGGCTGGAAGCGGTGGTCCTGTCGACTCAGCATGAGGACAGCATCAGCACCAAGCAATTGCGTGAGGCCGTCATCGAGGAGATCTTGAAGCCGGTGCTGCCGGGCAAATGGATCGACAAGAATACCAAGTACCATATCAATCCCACGGGGCGATTCGTCATCGGCGGTCCTGTCGGCGATTGCGGCCTTACCGGGCGCAAGATCATCGTGGACACCTACGGCGGTTTCGCGCGTCATGGCGGCGGTGCCTTCTCCGGCAAGGACCCGTCCAAGGTGGATCGTTCGGCGGCGTATGCCGCGCGCTACGTGGCCAAGAACATAGTCGCCGCGGGTCTCGCCGAGCGCTGCGAAGTGCAGGTCTCGTACGCCATTGGGGTGGCTGAACCCACCTCCATCATGGTCGAGACCTTCGGCACCGGGAAATTGCCCGACACGCGTCTGACGCAGCTGGTGCGCGCGCATTTCGATCTCACTCCCTTTGGCCTGCGCGAAATGCTGGATCTGGCGCGGCCGATCTATCAGAAGACGGCATCCTACGGGCACTTCGGCCGCAAAGAAGCGGAGTTCAGCTGGGAGCGCACCGACAAGGCGAGCACGCTCGCGGCCGAATTCAAAGCAACGCGCGCCGCTTAAAGCGCGCCTCACGGAGACTCGATCGATGAATGCAGCAATCAAGCAACCCCGGGATTTCCTGGTCAAGGATCTCAAGCTGGCGGATTGGGGCCGCAAGGAAATCAAGATCGCCGAAACGGAAATGCCGGGCCTCATGGCGATCCGGCACGAGTTCGCGGCGGAGCTGCCCCTGCGCGGCGCGCGCATCACGGGCTCCTTGCACATGACCATCCAAACGGCGGTGCTGATCGAAACCCTGAACGCCCTGGGCGCGCAGGTCCGCTGGGCGTCATGCAATATCTATTCGACCCAGGATCATGCGGCCGCGGCCATCGCCGCCGGCGGCACGCCGGTATTCGCGGTCAAGGGCGAGTCGCTTGCCGAATACTGGGAT
>DASWEO010000116.1:0-2779 GCA_036394715.1 Steroidobacteraceae bacterium
CCGATGCCGGTCTGATGACCGACCGCTTCGTGGCGCTGCCCGGGGACGCCTTGGCGTGCAAGATGGGTGAGCTCAAATTCCAGGCGCTGCTCACTCATGCGCGGCAGGCGCTGGGCGCGCGTTTCGATATCCGCGACTTTCATGCTGAGATCCTGAAGGACGGTGCCATGCCCATGGATATTCTCGAGGCGAAAATGAAGCTATGGATGGAGGCTCGACGCTGATGCGGGCCTTTCAAAACAACCGCCAGGCGGCGATATTCATCGAACAGTTCACCGTGTCCGGAGTCAGACTATCCAGTGCGCTATTTACTACTCGTCGTATTCCTCTCGTTCGCCGCCCACGCCGTGCCTGCGCCGGACCTTGCGCAGGAATCCGTGCAGCATGGCGACATCGACATCGCAGTGACGCTGGACGCCGGAGAACAGAGCGGCAGTGCGAGCGCATGGGTCAGAATCCATGCGCACCGCGAGGTGGTCTGGTCGCTGATCACCAGCTGTGCGGAAGCTTTGCAGATGATTCCCGGCCTCATGTCCTGTGAGGTGATGGAGACGGCGCCGGACCGGTCGTGGCAACGGATTCGGCATGTGATGAACTATTCCTGGTACGCGCCCAAACTCACATATGAAATCCGTGCGTTTTATGACGAACCGTCGCGCGTGTCCATCGAACGCATCTCGGGGGACTTGGCGCTCCTTCGAGGTTCGTGGGATTTGCGGAGCGACGGGGACGACACCGTCGCGCACTACTCGGTCCATCTAGTGCCGGGCTTCTGGGTTCCGCGCTGGATGGAGCGTGCGGCCTTGCGGCGCGACTTGCCGAAAATGTTGCGTGCGCTGCGCGCTCGTGCTGAATTCGTCCAGAACCAGAAACCGGGATAGTACGCATGTTGAGCCGAGTCATCCTCATCGCGTGGATTGCGCCGGCGCTGGCGCTCGCCGCTTGCCAACGTGAACCGGAGCCGCCGCCGGCGCGGGTCAAGCAGGTGTTCCATCTGAATCCTTACGAGAAGGACTTCGGCTATTCCCAGGCCGTGCTGATCGATAAAACGCTGTATATTTCGGGCTCGGTGGCGGCGGATGAGAACGGGCGGCTGGTGGCGTCGGGAGATATGGCCGGGCAAATGCGCACCGCTTACGCCAATATACGCCGCACGCTCGCCGCGCACGGGGCGGGCTTCGACGAGGTCGTCAAGGAGACGATCTATACGACGGATATGGACGCCTTGCTGAAGGCCTCTGACTTGCGGTTCGAGTATTACGACAAAGAGCGGCTGCCGACGACCTCATGGGTACAGGTGCAGCGTTTGGTGGATCCGGGATTCCTCGTTCAAATCGAGGTCGTTGCCGAGCTGCCGTAGATCGAGGATCGAGGTATTGCGTAACGTGGTTGATAAGATATTCGAGCGCCGCCTCGCGGGGCTCATCAATTCAGGGGAACGAGGTGTGCTGCGCGGCGGCCGCAAGGGCGTCGAAAAGGAGTCGCTGCGCGTCTCGCCCGCCGGCGACATCGTGCAGACGCCGCATCCCGCCGCCCTGGGCGCGCCTCTCACCAACGAAAACATCACGACGGATTTTTCCGAGTCGCTGATCGAGCTGGTTACCCCGCCGTTCGGCGAGGCATGGGAATTGCTGCAGTACTTGTGCGATATCCACCAGTTCGTGTACCGCCATCTGGATGACGAACTGCTGTGGGCGACGAGCATGCCCTGCGCTCTCGAGGGCGACGCCGGCATTCCGCTCGCGCAATTCGGCACTTCGAACGTCGGGCGGATGAAGACCATCTATCGGCATGGTTTGGGGGTGCGCTACGGGCGCATCATGCAGGCGATTTCCGGCGTGCATTTCAACTATTCCTTTTCCCCGCGCCTCTGGGGCGTTCTCGAGGACATCAATCAATCCCGCCAGCCGCTGCGGAGCTTCGTATCCGCGCAGTACTTCGGCGTGCTGCGCAACTACCGGCGTTACGGCTGGCTCGTGCTGTACCTGTTCGGCACGTCGCCGGCGGTGTCGAAGAGTTTCTTTGCGGGGCGCGAAACCACCTTGAGCCAGCTCGACGCCGATACCTTCTATGAACCGTTCGGCACGTCTCTGCGCATGAGCGACCTGGGCTACCGCAACAAGAATCAAGCGACGGTGAAGGTGTCGGTCAACAGCCTGGACGAGTACGTGCGCGATCTCTCGCAGGCGATCAGCACGCCTTATCCGCCGTACGAGAAGATCGGCGTCAAGGTCGACGGCGAATATCGGCAACTCAACGCCAACATCCTGCAGATCGAGAACGAGTATTACAGCTTCATCCGGCCGAAACGCGTTGCGCGCTCAGGGGAGCGCCCGACCAAGGCGCTGCAAAGGGCGGGAGTGGAATACGTCGAAGTGCGTGCGCTCGACGTGAGCGCGTTCGATCCGGTCGGCGTCAATCAGAACAAACTGCGCTTCCTGGAGGCTTTTCTCGCGCTATGCCTGCTGCGGGAGAGCGCACCGATCGGGGAGAGCGAGCAGGCGAGCCTGGATGCCAACCACTTGTTGGTTGCAAGGCGCGGCCGCGAACCCAATCTCATGCTGAAGCGCGAAGGACGTGACTTTCCGATGCAGGATTGGGCGCGCGAATTGCTCGACGCGATGCAGGGCTTGTGCGAATTGCTCGATCACGGCGAGCCTGCGCGCCCGTACACGTCCGCTCTCGAACAACAGCGGGCGAAAATCGACGACGTTGAGCGCACCCCCTCCGCGCGGCTGCTGGCGGACATGCTGCAGAGCGGCGAATCGTTTTTTCAGCT
>DASWEO010000117.1:0-12491 GCA_036394715.1 Steroidobacteraceae bacterium
TGAGTGTCGCCGGCGCGCAATCTCTCGATGGCCCGCTCCAGCACCGGCGCCGGGGTTTCGAGATCGGGGTCGCCGACGCTCAGCAAGATGACGTCTTCGCCGCGCTCGTGGGCCGCCCGCGCCTCGTAGTGAATGATCCAGGCGTCCGCGCCGTCGCCCGCGATTCGCTTGACCAAAGGTGAATATTGCATCTTTTCTCTTGCCTAGCCGTTGGCGGTGCGCAATCCTAGCGCGCTTCATGAACTAATGTTCAATTTCAACGAAGGTTCATATGTCGCGCAATATCGGCGGTTATCTCGTCGAACTCTTGGTCGCCAATGACATCGACACCGTGTTCGGCATACCCGGCGTGCACAACTTGGAGCTGTATCGCGGCCTGACGTCCGCGAACATGCGGCACGTGCTCGTCCGGCACGAGCAGGGCGCGGGATTCGCGGCCGATGGATTCGCGCGCTTGAGCGGGCGGCCCGCGGCCGCCTTCGTGATTTCGGGTCCGGGGCTCACCAACATCCTGACCGCCGCCGCCCAGGCCTATTCCGACTCCGTTCCGTTGTTGGTGGTGGCAGCCGCGCCGGTTCGCGCCTCCTTCACCAAGCAATGGGGAGTGCTGCACGAGCTCTACGACCAGGCCGCGCTTGCCGCCGGCGTGTTCGGCATTGCGCGCTCGGCGCACAGTGCCGAGGATGTGCGCGAACATCTACGGCTGTGTCTGGCCTCGTTCCGCACCGGACGCCCGCGGCCGGCGTACTTGGAAATTCCGCTCGACGTACTCGCCGAAACGACGACCCTGGAGGCTCAGCGATTCGAGGACAGCTCACTCGTCCTGCAGGCGAGTCCCGATCAAATCGGCGCGGCGGTGCGGCTGCTCAGCCAGGCCGCGCGGCCGCTCGTCATTGCAGGCGGCGGCGCGCGCCGGGCCGGCGCGGAGCTGCGCCGCCTGGTCGAGACTCTGGATTGCCCTCTGGTGACCACGGCCGCAGGCAAGGGGTTGCTCCCCGAAAGCCATCCGTCGAACTTCGGCACCTCGCTGCCCTACCCTCCCATTCAGCGCTTGATCGCCGATGCGGATGTGGTGCTTGCCGTGGGCACCGAACTGGGTGAGACCGACATGTACTTCACCACCAAGCTGCCGCTGGGCGGTCTGCTCGTCCGCATCGACTTGGATCCGGTGAAGCTCGCCGACCAATACTCGGCCGATGTCCGCGTCTGGTCCGATGCGCGCAGTGCGCTGCACTCCATCAATCAAGCATTGGCGGGCCGTGGGCAAGAGGCGGTAACCCGCGCCGGATGGCGTTTGAGCATAGGCGGGTCCGCGAAATTTCATGCTGAGATCGAAAGCAGCCTGGATTCGAAGGCGCAGGCCCAGCGGCGCGCGCTGCGCGCCATCAAGAGCGCGCTGCCCTGGGACGGCGTCGTATTCAGCGACATGACGCAGATCGCTTATTTCGGAAATTACGCGTATCCGGTCGACAACCCCGGACAATGGTTCCACCCGTCCGGTTACGGCACCTTGGGATTCGCGCTGCCGGCGGCGCTCGGCGCCAAAATCTCGAGCCCTGCCCGCGCCGTCATTGCGCTCGCGGGCGACTTCGGTCTGCAATTCACCGTAACCGAGCTTCTGACCGCAGTCGAAGCCGGCCTCAGTCTGCCGATCGTCGTGTGGAACAACTCTGCCCTGGGGCAAATTCGCGACGACATGGTTGCCGCGCACATTCCGGAACTCGGTGTGATCGCGCGCAACCCCGACTTCGTAGCCCTTGGCAAGGCCTGCGGCGCAGAAAGCTACCGGGTGCATGACCCGGCCGCGCTCACCGACGCGATACGCACCGCCTTGAATCATGCGGGGCCGACGCTCATCGAGGCGATCGCATCGGATTTTTAGCAGCGGATTCTGCTTCGGCAAGACGAAGGTTCGCTTGATATTTGGAATCACCCCAGCAAATCGCGAATCGCCGGCGACGGATTGCCGCCGCAAATCAGCACGACTGCCTTGCGGCCCGCGTAGCGCGCCGCCTCCTTGAAATAAGCGGCCAACGCAACGCCGCTCGCGCCTTCCATCGCCCAGCCTTGGGCGTGGCCCCAGCGCATGGCACTCAAGATCTCGTCCTCGGTGACCAGTACGCCGTGATGCATGACCTCGCGGCACAGATCGAAGGTGATGGAGCCTTCCTCGACGCCGCCGGCGGTGCTCTCGCTCAAGGTGGCGGACTCCGCGGCTTCGATGATCCGTCCCGCCTTCAGGCTTTCATACAACACCGCGGAATTTTCCGGCCAGCAGCCGATCACTTCGGCGCGCGGCGCCGTATGGTGCAGCAGAGTGCCGATGCCGCTCATCAGTCCGCCGCCGCCGCTGGCGATGAAGATGGCGTCCATGTCGGGCAACTGACGCAATAGTTCCACGGCGACGGTACCCTGGCCCGCCACCACATAGGGATCGTTATAGGGCGACACGTAGCTGCGCCCGGTTTGCAAGGCCGCCTCCCGCGCCGCGACTTCAGCGGCCAGCGGGTCGTCGCCCACGACACGGACTCTCGCGCCCTGGCTGCGGATCTTTTCTTGCTTCGCCTGGGTGACCTGGGCACTCAAAAACACTTCGGCGTCGATCCCGAGAAATTTCGCCGCCGCCGCGACCCCCAGGCCATGATTGCCCGTGGACGAAGTGATGACACCCGCGGCCGCCTGCTGCGGGCTCAAGCTCATGAGCTTATTGGCCGCGCCGCGAAGTTTGAAGGAGCCGGTGACTTGCAGCTGTTCGAGCTTGGCGTAGGCCGTTCCTGACTGCGGCGCCGGGGCACTGCGAGGCAGGGGCACCAAGGGCGTTTCGTGCGCCACGGAGTACACGCGATTCGCCGCTTCACGAATCAACGGCAGCACATCGCTGGTCAGCATGGAGGCACCTTTACGTCGGCTGGGGGAATCCCCGTCCTTAGGCGGGGAGGATGTCAACTTGCTATTATTGCAAAGAATGCCGTCGAGGAAACGGCAACTTAATCTCGGCAAACTGAAGGGGACACCATGAAAATCACCATCGGCCGCGCTGCGGCGCTCACAGCGACGCTTCTGACATTCCCGGCTTTGGCCGCCGAACAAATCATAGTGGTCGAACGGCCGGTGGGCGAAACCACCGTGGATCTCCCGCCCAAGGGCGATTCGGTCGGCGATATGCTGGTGTTCGCCAACGGCGTATTCGACTCGGCCAACAAGACTCAGGTGGGCACCGATCAGGGCTATTGTGTGCGCACCGTCGTCGGCAAGAGCTGGGAATGCTTTTGGACTTTGACGCTGAAGGCAGGCCAGATTACCGTCGAAGGACCGTTCATGGACGAGGGTGATTCGTTGTTCACCGTCACCGGCGGCACCGGCAAGTATGCGGGCGCCAAGGGCAGCATGAAACTGCATCCACGCGACGCGAAATCGTCGAGCTACGACTTCACCTACGATCTACTGTAATGGCCTACACACTCGAGCATTGCCTGCGCAGCCGGCAGGATTTCCCGGCATTGATCAAGAATCCTGACCTTGCGTTCCTCGACGGACCGGGGGGCACTCAAGTGCCCCGCGTCGTGGTCGATGCAATCGCCGACGTCTATGCCTCCTGCAACGTGAACACACACGGCAACTTCGCGCCTTCCCGGGAAGTGGATCGGCGCATGGAAGTCGCGCGCAGCGTCGTCGCCACCTTTCTCGGCGCGGAGGGCGGCTCGTGCATATCGTTCGGGCAAAGCATGACCACGCTCAACTTCAATCTGAGCGCGGCGATCGGACGCACGCTGGAGAAGGGCGACGAGGTGCTCATCACCCAGCTCGACCACGAGGGAAATCGCGGACCCTGGCTCAACCTGCAGGAACGCGGCGTCGTGGTGCGCGAAGTGCGGCTCCTGGAATCCGGTGAATTGGATCCCGCCGACATGGCGGACAAGATCACATCGCGCACCAAGCTCTTTGCCATCGGCGCATCGGCAAATTCACTCGGAACCGTGAATGACCTGGCGCTCGCGCGGCGCCTGACCCGGAACGTGGGCGCGCTGCTGGTGATCGACGCCGTGCACTATGCGCCGCATTTTCCGATCGACGTTCAGGCGCTCGGCGCGGATTTTCTGCTCTGCTCGGGTTATAAATTCTATGGGCCGCATGTGGGCGTGCTCTATTCACGGCCGGGCGCACTCGATCGATTGCCGACGGACCGTTTGAGCGTGCAGAATCCCGCGGCTCCCTATCGCATCGAAACCGGCACACTGAATCACGCCGCCATCGACGGCGTGCGCGCGGCGGTGGAGTACATCGCGAGCTGGGGCAACGGCGCCTCGCTCCGGGAACGCATCGTCGACGCCATGACGCACATCTCTGCGTACGAGCATGAGTTGGCGAAGTACTATCATGACGCCGTGGGCCGCATTCCCGGCGTTCGCGTCTGGGGGCCCGACTTTGGCGCCGGCCGCGCGCGCGCACCGACCGTGTCGATCACCCTCAAAATCACTGCGGCCGCGGCCGCAACGGCCCTGGGGAATCAAGGCATCTGCGTCTGGGACGGAGATTTCTACGCGGCGCGTCCGGTGCAATTGCTGGGCCTGGCCGAGCGCGGCGGGCTGCTCCGCACCGGCATCTCCATGTACAACACCCGCGATGAGCTGAGCCGCTTGCTGACCGGACTCGAACGGCTGGCCTGAGCGTGGGGCCCGCTCACACGGGCCGGTCGGCGCTCATGCGTTGAAAATTCTACGAAGAGGGTTCTACCAAGCGGGTGGTTTATTCTTTCGCTAACATTCTGCATAATTCGTGGTCAAATAGCGCATCGAATACCAGCGAGGGGCACCACTATGCAACTCAGCAAATTAAGCTATTACTCGGACTTCGTCGTCTATCCTCTGGTACTCGTCGCGTTGACGGCGATCAATATCAATCATGTGACTTGGACCAGCGGCGCGGAATGGCTCGGTGCCACCATGGCGGGGCTGGTCTTCTGGACACTGGCCGAGTATGCCCTGCACCGGATTGCACTGCATAGAATGCCGTACTTTTCGCCCATGCACGGCCTTCACCATGCCTCGCCGCTGGCGTTCATCGGCACGCCATCGTGGATCAGCGTCACGGTCCTCAGCCTCGCTGTCTTGGTGCCCGCGTGGTGGTGCGTGGGATTCAATGTCGCGGACGGCCTCACCGTCGGCGTGATGCTCGGATACTGGTGGTACGGGCTCGTGCATCATGTCATCCATCATCACGCGAATACGCCCTCGCCCTCCTACTTCAACGATCTTCGCGCCTGGCACATGCGCCATCACTACTCGCCGAAGAGCGGAAACTTCGGCGTAACCACGCCGGTATGGGACCATGTGTTCGGCACCGCCATCAGCGTCCGCGACAAGGCTGTGGCATCATAGTGAGCCGCCCGCTCCGCGCCGCCTGCCATGGCGCTCGCCGGGGCACCCCTTTAGGGGACGTTGAACTTCGCAGAAGCGCCCATATCTAAACCCACAATGGTCAATTCGACCTGTCGGGGGCATTTATGCGAAGACTATTAGTTGCTGCGACCCTTGCCGCGACCGTGACGTTCGCGATCGGAATCGCATCGCCGGCGTTCGCGGATAGCGACCCCACCATGGACCAGATCTACACCGCGGCGGCGGGCGGTCACCTCGACCAAGCCCAGCAGATGATCAGCCAGGTTCTGGCCGATCATCCGACCAGCGCCAAAGCGCATTACGTGCAGGCCGAACTGTACGCGAAGGAAGGCAAGACCGCGCTCGCGCGCTCGGAACTCGGCACTGCCGAACAATTGAAGCCCGGCCTGCCCTTCGCCAATCCGCGATCGGTGCAAGAACTCAAAGCGCAACTAGGACTTAGAGCGGGCGCGATCAGCCCGACCGTGATCCGGTCCGTACCCCAGCCTCACTTTCCCTGGGGCACGGTACTGATTCTGGCCGGGGTGGTGGGCATCCTGTGGCTGGTATTCCGCCGGCGCAATACCTACGTCCAGTATCCCGTGGCCGGCCCCGGTATGGGCGGCGCACCCGGAGCCCCCGGATATGGACCCGGCGGCTACGGTCCCGCCCCGATGGGCGGTGGTGGAATCGGCTCCGGCATCGCCGGCGGACTTGCCTCAGGATTGGCCGTGGGCGCAGGCGTGGTTGCCGGCGAAGAACTCGCCCATCATTTCCTGGACGGCGGCCGCAGCAGCGGCGGCGGTGTCATACCCCCCGCCGAGGCGGGCGACTCGGGCTTCAGCAATAGCGACATGGGCGGCTCCGACTTCGGCGTGAACGACCCCGGCTCCGGCTGGGATGACGGCGGGTCGGGCGGCGGGGGCGGCGACGACTGGAGCTAGCCTCGGGCTGACCTGAGCTAGCCTCGGGCTGACCTGGAGCTAGCCTCGTCTGACCTCGCCGCATCGGCGATCGAGATCCCCTCTTTGGGCGCCCTTCCGGGCGCCCTTTTCGTTTTCCCGTAAACTCCATGGTGTTTACCCCATATGAGCCGGTATGTCTCAACGTTGGACCGCTTCGACGCGGCGAGGCCGTCTATTAGCTCTGGCCTGCGTGCTCTGCATGTTGTGCTCCACTGAGGGCTGCATCACCGGCGTACACAGCTTTGTCGCGGTGGAACCCCTGGATCTGCACGAAGGCTACCGCGAATACTCGGATAGTCTGTTGAGTTCGGGCCGCCTCAGCCTCGCGACCCGCCAGGCCCTCAATCTCGTTCCCGAGGCCGGCGTCGCGGGCACCACGGCCGCAGAGTTGGCCGCCCTGGGTGCGAGCGAGCGCATCGATCCTGCCACCCGCGCATTCGCTCGCTCCGAACTCGCACTGCGGGCCGCGCAAGCTTTGGACGGCAAGGAGCCCGCCCTGTCCCGGCAGTACTATCTCGTCGCCGCTCGCGAGGCCGCGCGGCTCTTGTTCCCCGGCGGCAAGATGATTCACATCGATCCGTTCGATCAGAAGTATCGCCTGGCTTCCAGCTTTTACAGCCTCGCCGCGGGGCGCTACTTCCTGATGCTGATGGCCTCGGGACGCAATTGGACCGGGGATCTCACGGAAACCACTCCCGCCGGAGCGTTCAACGTGACCTTCGACAATGACGACAGCGACCTATATGCCTATTTTTTCAGTAATTTCTCGCTCGCCTGGGGCTATCGCATCACGGGTCTCCGCAACCGCTATACGCGGGACGGCATCGGCATACCCATGGTGGCGCGCCGCTCGGTCGCGCGGCGCGCGCCGGGAGAAGAAGGTTTCCCGCTGGAGCAATACTTTCCGGCGGGCGGGTACATCGCACCCATTACGGTGTACCTGCGCTTCGCCACCGACGATTTGAGTAACTCGCCGGATTTACAGAGCCAGCCGGAACGCGTGCGGGTAGGGCTCGCCGACACCAGGCTGGCGGAGTATGTGTGCTTCGGCAGGCAAACCCTGCCCGTGGCGGCTGATTTCACCGCACCCTACGCGGTGGAGATCACGCGCGATCATTCGCGCGCCGCGGGCCGCGCCGCCCTGTTCGGCAACAGCGTTCCCGGCAGCCGCTTGGGTGTAACCATCAGCGCGCCCTGGGATCCCGACAAGATTCCGCTGATACTGATTCACGGGCTTGCCTCGAGCGCCGAGGCGTGGCGCGAACTCACCAATGACATTCTGGGATCCGAAGAATTGCGCGGCCGATACCAGATCGTTCACTACGCGTACGCGACCAACGAGAGTTTCTTGGCCACCGCCACCCGCTTTCGGCGTGAGCTGGCCGAATTTCTCGCCGTGGTCAAATACGATCCCCATGTGAGCCCGAAGCTGGTCTTGATCGGTCACAGCATGGGCGGACTGCTGGCCAAGTCGATTGCCGTGGACAGCGGCACCAAGCTCTGGGACACCACATTTCGCGTGCCCGTCGACGCCCTGCACGCCGACGCAGCCGTCCGCAGCACGTTCGAGGACGCGCTCCTTCTCGAGCCCTGGCCAAGCGTCGGCCTGATCATTTTCATGGGAACACCGCAACACGGCAGCGACAGGGCGGACGGACTGCTCGGCCGGCTGAGCGCCAGCCTTTTGCGCCTGCCGGCAGACTACGTGAATCTCACCCGCGAAATCGGGCTGCGCGATTCGCAGGAACTGCAGCCCAACATTCGCTCCGAGTTCACCTCCGGCCGCATGACCAGCGTGGCGTCTCTCTCGCCCCACAATCCGCTCATGCAGGCCTACGGCGATTTGCCCATCGTTGACGGCGTCCCTTTCTATTCCATCATGGGCACGGCCGCGCGCGATTCCCGAGGCCGATCCTCCGACGGCTACGTGACCGTGGAAAGTGCGCGGCTCCCCGGCAGCGTCGCGGATACTCTGCTGCCCATCCGCCACCGACAATTCGACCGGGCAGTGCCTCTCAATGTGGTCTATCGGATTCTGCGCGAGCACGCCGAGTCCGTGCCGGGCGCGGCGCCGACGTCATCCGGCGCGGTGTGCGAATAGACCAGCGGTCAACTATAGGTACCTATTTGACTCGCCGCACCGAGACCGCTCATACTCGCCGCGGTTCTGCATGTCTCGACTCCCCGTAGCATGGCTCACATTCGGAGGCCCTATGCGCTGGATGTCCGGTTTGTGTGCGCTTTTCTTGTGCACCTCTGTCGCCGGTGCGGACGAACATCACGACCACAAGCTCTCCGCCGAAGAGCTCGGCTCCATCCACTTTGCGATTTCCTGCGTCAAATCCACACAAACCGAATTCAATCGGGCGGTCGCCCTCCTGCATTCTTTCCAGTACGAGCAATCGCGCTCATCCTTCGCGGAAGTGTCGAAGCGCGACCCGACGTGCGCCATGGCGCAGTGGGGCATTGCCATGAGCCACTATCACGGCCTCTGGGATAACGGCGACACCGCGGCCGGCCGAACCGCGTCGCAAAGGGCGCAAGAGCTTGCCGGTGCAAATCCCAAGACCACCGCGCGCGAGCACGCCTACATCAATGCATTGGCGGAAATCTACCGCCAGGACGATCAAGACCACGCATCGCACGACCGCGCCTTCGAGCAAAAAATGGGTGAACTGCAAGCGGCCTACCCCGCCGACAGCGAAGCCGCCATCTTCCACGCGCTGACCCTCGCCATCACCGCGCCGAAAACCGACAAGACCTTTGCCAACCAGCGCAAGTGCGGCGAAATACTCGAGCCTATCTTCAAGAAGCAGCCGCGCCATCCGGGCATCGCTCACTACATCATTCATTGCTACGACAATCCCGTTCTCGCCGAGCAAGGCCTCGGTGCGGCGCGCATGTACGCGAAAATCGCGCCCGCCTCCGCCCATGCCAATCACATGCCTTCGCATCTCTTTACGCGCGTCGGTTCTTGGGACGAATCCATCAGCTCCAACCTGAAGTCTGCGCAACTCGCCGCCGCCGCGGAAGCCACTTCCACGAACGGCGAGGCCCGCGACCAGCGGCTTCACGCCATGGATTACCTGGAATATGCCTATTTGCAGAGTGGGCGGATACAGCAAGCGAAAGCCGTGCTCGTTCAGATACGCTCGCTGCCCCCGCTTACCGGCCTGACTCTCACGGGTGACTATGCCATTGCAGCAACCCCAGCGCGCTTAGCGGTCGAGCTCGGCAATTGGACGGAAGCGAGCGGTTTGAGGGTCCGGGGGGAAGGCACCCCGTGGACGCAGGCAATCACCTGGACCGCAATCGGCGTGGGCGCGGCCCGTTCCGGAAACCTCGAACTCGCCGGCCGGGCGGAGCAGACGCTCGCGTCACTGCGCGATGCCACGGCCAAACGGAACAACACCTATTGGTCGAATCAGGTCGAGGTTCAGCGCCGCGAAGTGGCCGGATGGATCGCGCAAACCGGCGGCAACGGCCCTGACGCAATCGCGCAACTTCGCTCCGCAGCAGAACTCGAAGAGACCATGGACAAGCACGCCGTCACGCCCGGCGCGGTGACGCCCGCGCGCGAAATGCTTGCGGAAGCGCTCGCTCTGCAGAATCATCCGCAGGATGCGTTAGCGGAATACCAGGCCGTGCTGAAAGTCGCGCCCAACCGCTTCAACGCCCTCTATGGCGCAGCGAACGCCGCCGAAGCTGCCGGCAACGCACAGGCTGCCAATGAATACTTCCACCAGCTCACGCAAATCGCAGTCGGCGACGAACGCCCCGAATTGGCGACTGCACGCAAGAAAATCGCGGTCACAGCGCAGAAAGCCGCTCTTTAGCATCAGTCTGCAGCCGCGCATTCAGTGGCGGCGCCCGTGCGCTCGCCGCTCCGGCCGCCGCCCTCAGCCGCCGTGCCCCACGGCGCCCGCCACCGCATCGTGCAGCGCCTTCATGCCGAAGGAGATGTCCTGCACGACCCCGTCGAGGAAGAAAGTCGGCGTGGCACGAATGTGGCTGCGGCGGCCGCCCTCGATATGTTCGCGCACCTTCTGCAGATAGATGTGATCGTCCATCTCCGCGGTGTATCGCGCCATATCCAGACCTAGGTCGATCGCATGGCGATGCAAATCCCTGTCCTTGAGGTGCGCTTGGTTCTGGAACAGCAAATCGTGCATCGGCCAGAACTTCCCCTGCGCCGCCGCCGCTTCCGAGGCCTCGGCCGCCAGCAGCGCGTGCGGATGAGCGTCCTGCAGCGGAAAGTGCCGAAATATGAAGCGGATTTTGTTGGGAAATCGCTCGAGCAACAGCTTCGGCGTCGCCACCGCGACCTTGCAGCTGGGACATTCGAAGTCGCCATATTCGACCAGCGTCACCCGCGCGTGCTGCGACCCCTCGAGATGGTCGGTGGGCTCCGGCGGCACCGCCAAAGTGATCGGATGGGTTTGCGTAGTCATTGAAGCGACTCCTGGATTCTCACGCGTCGCGCGTGGGCAGTTCGATGGGCCGGATTTTCACACGAATCACGCTCGATCGGCGCAGCAGCTGCAACTCGCACTCGCGGCCGATCCAACTGGAGTCGAGCAGGCGCTGCAGGCCGTCGATCCCGTCGACGGGCACGCCGTCGAGCGCAATCATGCGGTCGCCCGCCTCGACGCCCGCGACGGCGGCCGGACTGCCCGGCACCAATTCCAATACATGCACGGCCGTGGAGCTTTGCAGTTCGAAATGCCGCACCACGCGCGTCGCAATGGGCACCGTGGCTCCGGAAACCCCGATATAGGCACGGCGCACCCGGCCGTGTGCGAACAACTGGCCAATCACCCATTTTGCCGTGTTGATTCCCGTGGCAAAACAAATGGCCTGGGCTTGCGGGATCATCGCGGTATTGACGCCGATCACCCTGCCCTTGGAATCGACCAGCGGTCCCCCGGAATTTCCCGGATTGAGCGCGGCGTCCGTTTGAATGACATCGTGCATGAGCCTGCCGGAAGTGGCCCGCAGCGTGCGCCCGAGCGCCGAGATGACACCCGTCGTCACGGTCTTGGAATATCCGAGCGGATTGCCGATGGCGATCGCCACCTGTCCCACCTTCAGGGCCGCGGAATCGCCGAACTCCGCATAGGGCAGTGCGCTCGGCGAGCCGATCCGCAGCACCGCCAGGTCCGAATCAGGATCGTTTCCGACCAGATCGGCGCTGAAGCGGGTGTCGTCGTTCAAGCGCACCGTGATCTGGTCCGAACCCTGAACCACGTGGCTGTTGGTCAAGAGATAGCCGTCCGGAGTGAACAGGAATCCGGAACCGCTGCCGCGCACGGGACGGCGCGCTTCGGGCGTGCCGCGGCCCCTGGGCGCACGGCCGTTGGGCGCGCGCCCGCCCGCCGCCGCCCCGGCGCCATGTTCGACCTCGATGAACGTGACCGCGGGCGCCACCCGCTCCAACGCGCCGATCACCGCACCGGAGTACGCGTCGAGCAAGGAGTCGTCGCCCGCGGACGACTCGTGGCTTGTGTTCTCTGCGGCAACCCACTGCGGTGTCAGCATGCCAGTGTCCTGTCCCATCAATAACTCACTCGCTGCGCCGCGTCTTTTCGCGCCGGGCGGCGTTGCGCCTCCTCGCCATAGTACCCACTATGACTCGTCGGCGCGCCTTGCCCGCCACGAAAATCCGCGGGCGGATCGAGCAAGTTATTGATGGGACAGGACACTAGCTCAGAATGATTTTCGGCTGCGCAGCGAGGCCTTCCACGATGAGCCGGTTGACGCGGCGAACGAAGGTCGCGGGGTCGTCCAGTTCGCCGCCCTCCGCCAGCATTGCCTGGTCGTACAGCACGTGGGCCAGATCCGCGAAGGCGGCGTCATCGGCAGTGCCTCCGAGACGCTCGACCAAGGGGTGTTTGGGATTCAATTCGAGAATCGGCAGTGTGGCGAACGGATTGTTCTGGCCAGCCTGCTTGAGAATGCGGCCCATGCGCAGGCTCACGCCGAATTCTCCCGCGACCAGAACCGCGGGCGAATCGGTCAGCCGCGCGGACACCCGGGCACTCGCAATCTTGCCGGACAAGATTTTGCCCAGGCGCTCCGCGGTGTCCTTGAAGGCCGATTCAGCAGCGGCCTTTTCCGGCGTCTCGATGGCGGACGCCACGTCGGCCGC
>DASWEO010000118.1:0-3483 GCA_036394715.1 Steroidobacteraceae bacterium
TCTTGTACCATCGCCGGCATTGTCGTCACTCCGCTTACCTCTCGAGGCGCCGACACGAGGCCGCGCACGCAACAGGGCGTCGATTGTAGGGTCCGCGCCGCGCAATGCAAGTCACTGGGCGGCTTCGAACGTTTCGCGCCAGATCTCGATCACTTGCGCGCGCGTCTCGGCGTATGGCGCGGCACCCACCACCCGGTCTCCCTGGCCTTCGCGCCGGCCCCCCTGAGCTTCGAGCGACAAGTGATGCAATACCGTCCGGTAGCCGATGTAGGCATCCGTCAGCCATTGCGCCCGCTTGGGTTCGAGCACGCCCACGGCGGCCAATCCCTCGAGCTGCCGGATATTGTCCGTATAGGTCAAGAGTTCCGGATCCACATGCGCCGCGGCAAGCACCCAGTATTGCACCAGAAACTCGATGTCGGCGATACCGCCCGCGTCCTGCTTGATGTCGAACTGTCCCGCACGGGCCTTGGACAGCTCGCGCCGCATCCGCAGGCGCATCTCGCTCACGTCGCTTCGCAAAGTGTCGCGGTGCACGGCGGCGCAGAGCACGCGGCGCCGGGCCGCGGCGAACGCGTCGCGCAGATCCGCATCGCCCGCCACCGGCCGCGCGCGGAGCAGCGCCTGGTGCTCCCAGGTCCACGCGTCCTGGCGCTGGTAGAGTTCGAATGCATCGATGCCCGTCATCAGGAATCCGCCCTTGCCGTTCGGCCGCAGGCGCATGTCCACCTCATAGAGCCGGCCGGCCGCCGAATGCATGGTGAGCAGATGCACGATGCGCTGTCCCAACCGCAGGAAGAAGATGCCGTTGTCGAGCGGCCGCTCGCCCTTCGTTTGTTGAATTTCTCCGCTCGAATCGTGCAGGAAGACCAGATCGAGATCCGAGCCATAACCCAGCTCCAAGCCTCCCAGCTTGCCGTAACCCGCGACGGCGACGCGTACCGGGCGCAGATTCCCCTCTTGGCTGCCGCAAAACGGGGTGCCGTAAATGTCGGTCATTTGCTGCCACGCCAGATCCATGCAGCATTGAATGATGAGCTCGGCAATATCGGTCAGCCTGTCGCTGACCTTCATCAGCGGCAGCCGCCCGGTAAGGTCGGCGAGCGCCACCTTGAATACGGCCACTTTCTGGAATTGCCGCAGCGCCTCCACTTGCCGCTCCGGATCGTCGGCGGGCAGCCGCTCGGTGCGGGCGGCGAGTTCCAGCACGAAGCTCTGGCGCGACGGCAGCTCGTCGAATGCCTTGCCATCGATCAGCTCGTCCAGCAACAGCGGAAAGTCGGCGATTTGCCGCGACAGGAACCCGCTGATCGCACAGACGTCGATCAGGCGATCGAGCGCGGCCGACTGCTCTTTGAGCAGGGCCAGATACGAGGAGCGCGTGCCGATCGCCTCCAGCACGCGCAGCACCCGCTGCACCACGCTCGCGGGCGCTGGGTGCCGGGCAGCCGCCTTCAGCAGCCGGCCGAGAATGACGTGCAGACGCCGCCGTCCCGCTTCGTCCAGCCGCCGGTAGGACGCCGCATGCCGATAGGCATCCAATGTCGCCGCGGCCGCTGCGATGTCGCCGTGCGGAAAGCCGCTGTCGCGAAGCTCGTCGTCGATCTTCGAGTCATCGGACGCCAGCCAGTCCGCGCCCGTTTCCTCTTCTGATGCCCCTGAGTCCGAGGCGCCGGATAACAACGCGTCGAATTGTCTGGCCACCCGGTCGCGTGCGGACTCGATGCAGGTATTCGCGGCGGGCCAATCGGGCAACCCCATGTTCACGCTCACCCGGGAGCGATCGAGCGGCGCGTCGGGAAGCGAATGAGTTTGCTCATCGCGGATCAGCTGCAAAGCGTTCTCCGCTTTGCGCAGCACCAGATAAGCGTCCGTCAATTCGGCAATGTCGGCGGCCGACATGAGCTTCGAACCCGCCAACATCGGCAGCACTTCGAGCAGTGAGGCGTTCTGCAGCCGCCGGTCGCTTCCGCCGCGCACCAATTGCATGGACTGCACGATGAACTCGATCTCGCGAATTCCTCCCCGGCCAAGTTTCAAATGCTGATCGAGTTCGCGCCGCGACACCTCGCGGGCGATCAGCGCTTTCATATCGCGCAGCGATTCGATCACGCCGAAGTCGAGATAACGGCGATACACGAACGGCCGCACGAACTCCGGGTACGCCTTCGCATAGCTCACTGCGCCTAGGATGGGCCGCGCCTTGATCCACGCATAACGCTCCCAGTCGCGGCCGTGCTCCTGCAGATAATCCTCGAGCGACGCTAAGCTTACGACCAATGGACCGCTGTCGCCGAACGGCCGTAAGCGCATGTCCACGCGGAACACGAAACCGTCCTCGTTCCTCACACCGAGCAGGCGAATGAGCTCGCGGCCGAGGCGATTGAAATATTCTTCGTTTTCAACCTCGCGCGGACCATCGGTCTGGCCCGCCTCGGAGAACAGGAACACGAGATCGATGTCCGACGAGAAGTTCAATTCCCGGCCGCCGAGCTTGCCCATGCCGAGCACGATCAGCGGCACCTCGTCGTGCGCAGCGCCGCGCGGCAGGCCAAAAACCGGCTGCAAATGCAATCGGGCGGCCGAGGCGGCCGCACGGATGGCAGCGTCCGCAAAATCCGAGAGCGCATGCAAGGTCTCCCGCACGCCTGCGCGCCCGGCGATATCCCGCCACGCGATGCGCAGCATTTCGCGGCGCCGCCACTCGCGCAGGATGCGCTGCGCGTCGGCTGCCGTCGGTGCCGATCTCGCGCGATCCTCATAGTCCGCGCCGGCGGCACGCGCCGCGGAGGGTTCCTCGTGCCGCCCGAACCACTCGAGGGCCCGCGGATCCTGAATCAACGCCGACGCGACGAACTCGCTGCCCGCGGCGACGCGCGGCAGTTCCGTTCGCAGGTCTTCGGAGAGTCCCGCGTAGGCACTGAGAAAGCCGTCCTGCGCGGCGGCACGCTCCCACCACAGCGCGAGCGGCTCGCGCAAATCTTCCGGGACGGATTCAAACTGCACTTATCCCACCCATGAACCAGTGTTCGGGTGGTGATCTTACCCTGCCCCGTTGATTGCGCCCGTCAGGCGGGCCGGTCGCAGTTCACCATCCACGGCGTACCGAACTTGTCGACCAGCATGCCGAAACGTGCGGCCCAGAAGGTTTCTGCGAACGGCATGGTGACGGTGCCGCCGTCGGCCAACCCGCGAAATATCGCTTCCGCCTGAGCCGTATCGTTGATCTGGATCGACACCGTGAAACCCTGCGGCTTTTGATAGTGGCCTGGCGGAGAGTCGGAAGCCATCAGCACCGCGTCGCCCACGACGAGCCGGGCATGCAGAATCTTATCGCGCCATTCAGCCGGGACGTGTTGTTCCGCGGGGGTACCCGCGTGGGTCATCATCGCCTCGATCTTGCCGCCGAGAACCCGCTCGTAGTACTTGAACGCCGTCTCGCAGTCGCCGTTGAAATGGAGGTATGGCTGTAGTTGCATGTTT
>DASWEO010000119.1:0-3638 GCA_036394715.1 Steroidobacteraceae bacterium
TACGCGCTTGCTTGACTCTTCCGCTTGTCGCAGGACCGGCGCGTTGAGCTTCGGTACGACCGCAGGTACACGGACGGGAACTTTCTGCTCTGCCGTCGGCGTCGCGGATACCGCCGGCACCGCGGGCGCCATCGGCTTGGCAGGAGTCGGAGCAGTTGAGACCGTCGGTATCGCGGGAGCCGCCGGCGTGGCCGGAACTGCCGGCGAAACCGAAGGCGTCGGCACCGCAGGAGCCATCGGCTTGGTGGAAGCTGCCGGCGCAGCGGTAAGCGTCGGTATCGTGGGAGCCATCGTCTTGGCAGGAGCCGTCGGCGCGGTGGAAACCGTAGGTATCGCCGGAGCCGCCGGCGGGGCGGGAGCTGCCGGCGCAGCGGTAAGCGTCGGTATCGTGCGAGCCATCGACTTGGCGGGGGCCGGCGGCGCAGCGGTAAACATCGGTGTTGCGGGTGCCATCGGTTTGGCGGGAGATACCGGCGTATCGGACAGCGTCGGCACCGTGGCCGCCGTCGCTGCCGCGGGGGCCGTCGGCTTTGCGGCGGGACGGGACGACACCGCCGGCTTCTCGGAGGCCGGCGGCAACGCACCGGTCTTCGCGCGCAGAGTCGCTATCGCCCGCAAGTCGTCGTCGTCCGCAGTAGCCGTCAGAGCGCCTGGATAGATGTCTCGCACCATCATCAGGACGGCGTCGGCTTCGTCTTCACTGCTGAATGGACCGAGGCGCAGGCGATAGCGAGGGCGTCGATCCTCCGTACGCTGCAGTTGATACATATGCGCCTGCTCGCAGCCGGCGATGCTCTTTGCGGGCACGGTGATCGGCGCGGTCGACGCGCTGAGATTGATGACAAAGGGTCCTGGACCACCGAGGCGGGTCGCTTCCGGCAAAGGCGCGAGCAAGTCGTCAATGGTGAGGTGCCAAATTTCCCCGGTCATTGGCGTATTTTTCGGCGCAGCCATGAATCTCTTCCGCATGCGGTTGGAGTGCCGTGACGATAGTGGCTAAGCGGGCCTGGTGAAACCGTGACCGGCGTCTCCTCGCGGCAACAAAGTGGATGAGACGGCGCGTTATGTCCAGTGGTCAATCTAGGTGAGCGCTCCGGCCCAACACACAACGCATCATTCGAATCACCCGCATTTTCCTTGCCGCACAAAATCCATGACTTCGCCGGCGATCAAATCGAGCATCTGCGCAATGCGGGGCACCTGACAAATACCCGCGACGTCGAATACGTTCTCCGCCGAGTTGATGGCGGCACCGAGCGGTGTCGGCCAGCCGCGCAACGCATGCACGATGTCGCGCAGCGCACCCAGGGTATTCACCGCCCCGGGCCACCCGCCCGCCGTTGCGATGCAGCCGACGGGGCGGCCGCTGAAGTAAGGCCGCACATCGGTGCGTAAGTCTTCCGCATAGTCCAGCGCGTTTTTGACGAGGCCCGAGATACTGCCGTGATAGCCCGGCGAGCCCAAGATGATGCCGTCGGCCAGGGCGAGTTCCGCCACCAGGTCCCGGGCTCCGTCGCTGCGTTCCGGATTGTCCGGCTGGTACAGGGGCAACTGCAGCGAGGAACCGCTGATGAGTTTGGTTTTCGCTCCGGCGCGTTCCGCGGCGGCGAGCACGTATCGCATGGCTCGTTCGGTCGAGGAATTGGCACGCAATGTGCCCCCTACGGCAACGATGTACGGTGAACTCAAAGGCCTACCCACGTATAAACCCACGTAGCCGAGATCCTACACGGTATCGCCAAGAGCCTGTCTGACTAATGGGCGCCGTCACGAGGGCGACCCACGTCGAGCAGATTTCTGCGATCGTTTCGCGAGCATAGTGGGTACTATGTGAGTGAAACGATCGCAGAAATATGCCGATGTGGGGCGGCCGCAGTAGGTGCCCATTAGTCAGACAGGCTCCTGGGATTGATCAGTGAGCCGCGTCCGCTCCCCGCGCGGTGAATGGCGGCTTGGTGAGCCAGACAAAGGGAATCAACAGCAAGTACATCCACCCCAGGACGTGGAACACGTCATTCACCCCCAGGGTCATCGCCTGATTCGTGATGACTTGGTCGACATATTGAAACGCGCCCGTGCCCGAAATCCCACGGGCCGCGAGGCCGGCCTGGTACCCCGTCCATGCGTCGGCGGAGGTGCGGATATGTTCGGTCAGCACGGCGTGGTGATAGTCGGTGCGCCGGTTCCAGATCATTACCGTGACCGCGGTTGCAACGCTGCCCGACATGGTGCGCACGAAATTGCTCAGACCCGAGGCGGATGCCAAGTCGCTCGGCGGAATTCCGGACAGCATTATTTGATTCAACGGCAGAAAGAAAAACGCGATGCCCAACCCCTGCAGGAAACGCGGCGTGGCAAATTGGGCAAAGTCCGCGGTGTCGTTGAGGGTGGCCGCCCAGAAGATGGCGAAGCCGAACACGCAGAACGCAAAACTGGCGGCGAGCCGCAGATTCAAGCGATTCATATTCCGGCCCACGATGGGCGCCGCCACCAGGGCCAGCAGTCCAACCGGGGCCACCGCCAAGCCGGCCCAAGTGGCGGTGTAACCGACCGTGGTTTGCAGCCACAGCGGAAAGATGATGTTGACGCCGGACAATGCGAAATAGGCGACGCCGATGACGCAGGTGCCCACTCGAAAATTTCGCCGGCGGTACAAATGCAGATCGATCACGGGATGCTTGTCGGTGAGCTCCCACGGAATGAGGAACGTCATGCTGACGAGTGAGACCAGAGCCGCCGTTATGATGACGGGCGAACTGAACCAGTCCTTCTCGTTGCCGTTGTCCAGCATGAATTGCAGGCTGCCGACGCCGATGATCAGCAGCGTGAGCCCGATGACATCGATGGGCAGCTTCACCTTCTTCGATTCGCGATGGCGCAGGATCGACCAGCTCGCCGCCGCGGAAAACGCTCCCACCGGCAAATTGATGTAGAACAGCCAGGGCCAGGACAGGTTGTCCGTGATCCAGCCGCCGATGATGGGGCCGAAAATGGGCGCAATGATGATCACCATGGACCACAGGGCGATCGCCATGCCGCGCCGTTCGATGGGATAGTTGCGCAGCAGGATGGCCTGCGCCACCGACATCATGGGACCGGATACCAGCCCCTGGATGAGACGCGCGCCGACCAGCATCGGCAGGCTGGTCGCGAGACCGCACACGGCCGAGAAGCACATGAACAATAAAATGGAAGTCACGAAGGTGCGGACTTCGCCGAACCGGCGGCCGATCCAGCCGGTCAGCGGCTGCATCACGGCCGCCGCCAGCATGTAGGAACTAACCGCCCAGGTGCCCTCCGACGTGCTGACTCCGAGGCTGCCGGAGATGGCCGGCACGGAGACGTTGACGATGGTCATGTCAAGAATCTCCATGAACGACGCGGTGGCAATCGCCGCCGTCAGGAACAAGAGCTTGCCGCCGTGCAGGGGCGGATACTCATATGCTGCAGCGGGCCCGGCAGGCTTGAGCATGCGCGGCCTTCAGCGATCTCGCCTAAGATTGCGGTTCACGACGGCATCGGCCTCGGCATTGGCCTTGTCGAGATCTTGGGCGTACACCTCGGTGTCGCCAACCGGCCTGTCGGCCGGATGCGTCGCCAGCACCGGACCGCCGCGGTTGGTCGTATCGACCGTCACG
>DASWEO010000120.1:0-8717 GCA_036394715.1 Steroidobacteraceae bacterium
TTCGAGCCGCCGGGCTGAATCACCGATTTGACGCCGAGCTCGGCGACCGCGTCCAGCCCATCGCGAAACGGAAAGAAGGCGTCGGATGCAATGCTCGCGCACTGCATGTCGAGCCCCGCATCCCTGGCCTTCAGGGCGGCGATTTTGCTGCTGTCCACCCGGCTCATCTGCCCGGCACCGATGCCCACCGTCGCTTTGTCCTTGACGCAGACGATGGCGTTGGATTTGACATATTTCGCAACCCGCCAGGCGAAAATCAAATCGTCGAGCTCGGCGAGAGTGGGAACGCGCTTGGTCACCGCGCGCAATTCCTGGGCCCGGATCGCACCGCTGTCGCGGGTTTGCACCAGGAGGCCGCCGGCAACGCTCTTGTATTCGAGCAGCTGGGTTACGGGCAAGCCCAAATCGCCGACTTGCAGCACGCGCACCGCATCCTTGAGTGACAGCAGGGCCTTCGCGGCATCCGACACGCTCGGCGCGAGAATGACTTCGACGAATTGCTGATCCATGATCGCCCGCGCCGTGACCGCATCCAACTCGCGATTGACGGCAATGACGCCGCCATAGGCCGAGGTGGGGTCGGTGCGATAGGCTCGCGCGTAAGCTTCCGCCACGGTGTGAGCGCGGGCCGCGCCGCAGGGATTGGCGTGCTTGACGATGACGCATCCCGCCGTATCGAATTGGCGCACGCATTCTAGAGCCGTGTCGCTGTCCGCGATGTTGTTGTACGAGAGTTCCTTGCCCTGAATCTGCCTGGCTTGGGTCACGGACGCGCCGATGGCGCGCGGGTCCGTGTAGAAGGCGGCTTGCTGATGTGGATTTTCACCGTAGCGCAAATCCCAGTGCTTGCGAAACGACAGATTCAGGTCGTCGGGGAACGTCGGTGCCCCGCCGCCGATGGCGCCGGTGAAGTAGGCGGACACCATGGCATCGTACTGCGCCGTGTGCGCGAATGCCTTGGCGGCGAGCTTCTGGCGCATGGCGATATTCGTGGCGCCCTGATTGGCGGCCAACTCGTCGAGCAATGCGCGGTAATCGCCCGGATCGACGACCACGGTCACCGAGGCATGGTTCTTCGCGGCGGCGCGCACCATGGCCGGGCCGCCGATATCGATATTGTCGACGGCGTCGTCATAGGTGCAGTCGGGCCGCGCCACCGTGGCGGCGAACGGATAGAGATTGACGGCCAACAGGTCGATGGGTTCGATGCCGTGCGCGCGCATCACCGCTTCATCGAGGCCCCGCCTTCCCAGGAGGCCGCCGTGAATCTTCGGATGCAGTGTCTTGACGCGGCCGCCCATGATTTCCGGAAAGCCGGTGTGTTCGGCCACTTCCTTGACCGTAATGCCGTGGCTCACCAGGAGCTTGGCGGTTCCACCCGTCGAGAGGAGCTCGATGCCGCGTTCCTTCAACTCGCGTGCGAACTCGACGATGCCGGTCTTATCGGAGACGCTGAGTAACGCGCGGCGGACGGGCGTGAGCAAGGGCTGACCTACTCGCTGATGCCGAACTCTTTGAGTTTCTTGCGCAATGTGCCGCGGTTGATGCCGAGAATCGTCGCCGCACGGCTCTGATTGCCCTGCACGTGGCCCATGACTACCTTGAACAAAGGCTCTTCCACCTCGCGCATCACGAGGTCGTACAAATGCGCGGGCTTGTGGCCGTTCAGTGTCTCAAAATAACACTGCAACGCCTCTTCGGCCTGCGAACGCAAGGGCACGCCCTTGCCATTCACCTTGATATCGCGGCCGTTGAAGGCCGGCGAAGTATCTTTGCGTGATCTAGATTTCTTTCTAGCGACCATGGTCCGTCCGAATCCCTGTCGATCGTTTTATTATGTCAGTGTGCGCTCATGCAGCGCGACACACACCCGTGCCGTAATGTTCCAGCAGCGTCGACAGTTGCTCTTCCGGCCTGTCGATTCGCACGAGACGATTCCGCAAAGCGTCTTGTCCGGGGTGCTGCCGAAAATACCAACTCAAATGCTTACGCGCCACACGAACACCCGTCTCATCGCCGTAAAAGGCATACAGGTCTTCGAGGTGGGCGCGCATAATATCACGTACTTTTTCCAGCGCCAGCGCCGCGCGCGATTCGCCCGTCGAGAGAAAAAAATTGACTTCGTCGAAGATCCATGGCCGGCCTTGCGCCGCCCTGCCGATCATGATGCCGTCGCATCCGGTGGCTTCGAGAACAGCCTTGGCGTGTTGCGGAGAATCGACGTCGCCGTTTGCAAACACGGGAATCTTGATCGTCGCTTTAATGGCGGCCACGGTTTCGTGCTCGGCGTTACCCTGATATAGATCGGAACGCGTGCGCCCATGGATCGCAAGTGCTTGAATACCGTTGTCTTCCGCGATCACCGCAATGCGGACGCCGTTCTTGTGGCCGGGATCCCACCCGGTGCGCGTTTTCAGCGTGACCGGGACTTCGACGGCGCGCACGACGCTGTGTAAAATTCGCGCAACCAGCTCCTCATCCCGAAGCAGGGCGGAGCCCGCCGCTCGATTGCAGACTTTCTTCGCGGGACAACCCATGTTGATATCGATGATCTGCGCGCCGGCATCGACGTTGCGGCGCGCCGCCTCGGCCATCATCGCCGGATCGAAGCCGGCGATCTGCACCACGCGGGGGCTGGGTTCGCCCGCATGGTCCATGCGCCGCCGCGATTTCGGCGTGTCCCACAACCGCACGTCGGCGCTGAGCATTTCCGATGCAGCAAGTCCCGCGCCAAACCGCCGGCATAGAATGCGAAAGGGACGGTCGGTAACGCCCGCCATAGGTGCAAGCAGCACATTGGACGGCAGGCTGTACGGGCCGATCTTGACGCTGCGAGGGGGCACGGTCGTCATCGCTTGGCCTGCGGCGCAACATCGTTGGCGCATGTAATTCGGTGATCGGCGCTGCGCAGGCAGACATCGATTTCGAACCCTTCTGCGTTCTTGCCGGGGTCCAAAATTTGCAAGGTCGCGTCGACGCGCTCGCCGGGCGCGAGCAGCCGCGCGGTCGGCTTGCCCACATATTCGCTGGGCTCGAAATCGCGCGCGCCAATGCCTTTGCCGAAGCGATCCGCGAGCGTCACGCGGAGCAGCGGATAGGGTTGCAGCTGAGCGGCCGTGTTGAGGATGCTGGCGCGCACTTTCAATGTGCCGTTCGCATCCGGATCGCCGGTCACGCCCCACTGGCGAAGTTGATAGGCGGACAGAGTCGCGGGCACGGTCAGCGGCGCTCCCATGGCTCCGTACAGCGCGCGCATGCCGGCGCCGAAGGGTCCGTGTGCCAGCCATTCTCGATTCTGATGCACGACCTGAACCACCAGCAGTAGCGCCGAGACCACGGCGGCGCCGAGCCACAAGATGAATCGGCGCTGCGCGCCGCCGAGTCCGCTGTCTCTTGCCGCGCGCCGCGGCCGCGGGCGTAGATCGAATTCTTCCAGTATGTCCCGGCGCACGTCATCGGGCACTTCCAAGCCGCTGACGCGGCTATGCTCGGCCGCGGCATCGGCTGCTGCACTCTCCGGGTGCAACGGGAGCTCCGCATCCGGTTCGGCGTCCGGCGCAGGCTCAGTGCGGGCCTCCGGATGCTCGGGCTTCTGGGCGCCCGGTTGCGCCGATTGTTGTGCCGGCGTTTGCGCGAGCGGTTGTGCCGGCTGTTGCGGTTGTCCCGGCGGCGCTATCGGCGGCAGTGTGCGTTTTTTGGATTCGACGAAGATTCGATCCAGTTCTCCGGGGGGAAGCGTGAATTCCATCGAGCGGTCGGCGTCCTCGACTGAGCGATCGGTGTCCTCGACGTCTTCGAAGTCCAAAATTTCGAGGTGCGCGATCTCGACCCCGGGCGGAGCGAATTCCTCGTTGTCCTTCGCCGCCGTTTGGGCCGTCTGCACGGTGGTTACCGACTCCAGAATGCTGTCGGCGCGCGTTTCCAGTTCGAGCGGCGATTCTCCGGTCGAGAAGCCGGCTGAATCTTCGGCAAGCCGCGCCAAGGCGTTGAATACCTCGCCGCACCGTCCGCAGCGGACCTGGCCGCCCGCGACGCGCAGCACTTCCGCCGACAATTTGAAGACGGTCTCGCATTTTGAGCATTGCGTGTACACCGCTCAAGCGCCTCTTCGAGCGTAGATGCAGCACCAGTCATCGCGTTCGACCACTTGCACCCGATCAAAAGCGCAGCCGTAGGCGGCTTTCACCTCGTAGGCCTGTGTCTTCAGCAGTCCCGACAGAAGCAAGTATCCTCCCGGCTCGCAGGCTTCCGTCAGTGTCGGCGCCAATTCGACCAACGGGCCCGCAAGAATATTGGCCATGACACAATACGCCGGCCTCAAGCCGACTTCGATGCCCTGCACGTCGATGCTCGAGGAAACGCCGTTTCGGATCGCGTTGTCGCGCGTTGCGAGCAGCGCCTGGGGGTCCAGATCGACCGCGCACACGTGGGCGGCGCCCAGCTTCAAGGCGGCAACACCCAAGATACCGGAGCCGCAGCCGTAATCGATCACGCTGCGGCCCGCGACGGGCAACGAATCCAAAATCTGCAGACAGAGCGCCGTGGTGGGATGCGTGCCGGTGCCGAACGCAAGCCCCGGATCGAGCCGCACGACCACGGCATTCGGGTCGTCAGGGGGCTCGGCGGCCGTGGGGCACACCCAGAGCCTGCGTCCGAAGCGCATCGATTTCCAGTCGGTGAGCCACACGCGCTCCCATTCTTGGTTCTCGACGCGTCTTACGCGCGCGGTCTCCGTGATGTGCGGGCCCAAGACGGCGGCGAGTCGGCCGAGATTGCGTGCCGCGTCCGTGGATGCGGACTCCGCGGATGCGGCGTCCGTGGATGCGGACCCGCTGCCGCAGGATGCCTCGAACAGGGCGCGAACCAGCGTGTCGCTCCACAGTCTGACCTCGCCGGGCTTGGGCTCGAGCACGGGCTCATCGCCGCGATCGACGAAGGTGATCGAACTCGCGCCGATCTCTAGTAGAGCAGCTTCGACCGCTTCCGGACTCAAGGCCGCGAGCGGAAATTCAATTTCATAGAAGGTCATCGATGCACCCGTTGGATGCTACTTCAATCCCAGCCGCCGCTCTAGATAGTGGATGTCGGTGCCGCCCTGACGAAAAGCGGAGTGATTGAATATCTCTTGGTGCAGAGGAATATTGGTCTTGATGCCTTCCACGACCATCTCCGCCAATGCGTTGCGCATGCGCGCGATGGCCGTGTCGCGCGTGTCGCCGTAGGAGATGACCTTGCCGATCATGGAGTCATAGAACGGCGGCACGTTGTAGCCGGTGTAGACGTGGCTGTCGACCCGTATGCCGGGACCGCCGGGTGCGTGCCACAGACGGACGGGCCCCGGCGAGGGCGCGAAGGTCTTGGGGTCCTCGGCGTTGATGCGGCATTCGACCGCGTGGCCGCGAATCTGGATGTCGTTCTGGCTGTAGGGCAATGGCTCGCCCGCGGCGATGAGCAGCTGCGCTTTGACGATGTCGATACCGGTCACGAGCTCGGTCACGGGATGTTCGACTTGCACGCGCGTGTTCATTTCGATGAAGTAGAACTCGTTGTCCTGGTACAGGAACTCGAGCGTGCCCGCGTTGCGATACCCGACTTCCCGGCACGCTCTGGCGCAGCGTTCGCCCATGGTCTTGCGCTGCTTGGCCGTCAAGCCCGGTGCGGGAGCTTCTTCGATGACTTTCTGGTGGCGGCGCTGCATGGAACAGTCGCGCTCTCCCAGGTGAACCACATTGCCGTAGTTGTCGGCGAGCACCTGGAACTCGATGTGCCGCGGCTTCTCGAGGAACTTCTCCATGTAGACCTGAGGGTTGCCGAAGGCGGCGAGGGCCTCTGTCTGGGTGACGCTGATGGCGTTCAGCAGCGATGCGTCGGTGTGCACCACACGCATGCCGCGGCCGCCGCCGCCGCCGGAGGCCTTGATGATGACCGGATAGCCGATGTCCTTGGCGATGCGGAAGTTTTCGTCGACGTCATTGCCGAGCGGCCCATCCGAGCCGGGCACGCAGGGGACGCCCGAGGCCTTCATGACCTTGATGGCGGACACTTTGTCGCCCATCAAGCGGATGGTCTCGGCACGGGGACCCACGAAGATGAAACCGCTCTTCTCGACGCGTTCGGCGAAGTCCGCGTTCTCCGACAGGAAACCGTAGCCCGGATGAATCGCGACCGAGTCGGTCACCTCGGCGGCGCTGATGATGGCGGGCATATTCAAATAAGACAGGGCCGACTGCGGCGGTCCGATACAGACGGTCTCGTCCGCGAGCAGCACGTGCTTCGTATTGAAGTCGGCGGTCGAGTGCACGGCCACGGTCTTGATGCCGAGCTCGCGGCAGGCACGCAAGATGCGGAGAGCGATCTCGCCGCGATTGGCGATGACGACTTTTTCGATCATCGCGATTATTCGATGATGAACAGCGGCTGGCCGAACTCGACGGGCTCGCCGTTCTTGGCGAGTATGGCGGTGACCCGACCCGCCTTGTCGGACTCGATTTGATTCATCATCTTCATGGCTTCGATGATGCAGAGTATCTGGCCGACTTTGATTTCGGTGCCGATCTCGACGAACGCCTTGGCGCCGGGGGATGAGGCGGAGTAGTACGTGCCCACCATCGGCGACGTGACCGTGTGCTCGTCGTTGCGCGGCTTATGTTCGCCGGCCGAGGTGGCCGGCATGGCCGGCGCGATCGGCGCCGCTTGAAGCATGGGGCTTGCCATCGCCATCGGCGCCTGCATGGCCATCCGCGGATGGCGGCTGATGCGCACCGATTCCTCGCCCTCGGAAATCTCCAATTCCGAGATACCGGATTCTTCCAGCAGCTCGATCAATTTCTTTACCTTGCGAATATCCATCCGCGAACCCCTTGAAGAATCTTTGGTTTTACGTATTGGTCAGGCGGGCGCATGCGGCATCGAGCGCGAGCTCATAGCCGATGGGCCCCAATCCGACGATGCAGCCGACCGCGATGTCGGACAAATAAGAGTGGTGGCGAAAAGCTTCGCGTGCGAACACGTTGCTGAGATGCACCTCGATGAACGGTACGGCCACGGAAAGGAAGGCGTCGCGCAGGGCGATACTGGTGTGCGAGTAGCCGCCTGGATTGATGATCACGAACGCAATGCCCTCATGCTTCGTGGCATGGATCTTCGCAATCAGCTCGTGCTCCGCGTTGCTCTGGAAAGCGGACAGGGTATGGCCGCGGGCGACGGCGAGCTCCCCGAGCCTGAGCTCGATGCTTTGCAAACTGGCGGAACCGTAAATCTCCGGTTCACGGAGCCCGAGAAGATTCAAGTTCGGACCATTTAGCAGCAGGATTCCAGCCATCTCGCATCAAGTCCGGCGCCGTCGCGTTGCAAAGGTCCGCGATAATAACCAGAAATTGAGGTGAAATGGCAAGCTTCGGCGGCGAACGTCGCCGGAAGGGGTTTATCCCGCGTTTTTGGGGGCCAGGGCGCGCAGGCCCTCGGCGATGGCCCTTCGCGCCGCCGGGAGTTCTACGAGGTCCTTATTCAGGTTTTGCACCTCCGACAAGATGAGCTCGGCCTGCGGCCGGTGCAATTCCCCGATGTACAGGGCGACTACCTCCCCGCGCCGGTCCGTGAACACGGTAAAAGGGAATACCGGCGATTCAACCCCAAAGGAGGCGGCGGCGTCGAGGGCGTCTTGTTCGCCGATGAGCAGGGGATAGCCGATTTTGAAGCGGTCGGCAAATTCCAGCACCTTGTCGCGGTAGTCGACGGCGATGCCGACCACGCTCACCTCGCGCCCCGCCCATTCGGAGTGCAGGGTCTCGAGCAGGGGTATTTCACTGCGGCAGGGGGCGCACCAGGTGGCCCAGAAGTTGATGATCAAGGATTTGCCCCCGAAGGACGCGATGGACGTGGCCTTGCCGGCGCGGTCCGCGAGGGAGAACTGCGGCAGCCGATCCGGGATCTTGGTGGCCGGCAGGGGGCCGGGCAGATATCCGCCATCCGGGCCCACACCCGCAGGCTTGGGGTCCGCGCGCGCCAAATCACTGGGATTCGGGGCGCTGGCAACGCCGGCAGGCACCGGCATCCCGTGAGACTTCGGCGCGGCACCGCGAGTCGAGTAGACCCATGCTCCAGCCCAAATCCCCAGCACCACGAGAGCGGCAGCGCCGGCGATGCGCGGGATCGACGTATTCATGCGGCGGGAAGGTCTAGCTTGCGTCCCTTGCGAAGTGTCAATCCCGCCAAAAAAAAGGCAAAACCGCCGGCGAGGATGGCCGCGTTCACCCAGGGATTCGACGTGGAGACTGCGGTGGGGGCCGCATGGCCGGGAAACAGTACTTTGCTGATGGGCGGGTAGCAGAGGCCGGCCTCGGCGCAGCCTTGATAGGTCACTTTGATTTGCAGGGGATGGGCGCCGGCATCGAAGCGGGTGAAGGGAACCGTGGCTTCCACTTGCCGCTGATAGATCTCCTGGGTTCCGAGATAGGGATCGGACTTGAGCACGCCCTGGGGCAGCACGGGCGCTGCCACCGCGAGATCGGGGCTTTCGGCCTTGATCTCGATTTTGCGGCGGTAGAGGTAGTAGCCATCGGCAATGACCCAGCGGACCCGGACGACATTGCCGTCGACCGAGGCGCCAACGCGGAACGCGACATCGGGCGGCAGAAAGTCGGACGCGTTGGATTCGACCCCGCGCATCCACCAGGGCTTGGCGGTCGCTACACCGGCAAGACTGACCAACAATAGGG
>DASWEO010000121.1:0-8780 GCA_036394715.1 Steroidobacteraceae bacterium
GAAGGCGTTCATCAAGAAGCGATGCATGATTTCCTGCATGGCCAGCGTGGAGAAGACCAGCGCCACCGGCGTGACCACCGCCCAGGTGATGAATATTCGGCGCGGATATTCAGCGAGAGAATGCGTGACGTAACCGATCGCCAGCATGACCGCGAGGAGCAGCAGCCAGCGAAAGATCACGTCCGCGACCGCCGATATGCGTGCCGAAGTCAGCTGAGTGTTCACCTCGCGCGGCGGCTGAACCAGCATCAAACACAGTACGGCGACGATGATGATGGCCTGGGAAGACCGGTTGAACGCGATGCCGAAAAATATGATCGTCGAATACAAGGAGGCAACGGCAACGGCCGCCGGCATCATCGCCTGAATGCCCGCCAATACGGCGACGAGAAAGCTTTGTTTGAATAGGACCGGCTGGGTCATCGGATATCCGTTGCGCCATGGACGGCATTCGCGATGCTCGCGCGTGGCAGAAGTGCGACAAAAATCAATGTATATTATCAGTCAAATGCATCGATTCATGCGCGAACTTATTTCCGTCTAATGTTAAATCCGTCTAATGTTAAATCCGTCTAATGTTAAATCGCTTCCGCCAATGTCAAATCGTCTCCGCCAATGCTCGATCGCGTCCGAGAGGTGGCCGTCCGCCGGCCAATGGTATTCTATGGGACTATGACAAACGTCCCATTACTCGATCTTAAGGCCCAATTTGCCCAAATTCGCGCCGAGGTGATGCCGGTCATCGACCAAGTGTGCGCCAGTCAGCATTTCATTCTGGGCGAACATGTGCGCGCTCTGGAGGAAGAGGTCGCGCGCTATTGCGGGGCGTCGGCCGGCATCGGCGTCTCCTCCGGTACGGACGCTCTGTTGCTCGCGCTCATGGCTCTCGGCATCGGGGCGGGGGATGAGGTTATCACTTCTCCTTTTACGTTTTTCGCAACGGCGGGAACGATCGCCCGCACCGGCGCGCGGCCCATATTTTGCGATATCGATCCCGTGACCTTCAATTTGTCGCCCACTGCAGTGCAAACCTTCATTGACGAACATTGTGCGGAACGCGAGGGCTTGATTAACCGCGCCACCGGCGGCCGCATCAAGGCATTGATGCCGGTCCACCTGTACGGTCAATCCGCCGACATGGACCCGTTGATGGCCATCGCGCGGCGGCATCGATTGAAGGTCATCGAAGACGCCGCGCAGGCCATCGGCACGGAGTACAAGAACGGTGTTCGCGCCGGCTCGATTGGCGACGTTGGGTGCTTTTCGTTCTTTCCCAGCAAGAATTTGGGTGCGTTCGGCGATGCCGGCTTGTGTACGACCAATGATGCGGAGCTTGCCGAAAGCTTGCGGGTGCTGCGCGTGCACGGCGGCAAACCCAAGTATTTTCATGCAGTGGTCGGCGGCAACTTCCGCATCGACGAATTGCAGGCCGCCGTGCTGCGCGTGAAATTGAAATACCTGGACGGATGGACGGAAGGGAGGCAGCGCAACGCGGCGTATTACGACGCTGCTTTTGCCGATGCCGGGCTGGGGGAAAAACTGCGCACGCCGGCGGCCGTTCCCGGCTATCGCCACATCTTCAACCAATACGTCGTACGGGCGCAGAACCGGGACGCGCTCCGGGCAAGGCTCACCGAGCGCGGCATCGGCAGCGAGATCTACTATCCCATGCCCCTGCATTTGCAGAAGTGCTTCGCCTACTTGAACCACCGCGCCGGGGATTTTCCCCAATCGGAACGGGCCGCTGCGGAAACCCTGGCGCTGCCCATCTATCCGGAACTCAACAAGGCGCAATTGGCGCACGTCGTTGCAACGATCGCCGAGTTCTACGCCTGAGAAATGAGAGCGCGGCCCGCGAACCGGGTCTCAGCTCTTTTTAAAATCATCGGGCAGCAATTGGTGGCGCGACAGCAGCTTGTAGAAGTCTGTGCGGTTGCGCTTGGCCAGGCGTGCCGCCTGGCTGACGTTGCCGCCGGTGATCTGCAATATCTGCGACAGGTAATTTCGCGTGAACTCATCGCGCGCTTCGTCGAACGACGGCAGCCGCGTGGGGTTGCCGCCCAGGGATTGCTGCACGAGTTCTGCGGTAATGATGGCGCCATGCGACAGCGCGACGTTCTGGCGCACCACGTTGTACAACTGGCGCACGTTGCCGGGCCATTCGGCGGTCGCCAGGAGCTCCACTGCCTCGGGGGCGTAAATCTTTCGCTGGCCGCTCTCCTTGGCGATCTGCTCCAGGAAATGCGCGACCAGCAGCGGAATGTCCTCGCGGCGCTTTCCCAAGGCGGGCATCTCGATGTGCACGACATTCAGCCGGTAATACAAATCCTCGCGAAATTGGCCGCCGACCATCAATTCATGCAGATCGCGATGGGTTGAGGAAATGATCCGAACGTTGATCGGCACCGTTTCGGCCGCCCCCACCGGGCGTATTTGGTTCTCCTGCAGCACGCGCAGCAATTTCACCTGCAATCGCATCGGCATGTCGCCGACTTCGTCCAGCAGCAAGGTGCCGCCGTCGGCGGTTTCGAACAGTCCTTTCTGCGAGCGCGTCGCGCCCGGGAAGGCGCCCTTTTCGTGGCCGAAGAGTTCCGATTCGAGCAGGTTCTCCGCCATCGCACTGCAATTGATGGTGATGAACGGCTTGTTGCGCCGGGGACTCGCTTCGTGAATGGCGCGCGCCAGCAGTTCCTTGCCCGTGCCGCTCTCGCCGGTCAGCAATACCCGCGCATCGGTGCCGGCCACCATGTTGGCCTGCGCGAGCTTGTCTTCCATCAGTTGATTGCGTGTGATGATGTTCGATCGCCAATCTTCGTCCACATGCGCGAACCCGGACACCTTCAGGGCCTTTTGCACGTGATCGAGCAACTCCTGCTTGTCCACCGGTTTGGTCAGAAAGCCGAAGGCGCCGCTCTGCGTGGCATGCACGGCGTCCGGGATCGTGCCATGCGCCGTCAGGATGATCACCCGCAGCCCCGGCCACCGGCTCTGCAGCTCCTTGAGCAGGCCAATCCCGTCCATCTGATCCATGCGCAAGTCCGTGATCACGAGATCCGGCCGAAAGCGCACACAGGCGGACAGGGCCGCCGCCGCACTCTCGACCGCTTCCACTTCGTAGTTCTCGGCGCGCAGGCGGATGGTCAGCAGGCGCAGCAGTCCCGGATCATCGTCCACCACCAGAATCCGCGCTTTGCGCTTTTGCGGCGCCTGCATCTCCCGGGTGACGGAATGCAGGCCGAACGAGAGGGGGGTCGTGGCGGCGATCGAGTAGGCGTTCAATTCGGTGTCTCCGGTGACTTTCACGGCGTGTGCGATCCGTTCGTTTTGCGGTCGTTAATCGATCGCTCAATATGCGTGATCGCCTCGAGTTTGGCTCGAGCCTCGTCCAAGGCCTTGCGCAACCTCACATTTTCATCCGACTCCGCGGCCAGGCGACGGTTGATCGCCAGCAACTTATCGCGCGATTCGTCATGCTGGGCATCATCGCGCATGCGCTTGTTCTCAGCCTGCAGTATCAGCCTTTGTTCGACTTCTTTGAGCTCGACCAGGGCCAATAAGCGTTCAATCGGCAGTAGAGTCTCAGGCCTGGCCAGTAGTTCCGACAACTGTCGCTGCGCCGCGACGGGGTCGCTCCCGCTGTAGCCGGGGGTCGCCAGCGCGAGGGCAAACCGCAGCTTGTTGCTGGTGGTAGGGGTCAGTTCGGCGGCATCCTTGGCCGATTGGAACAATTCCGCCTGGCGTGCCGGATCGCCCTGCGGCAGGCTGCTCATCATTTGGAGTAGGGGGGCGATCGGGCTCAGGTCCTGAGACGCGTGGTCCGGTTCGGTGGGAGCGGCCGGCTTTTGCCGGGAAAAGGGCCCAACCAGGCTGCAGGCGGTGATCCAGCAGGCGACGAAGAGCCATGCTGCAAAGCGCAACCATTTATGCGGCATGAGCTTTTTCGCGGGATACGGCCGCCTGCCGCATGGGGAGGCGCACGCGGAAATGGGCTCCTCCCGCCTTGGCCTCGAGAATTTCAATGCTGCCGCTGTGTGCGTTGACGAATTCGGTTACCACGGACAACCCGATTCCCGTTCCCTTGACATGGCCTCCCTGCGGCGTCTTTCCCTGGTAAAAAGCCTCGAATATCCGATTGCGTTCCTCTGCTGGAATTCCCGGCCCGCTGTCGATGACATCCATCACCAGCTGTTCGCGTTCAGCGCGCGCATGAATCGATATGGTGCCGCCGCGCGGAGTGAACTTGATGGCATTCGACAGCAAATTGTCGAGGATCAGGCGCACTTTGCCGCGGTCGGCGAGAGGCGCGAGATCTTCGATGTGAACGTCGAGCCGCACGCGCTGCGCGACGAGCGTGAGCTGCTGATTTTCCAACACGCTCTTGACCAGGGGCCGCAATTTGAATTCGGTGACCTCCAAGCCGACGCTCTTGGCCTGCCAGGCGCTGAACGACAGCAAATTTTCAATGAGCCGCTGTAGCTTCATTCCGTTCTCGCGCAATATTGCCGTCACCTCGCGCTGGCTGCTCTGCAGCTCGCCGACCGCACCGTCCATCAAGAGTTCGGTCCCTTCCCGTATATTTGCCAGCGGAGTTTTGAGCTCATGCGACATATGTCGCAGAAATCGGTTCTTTTCCTGCGCCAAATCCAACAAGCGGCCCCGGAGCCATTCCAATTGAGCCGCCAGGCGCTCGAGGTCCGCCGGTCCGCGAATGGAAATGGGCCTGGAAAAAGTCCCGCGCCCAAGTTCGCTGATGGCGCGGTCGATGGCACGGATGGGCCGGCCGAACAGATAAGTGAATACGCCCACCACCGCCAGTGTCAAGGGTACGAGCAGCAGCGTCTCCCAGAACAGATTGCGCTGCGCACGCTGAGTCGCGAGCTGCAGGCTCGTCAATTCGCGGTCTATCTGTGCGCTGACGCGGTTCGACACATTGGATGCCATTTCCGAGACCTGCGGGAACGTGTTGATCAGGTCCGTCATCCGAGCCGAGTTGGGGGCGCTGCGCTTCAATTCCCCTGCCAGCCGGTCGGCTTCGGCCTGGAGCGCGACGGCGTCGCTGTGCGATCCGGCGTCGAGCGGCATGGCAAGCAGCTCGTTGAGCGTGGCGACCAGGCGCTCCTGGTTGCGTGCATAGACATCGAGCAGATCCGCGCTGCCGATGATCTGATACAGGCGCGCGGTACGCTCGAGTGCGCCGATTTCCTCGAACATGCGCTGATTGCTGCGGGTCCCGCGAACGCCGTGCAGCACCAGCTCTTCGCTGCGGGCCGACAGATGATTCATTTGGACTGCGGCGTTCACGATCGCGAACAGCAACGGGGCAGCCACGATCGTGAAGCCGATCAGCATGAGGCCGCTCAATGACTTAGGTCGAGGAAATCGCATGGCGGGCATTCTAGCAGCGTGATTCGCCAAAGGAGTGATCGCATCGTACCTGTAGAATTCGGGATATGAACAGTAGTGAAGCACCTTATAGCGAGCTGTCTCCGCAGACCGTGCTGGACGCCATCGAGGCGGTGGGCCACCGCTGCGACGGCAGGGTCCTGGCGCTCAATAGCTACGAAAATCGGGTGTACCAGATCGGGATCGAAGAGGACCAGCCGGTGGTCGCCAAGTTCTACCGCCCGGCCCGGTGGTCGGATGCCGCCATTCGCGAAGAGCACGCGTTTGCCGGCGAATTGGCCGCGCAGGAGATTCCGGTGGTGGCGCCGCTGCTTCGGGACGGTGTATCGCTGCATGTGCATCGAGGATTTCGCTATGCCGTCTTTCCACGCCGCGGCGGGCGCTGGCCGGAGCTCGGGGTCAGCGACGATCGGGAGTGGGTAGGCCGATTCTTGGGCCGCATTCACGCGGTGGGCCGGGCTGCGCGCTTTGCCGAGAGGACGCGTCTGTCCATGGAAGATCTGGGCCGCAAGGCGCGCGATTTCGTCCTGGATGGCGCCTGGATGCCCGACTACCTGGCGACCAAGTACGCCGATGTCACCGATGAACTGTTGGACGAGGTGGAAGCGCGTGCGGCCGATTGGGGCGGGGCGGTCCTCGGGCGCATTCTGGGCGATTGCCACCGCGGCAATATTCTATGGACGGACTTGGGGCCGCACTTCGTCGACCTCGACGATTGTTTGACCGGACCCGCCGTCCAGGATATCTGGATGTTGCTGTCGGGAGGCCGGCAGGACATGCGCACGGAGTTGCACGATCTACTCAAGGGATACGAGCAATTCCTCCCCTTCGATCGGGGCGAGATCGCACTCATCGAGCCCCTGCGGGCATTGCGGATGATCCATTATTCGGCCTGGCTGGCACGCCGCTGGCATGACCCTGCTTTTCCCCAGGCCTTTCCCTGGTTTGCCGAACCGCGCTACTGGGAGCAGCACTACCGGTCGCTCGAAGATCAGCTCGCCGCGGTCACCGGTCCGCCTCTCGAGTTGTGATCGGCGGCGTATTTGGTGATCATAGCCGGATGAAGACCGCAAGAGTCCTGATGCTCGTCACCGTGGGCTTGCTAAGCGCCTGTCACAAAGATTCAGGGCCCCCTCCCCAGCCCGCACCCAAACCGCGCGTCAGCAGCGCACCCGTGATCGCGAAAAAAGGGCCGAGTGCGGCGGATTTGACGGCCGGCATGGTAGAAGCGGCGAGCCAGGGCAAATCTCAATTGCCCGTCGAACTGAAGTTCGATCTCAAGCAACGGCCGGCGCTGGGGCAAGCGCTCGACATCGACATCGCGGTCGTGCCGCAAATCGACGCCAGTCCGGCGAACATCCAAGTGACCGGCGGCGACGGGTTGACCATTGCGCAGGGCCTGAATCAAATCGATTTTCCCGCCGTCGAGGCGGGGCAGGTGTATCGCCAAAGCGTCACAGTGACGCCCACGGCGGACGGCGTGCTGTTGCTGGGCTTGACCGTATCGCTCAAGCATGACGAAACGACCGAATCGCGGGCGTTTTCCATTCCCCTGATCGTCGAGCGCTGAATACTTAAGGCGCGAACCTCCCCGAGGCCCTATAATGGGCGGTTTCCCTCAGGGCCTCACCGTGACTCAGAAACTTCGCAACATCGCCATCATCGCGCACGTCGATCACGGCAAGACCACTCTCGTCGATCAGCTGCTGCGGCAATCCGGAACGCTGGACGCCCGCAAGGATCTGCAAGAGCGGGTCATGGACTCGAATGATCTGGAGCGCGAGCGCGGCATCACCATCCTGGCGAAGAATACGGCGATCACCTGGGGCGACTACCGCATCAATATCGTCGATACGCCCGGACACGCGGATTTCGGCGGTGAAGTGGAGCGCGTGCTCGCCATGGTCGATTGCGTGCTGCTGCTGGTCGACGCCGTCGACGGACCCATGCCGCAGACCCGGTTCGTGACGCAAAAGGCGTTCAAGCACGGATTGCGTCCCATCGTCGTCATCAACAAGATCGACCGTGACGAAGCGCGTCCGGGCTGGGTCTTGGATCAAACCTTCGATCTGTTCGATCGGTTGGGAGCGACCGATGAGCAACTGGACTTCCCGGTGGTGTATGCATCCGCACTGCGCGGCTTTTCCGGTCTCGATGCGACGGTTCGCGACGGCGACATGCAGCCCTTGTTCAAGACCGTCGTCGAGCATTGCCCGCCGCCCGATGTGGATGCGGACGGCCCCCTGCAGCTTCAAGTCACGCTGCTCGACTACTCGAGTTACGTCGGCGCCATCGGCATCGGGCGCATCAAGCGCGGCACCATCAAGCGCGGCATGGCGGTCACGGTGGTCAGCCGCGAGGGCAAGCAGCGCTCGGAGAGGATTACCCAAATATTGGGCTTCCATGGATTGACCCGGGTCGAGGTCGAGTCGGCAAGCGCCGGCGACATCGTGGCCTTTGCCGGAATCGCCGAGCCCAAGGTATCGGACACGCTATGCGATCCCGCTACGCCTGAGCCGCTGCCGAGTCTCACCGTCGACGAACCGACCATCAGCATGACGTTCGAAGTCAACACCTCGCCCTTCCTGGGCAGGGAAGGCAAATTCGTCACCAGCCGTCAGATCCGCGAGCGCTTGGAGCGCGAGGCCATCCACAACGTGGCATTGCGGGTCGAACCGACCGCGGATCCGGACAAGTTCGTCGTGTTCGGCCGCGGCGAATTGCATCTCGGCGTATTGCTGGAGAACATGCGCCGCGAAGGCTATGAAATGGCGGTTTCCCGGCCGCGCGTGGTCATCAAGCAAATCGACGGCGCCGCGCACGAGCCGTACGAGCAGGTCACCGTCGACGCCGACGCCGACGCGCAGGGCGACATCATGTCGGCGCTCGGCAGCCGCGGCGCCGAGCTCAAGGATATGCAGGCGGATGGCCGCGGCCGCATCCGCCTGGACTACATGGTGCCGTCGCGCGGCTTGATCGGATTTCAAACCGAGTTTCGCACCATGACCCGCGGCACGGGACTGCTGCACCACGTGTTCGATCACTACGGCCCGGTGGTGCAGCGCGAACTGGGCCAGCGTCCGAACGGGGTGTTGATTGCAAACGGCCAGGGTACGGCATTGGCGTACTCGCTGTTCAGTCTGCAGGAACGCGGCAGGCTGTGCATCGGTCCCGGCGAAGAGGTGTACGAAGGGATGATCATCGGCCTCAACAACCGGGACAATGATCTGGTCGTTAACCCGCTCAAGGGGAAGAAACTGACCAACATGCGCGCCGCGGGCAAGGACGAAAATGTGGTCTTGACGCCGCCGATCCGCTTCTCCCTGGAACAGGCGATGGAGTTCATCGACGACGACGAGCTCATCGAAGTGACCCCC
>DASWEO010000122.1:0-2587 GCA_036394715.1 Steroidobacteraceae bacterium
TCCGCAAATGCACGGGGTATCGGATATGCGCGTCGACTCCCGTTGCCGAGAAGCTCAGCTGCACCCGCGGTTGCCCGTCGCCGCCGGAACCCGACGATGTGGCTCTTTGGATTTCCTTGGTTTGCCGGAGGATTTCCTCGCGGTCCTCCATCAATACATTGGACACGGCCACCGCCAGCTTCTTCTTGGTGCCGGCATAGTCGATACCGGCGGGAAGACTGAGCGTAATTTCGCGCCACACGAGGTTCACGCCGTGGATCTGCTTGAATAGACCGCTCGACACTTGGAAGACGATCGAGTTCGCAAATGCGACCACTCGTCCCGTCGGTCCGAGCAGTCCATGGCCGCCGAGTTCCATGAGATGCAATCTGACCAATCCCAAGTCGATGACTTCACCCGTGACGTCGCCAATCTGCACTCGGTCACCGACGCGAATACCGTATTTTCCGATCAGGAAGAAATAACCGACGATGGATACGAGAACACTTTGCATGGCGACGGCGAGACCCGCAGTAATGAGGCCGGCGAAAGTCACAACCGAACCCAACTCGCTGGCAAATGCAAAACCGACGATCAAGATCACCAGGCACCAGAGGGCGATTCTGCGCAGCAATAGAAACTGATATCGACGCCTCGTGTCGTGCACATACCGCATCACGGCGCGCCGCCATATCGCCGCGGCGACGAACACGATCGCCAGCAGCACCGCGAGCACGCCCAAACGCACGCCCAGCGTCATGAGCGCGTTGCCGTACTGCTTCTCGATGGCATCGTGCCAGTTGGCGATATTGCGGCGGTATTGGTCGAGCAGCACGCCTATTCTACTCAGCGGAATCAACAGCGCCGACGTCTGCTTGAACTGATTCGACAGAGCGTCGAGCTGCTCGCGCACGCTGTTGAGCGTCGCGCTGTCCGCGGTATCCGCTTGAGCCGCCAACGTATCGCCGCGCGCCGACAATTGCTTCAATTGGTCTATCAGCGGTGCGCGAATCCGCGCGAATGTGGCCTGCAGAGCCGAGGTATGCTGGTCCACGGCATCGATGGTGGCGGCCTTCTCGGAGAGCCGAACGACGTTTGCGGCCAAATCCCAGATGCCGAAGCGAGCCGCGGCGATCCCACTGGCACCGGTCAGCGTAGACGGCGGAACGGCCGGGTTGGGGGCCGTCGGCGCGGCAGGGCCGGTCGGCACGGTATTGGGCGAAGTGGGATTGAATGATGCAGGATTTGACGGCGTGGAACCCGAGGCCGTCGCAGAGGGAACCGTGACGGCCATTGCATCGATCTGCGCCTTCAATGCGCCCGCGCTAATTCCATTCGTGTCGCTTGGGCTGGTCAATGACGACAACGTGGCCAGGAGACTCTTTCTAGCATTGATCAGATCGAGCTCACCTCGCAGCTCGGAGATTTTTGCCTGCAGTTCGACCTTCTGTTCGGGCGGCGCCGCCGCCAGCCGCGCTTCGTCTGAGTCGAGCTCGTTCTGGGTCTCCGTCCCTTTGGCGGCGAATTTATTCTGCAGCTGACTCAGCGATTGCGACGACGCGGAGGCGCCCTGGGTATCCTTGCGCCCCGGTTGGTTGGCGAGAATCCCGGCATTGGCCCGCGCCGCTTCAAATGCCGACGCGATGACTTGATTCGCCGTCTGCCGGTTGTCATGGAGGATCAGCAGGTCGCTCGGCTCGTTGGATACCTGCTGTTGAATGCCGAGCGTGCGATACCAATCGATCGTTTGATCCAGCAGTTGGATGACCTGCGGACCGGTCATGGGCGCGGCCGCGCCCGGCGCGGGCCCGGCGGGGGACGCTGCGGCCTGGGATTCCTCCGGCGAAACGGCCGATTGTGCGGGCACAGGCAGCGGGGCGTTCAGGGCGAGGAGCAGCGCCAGCGCGGCGCTTCTCAGTAAAGACCCAGGGTTTGGCGTGGACATAGGACTAATCGTACCTCTTTGTCGTTGGGACGCTACCACTGGGTGGTTTAGACGCGGGCCAGGGCGATCAGTGCGGTCGGCATAAAATGCCGAGTCACGGTAAACTGCGGTGCGATGAAACGGAACTTACGCTGAATTGAAGGTGACCATGTTCGAGTTGAAGCAGGCGATTGCCGACGTACCTGATTTCCCGCGCCCCGGTATCTTATTCCGCGATATTTCACCGCTGTTGCGCGATCACTTCGACGCCGCCATACGTGCCTTGGATGCCCTGTTGACCGATGCGGAGTGGAGCGAGATCGATGCCCTGGCGGGAATCGAGTCGCGCGGCTTCATCCTGGGCGCCGCCCTTGCGATACGCCGCGGCAAGGGATTTGTGCTGGTCCGCAAACAGGGGAAGCTGCCGCCGCCCGTGGTCGATATGGCCTACGCATTGGAGTATGGAACCGGCGTCTTGGAAATGCAGCGTGGCCAGGGGCGCTTGATGTTGATCGATGATGTGCTCGCGACCGGCGGTACGATGACGGCGGCCGCCGATCTGTGCCTGCGTGCGGGATACCAAGTTCAGGCGCTGGTGGCCCTGATCGATCTGAATATCGTCGTGAACTATTCGTGGCGGACATTGCGCCTGCGTTCTGCCATCAATTATCAGCCATGAGTGAA
>DASWEO010000123.1:0-7155 GCA_036394715.1 Steroidobacteraceae bacterium
TTGAATCCGTTAGCCCACTATTACAGCCACCGCCCGTGACAGTTCGATGACATAGCCTACTCAAGCCTTCAGTTGGCGGCGTTCCGCTTCGGTGAGCGCTACTTTATCGCGCAGGTACAGGGGGCTTAAGTCGGCCGGGTCCATGCCCTCCCCCCGCTGCAAGCGCAAAGCGCCCAGCCGAGCGAATTCACGCGCATTCGGCAGTGCCGTGGTGTCCTTGGGATCGAGCTTAAGACCGGGCAGTGCGGCGAGCGCGGGATAGGCGCCAAAGCCCCGGCCGATGCCTCGATAGGCGCCCGGCGCGGGCAACACCACACTCTCGGGCGGCCCGACTGAAGCCGGGCAGCTTGCGATCAGGCCGCGCGCGAGGTCCGCGGCGAAGCATCCCCAATAGACCTCGCCCATGCGCGCATCGAGACAGGCCAGGGCCAGCCTTCCGCCGCTTTGAACGGTTTGCAGCGCCAATGCCTCGAGCGTGCTGACCGGTACGACGCGAAGACCGGCGCCGAAGGCCAGACCCTGAGCCACCGCCACGCTGATTCGCACACCGGTGAACGCGCCGGGACCGATGCTGGCGGCGATGCCGTCGAGCATGGACAGGGAACCTTCAGCCTCCGCCAGCACCGCCTCGACCATCTCGAGAACCTGCTGCGCGTGCGACCGCCCGCCTTCGGCAGACCGCGAGATGCACTCATCGCCGCTGAGCAGAGCCACCGAACACGCCTCGGTCGCCGTATCGAGAGCTAGTACACGCATGGCTTAAGTGGCCCGCGCCGCGAGCGCCATTGCCGGATGCAGCTTCGCCAGTCGTTCGGCCAGAAACACGGCGCCCACTTTGCTCTCGGCAATGACCGGACTCGGCGGCAGCGCCTCGAGAAACACCCGCCCATAGGCCTTCGTCTTGAGCCGCGGGTCGCCGATGACGATCACGCCGAAATCGTCGCAGTCGCGAATCAAGCGACCCACTCCTTGTTTCAGCGCCAGCACCGCCTGCGGCAATTGATATTCGAAGAAGGGGTTGCCGCCGCGGCGCCGAATGCCTTCCAGGCGCGCCTTGAGCAGCGGGTCGTCGGGCGAGGCAAAGGGCAGCTTGTCGATCGCGACGATGGACAGAGCCTCGCCCTTCACGTCCACGCCTTCCCAGAAGCTGCCCGTGGCCAGCAGCACTGCAGACCCAAGCTCGCGAAACCGATTCAGCAGCGCTTCGCGCGGCGCCTCACCCTGCACCAGCACCGGAAACGGCGGATTCGGGAAGCGCTCCTTGAGCGCCCGAACGCCTTCCGCCAAGCCGCGATAGCTGGTGTAGAGCAGGAACGCGCGGCCGCCGCTCGCCTCGAGCAAGGGTGCGCAGGCATCGATGAATTTGGCGGAGAACGCCGGATCCTGCGGCTGCGGCATGTTCGGCGGCAGAAAGATGCGCGCTTGGATGGCATAGTCGAACGGGCTATCGATGCGCACCGTGCGCGCTTCCGGCAGACCGATTCTCCCCGCAAAATGCGAGAAATCCTCGCCGATGGCCAATGTCGCCGAAGTAAATACCCAGGCGCAGGGCCGCGACTCCACGTATTCCCGCAGCCGCTCCGCAATCTCGAAGGGCGTGTACTGCAGGAGCAGGCCGCTGGGGTTGGCGTCGACCCAGCGCAGCCCCGTGTCGTCGGAGAGCTCGCGCAAGGCGGCTAGGGAATTCGCGAGGGTTCCGCTGCGCCGCGCGCAGGTCGCGGTGCCGGCGCCCGCGCCGAGACCCTCGAGCTGCGTGGCCATGTCGCTGAGGGCGGTCTCGAGCCCGGGCAGCACATCCAGAAATGAATCGGGCAAGCTTGCCCATTCATAGCGCCCCTGCCCGCGATGCAACGCGCCGCGCAGTTCCTCGAGCCGGGCATCCACGGAGACGACGGCGGCGGCGATGGCCGGATCCCGCACGCCGGCAGCGGCCGTCTCTGCCGTGATGTCGCGCATCAGCAGCTGCACCTGGCGGGCCGACCAGGTCTGGCCGAAAAACTGCGCCGCAATGTCCGGGACCTGATGCGCCTCGTCCAGGATCACGGCTTCCGCACCCGGCAGCAGATCGCCGAAGCCCTCGTCCTTCAGCGCAAGATCCGCGAGCAACAAGTGGTGATTCACGACGACGATGTCGGCTGCCTGGGCCTTGCGCCGAGCTTCGAACACGTGGCAGCGCGAGAATTGGGGACACTCTGTTCCCAAGCAATTCTCGCGCGTCGAGGTAATCTGCGGCCACGCCGCAGACTGTTCCGGCAAATCCGTGAGTTCCGAGAGATCACCGGCTTTGGTGGTCGCGGCCCATCGCGAAACGCGCGCAAGGATGCGGGTGATCCCGCGCTCGTCCCCTAGCAGCGATCCCTGCTGGGTCGCGAGCTCCAACCGATGCCGGCAGAGATAGTTGGCGCGGCCTTTGAGCAGGGCGATCTTCACCGGCAAGCCCAGTGCTTTCGCGAGAAGAGGAACATCGCGGTGAAACAGCTGATCCTGCAGCGTGCGCGTGCCGGTGGAGATGATCACGCTGCGCCCCGACAGCAGTGCCGGAACCAGGTAGGCGAAGGTCTTGCCCGTGCCGGTGCCGGCTTCCACGATCAAGGGCTCGAGACGCGCCAGCGAGAGACCGACGGCCTTCGCCATCGCGGCCTGCTCGGGGCGATGCGCGTAGCCCGGCAACGCGCGCGCCAGGGGCCCCTCAGGGTTGAAGACGTCGCTATAGTCGCTGTTCATTCGCCGCCACTTCGTTCTTTGCCGCCACTTCCACTAGGGCCCACGCCCAAGGCCCAAGCCTACGACGTTCCGAGGCCGACTATTTGACCAGCGCACGAAATCGCACGAACGCCACCGAATTGGCCTTCAGGCTGTTCTTGAATTGCCAGCGGATGTCGGTGTAATCCGCGGCGACGGCGGCGCGCGGCCGGCCGTCGACCCCAAGCACCTGGAGATTCTCGGCGCGTCCGAAGCTGTGTCCGCCGTCGACCGAATAGCTCACCTCGGCGCCCGGGCCCACCGCCGAATCCGCGACATACCGCATGTGCTCGGGAACGGGGTGGGTCACGATGGGTGTATCCACGGCCGTGGCACCGGTATTACGCACTTCGAGCGTGTAGATCACCCGATCCCCGGGCACCACCCGGTCCGCCGGAATCAGCTTGACGACCTCCCGGCCGGCCACGCGTGATCGGAATTCGACCTCGGCAATCGAGCGTATCGCGAGCGTATCGCCCGGGACTTGGCCCAAGGCAAAAGCCGCCAGCCATAGGGCGGCGGCAGCACCGGAAAGGCTCGAGAACGAGGCGTATGTGTTCATGCTCGTCGAGCATTGTAAAGCATTCATAATCAATTACTTATCGGAAAGACCGAAGGCATGTAGCACACCCCTCGATCCGGATAGCGCTGTCGCATCATAAAGCATTGGACTTGGCGGTGAACCCAGGCATCTGTCATCCTTCTAACACTAATAACGCTTGCCTGAAGGACCCTCCCCATGGCTACCGCTCCCCAGCATGTCACCTCACTTGAGTCGATGAACCGAGAAGTCTCCGCCTGGGTGGACAGCGTCGCGAAGCTTACCCAGCCCGGTCGCATCTATTGGTGCGATGGGAGCGATGCCGAGTTTCAGGCGCTGGAGCGCGAATTGGTGGCCTCCAAGGAGCTGCTGCCGCTCGATTCACAGAGCTATCCCGGCTGCGTTTTGTCCCGCTCCCATCCGTCGGACGTGGCGCGCGTCGAACACCTGACCTTTGTCTGCACGCGGAATAAAGAAGATGCCGGCCCGAACAATAATTGGATTGCACCCGCACAAGCCCACGCCCAGATGGACGGCCTGTTTGCCGGCTGTATGAAGGGCCGCACTCTGTACGTAGTCCCTTATTGCATGGGACCGATCGACTCGCCCCTTTCCCGATGCGGCGTCGAAATCACCGACAGCGCATATGTGGTCCTCAATATGCAGCTGATGACGCGCATGGGCCGCGCGGCGCTCGAGCGCATCACGGATGACGGCACGTTCGTGAAGGGACTGCATTCCACCGGGGAGCTTGATCCCAAGCGCCGCTTCATCATGCACTTCCCCGAGGAACTCTCGATCAAGAGCTTCGGATCGGGTTATGGCGGCAATGCGCTGCTCGGCAAGAAATGTCACGCCCTGCGCATCGCGAGCTGGCAGGCGCGCACGGAAGGCTGGCTGGCTGAGCATATGCTCATCGTCGGCATCGAGAACCCGCAGGGCGAAATCCACTACCTGGCCTGCGCGTTCCCCTCCGCCTGCGGCAAGACCAACCTGGCCATGCTGATTCCGCCCGCCGGCTACAAGGGCTGGAAAGTGTGGACGCTGGGCGACGATATCGCCTGGATGCACCCGGGCAAGGACGGCCGCCTCTATGCCATCAACCCCGAATCGGGATACTTCGGCGTCGTGCCGGGCACCAACGCCAAAACGAATCGCAATGCCTTCGACATGATCCACCGCGACACCATTTTCACCAACGTCGCCCTCACCGCAGACAATCAACCCTGGTGGGAAGGATTGCCCGAGGGCAAGCCGGTCGCCGACTGGCAGGGACGGCCGTACGATCCGGCGAATGGACCCGCGGCCCACCCGAATTCCCGGTTCACCGTGGCCGCCAAGCAGAATCCCAGTTATTCGAAGCTGGCCGACGCTCCCGGCGGCGTGCCCATATCCGCCATCGTATTCGGCGGCCGGCGCCGCGCGCTGGCGCCGCTCGTGTATCAAGCGCGCAATTGGCTGCACGGAGTTCTCGTGGGCGCCGGAGTTGCCTCCGAGACCACGGCCGCCGCCACGGACGCGGTCGGCGTCGTGCGCCGCGACCCCATGGCGATGAAACCCTTCGCCGGCTACAACTTCGGCGACTATTGGTCGCATTGGATCGATGTCGGCGCCAGGCTCAAATCGCCGCCGCAGATTTTCCACGTCAATTGGTTCCGCCAGAACGACGCCGGCAAGTTTCTATGGCCGGGGTTCGGCGAAAACCTGCGCGTGTTGCGTTGGATCATTGAACGATGCAAGGGCACCGCCAAGGCGCGCGACACGGCGATCGGCCATCTTCCCAACTCCGCCGACCTGGATCTTCAGGGCCTCGACATTGCGCCGGGAGCACTCGATGAGCTGCTGACCGTGGACCCCAAATTGTGGCGGGAGGAATTTGCCGGTATCGACAAGTATTTCGGCGAATTCGGCGACCGGGTGCCGCAGTCCCTCAAGGCGGAACTCGAGAGCGCGCTGGAGCGGGTTCACTCCTCGCAGGTGTAGCGAATCACCTGGGAGGAATTGCTGTCCGGCGCTTTGCCGAGACCGATCAGCCCCTCGCCGCGAATCTGCATGGAATCGCGGCGCACGAACGCTTCCTCGCCGTCCTTGCCGAGCACGAATGTGCCGTTCGTGCTCTGATCGATCAGCATGAATTTATTGCGGTTGATCTCCACGCGGGCATGCAGGCGCGAAATCAGATTGCCTTTCACGACCAGATCGTTTTCCTCGGCGCGGCCGATGGTGATATTGGCACGGCCGTCGTCCACGACGACTTCCTGGCCCTGATACCGCAGGCGCAGCCGTTGAGTTTTATTCGCGCGTTCACGCTCGCGCGAGGTAATGGCGATCGAGGGCACCATGCTGGTAATGTCCTCGGTCTGCCATAGCACCTCGAACAACGCCACTTCGCTGCTGCGTCCTTTCAGTGTGGCAATGTCGATTTGGCGCACCGAGGCGCGCCAGTCGCTCGACAAGCGCTCGACCATGGTCGCCGTGGTGATGATCTGGCCCGCCTTGGCCTGGCTGGTCATGCGGTTCGCCGTGTGGACGGCGGAGCCGAAGATATCGCGGTTCTCCAGCACCACCGGGCCGAAGTTGCAGCCGATGCGGATGGCAACGGTCTGCTCGTCCACTTTGAGCTGGGGGTGGAGGACGATTTGCTTCTGCATCTGCGCGGCGGCATTGAGCGCATCGTCGGCGGTCGGGAAGGTCGCCATGACCTCGTCCCCCATCGTTTTGATCACCGTCCCATGATTCTGATCCGTCGCCGCCCGCATCACGTCGATGCAGATACCGACCATGTCGCGCGCGCGTGCATCGCCCAGCAGTTCGTACAGCTTGGTGCTGCCGACCACATCGGCGAATACGATGGCGAGTTCTATTTCTTTGTCCATTACCCGTCGATTATACTTAACGTAGGCTTGGGCCGCCTCAGCCGTTTATGCGGCAATCCCCTGTTTCAGTATCGGAAGCGCCGAATAGAGCGTTTCGGGCACCGCCTCCGGGCGCGCCGCGACCTCGGAAAGGAACCGCCGCCAGGCGCGCGCGCCCTCTCGCCCTGCCATCAAGCCGTGCATATGCCGCGTGATCGAGTGCAGGCGTATGCCCCGCCGCGCGCAGACCTTCGCATAGGCAACGACGCGCTCGACGATCTCCTGGGGCTCCGGCACGCGCCACTTGGGATCGATCAGGGCCTGTTCCAGCTCGGCGAGTAGAGCCGGCCGATGATAGACCGCACGGCCCAGCATCACGCCATCGAGCCCTGCCGCGACATGATTACGGACCTCCGCCGCCTGGGACAACCCGCCGTTCAATATCACGATGAGCGCCGGCCGCTCCTGTTTCAGCCTGTGCACGTAGTCGTACTTGAGCGGCGGAATCTCACGATTCTCCTTGGGCGACAGGCCGCCCAGTATCGCCGCACGGGCGTGCACGATGAGCGCATCGATTCCGACGCCTGCGACCGCCTCGACGAAGGCCGCGAAGAACGCATAATCGTCGCGATCGTCGATGCCGATGCGGCATTTGACGGTCACCGGCAAGGCGCACGCGTCCCGCAAGGCCCGGACGCAATCGGCCACCAACTTAGGCTTCAGCATGAGGCACGCGCCGAACGAGCCGTTCTTCACCCGGTCGCTGGGACAGCCCACGTTGAGATTGATCTCCGCGAAGCCCGCGGCCGCGCCGATGCGAGCCGCCACCGCGAGCTCTTTGGGATCGCAGCCCCCCAACTGCAGCGCTAGCGGGTGCTCGGCCGGATGGTGCTCGAGGAGGCGGCGCGCGTCGCCGCGCACCAGCGCGGTCGACACGATCATCTCCGTGTACAACACGGCATGCGGCGCGAACAGGCGGTGCACGTACCGGCAGTGGCAGTCGGTCCAGTCCATCAT
>DASWEO010000124.1:0-4165 GCA_036394715.1 Steroidobacteraceae bacterium
GCCCTCGATAGACGCCAAACGCGGCCTGCTGTACATCGCCACGGGCGACAACTATTCCTCGCCGGCGACCAGCCTCAGCGATTCCGTCGTGGCCATGGATCTGTCGAGCGGCAAGATCAAGTGGTCCTACCAGGCGAGGACACATGATGCGTGGAATGCCGGTTGCCTGATGTCCGGCGTCACGGCCTGCCCGACGCAGAGCGGTCCAGACTATGATTTCGGCGCGGCGACGATCCTTGCCACGGCAAGCGATGGACGCCAATTCGTCCTTGCTGGTGCCAAATCCGGCTGGGTATACGCGCTTGATCCCGACAACGGCCGCTTGGTGTGGAAGACCAAGGTTGGCCGCGGCGGAATTGTCGCCGGCATTTATTTCGGCATGGCGACACGGGGCGATACGGTATTCGTACCGATCAACGATGCGCCCGATGGCCGTCAATATGATGAATCGGCGAAGCCTGGCCTGTACGCACTCGATTTGCGCACCGGCCAGTATCGTTGGAAGGCGCCGACCGGCGACAGCGTCTGCGAAAATCGCGGCCCATTGTGCGCGCCGGGCATCGCGGCGCCGGTGACGGTGGCGGACGATCTGGTTCTGAGCGGCGCGAGCGATGGCTGGCTGCGGTTCTATGGCGCGGATTCCGGCAAGGTGTTATGGCAATACGACACCATGCAGGATACGGAAACCGTCAGCGGCGGTACGGCCCGCGGCGGGTCGATGGGCGGAGGCGCCGGCTTGATCGCGTATCACGGCACGGTCATCGCCGAATCCGGCTACGGCTTCGCCGGCCGCATGCCGGGCAATCTCATGCTGGTGTTCGGCGCGGACTAGCGCGGATTCAGCGCCGAGCCTCGCGGTCGGCTCATCGCAATTCACCTGTCACTTCTCGCAGGTCACGGCGAGTGCCGTGACGCGCCATCATGCGACCAGACCCGGGCTGCGCCGCCGCACCATACGGGTTCGACAATAACTCGGCGATCGCACGCTTTTGGACAAGGGGCAGGCACGGATGAAACACGAACTCCGGCAACGCACGCTGATAGCGGTGGGTTGCGCATTGGCAGCACTGGTTGGCTCTGTAACACCGACTCGGATCGCGCGGGCAGAGGGCGCCGCAGAGACGGAACCCGCGTATCAAGGGGGACTCGAGGACATCGTGGTGACCGCACGCAAACGCACGGAGAGTGCGCAGGACGTGCCGGTCGACGTCACGGCAATCAGCGGCGACACGGTCCGGCGGGAAGATCTGACCAGCCTGGAGAAAGTCGCGGCCGTGACGCCGGATTTTTCGGTTGGCCGGGCATCCAACGGTTCCGGCGCCCAGCTCACTCTGCGCGGCATCGGCTCCTCGTCGACGTCGATCGGCATCGAACAATCGGTCGCCGTGGTCGTGGATGGTGTTTACTACGGTCAAGGCCGCATCATCGAGGAGGGATTCTTCGACCTGAGTCAGCTCGAGATCTTGAAAGGCCCTCAGGCCCTGTTCTTCGGCAAAAACGCCACCGCCGGCGTGGTTTCGCTGACTTCGGCGGATCCCACCCACGATAAAGAGTTCGTGGCCAGAGCCGCCTATGAAATCGAGTCGCAGCAGACCCAAGTCGAGGCGATCGCATCGGGACCGCTGTCCGACACGCTCGGACTTCGCGTGGCGGTGCGCGGCTCCGTGATGGAGGGCGGCTACTACCGTAACGAGGCGCAAGACGTGACGTATACGACCCTCGATATCAGCAAGGGCTTTGCCGCCACGCCTCACGTGGCCGCTCCGGCGGCCTCGGAATCCCCGGGGGAGCGCGAATTTCTCGCCCGAGTCACGCTGAAGTGGACGCCGAACGATCAGTTGACCGGTACGGTGAAGCTGTCGACCGACTATAACTATGTCAACAACTCGTCCTGGAACTACGTGCTCTTCAACTGTCCGGGCGGCCATACTTCGCTCGGCCCGCCGAGCTATGCCTGCATCCATGATTTCGTGACGCACCAAAATAATTTCCCGGCGGACATTGCGCAAAATATGCCCTATGCGGCGTCCGACGGGGCGCTGTACAACCGCTACCAATCGTATGCGGCGACCGGGAATCTGAACTACAAGGCCGATGACTTCACGCTGACGTCGGTGACGAACTACAACCGGTACAACGAGTCATGGGCGTGCGATTGCAATTTCCAATCGACCAGCAGCAGTACGTGGGCGACCGAGCATTCACCGTGGTACGCGCTGTCGGAGGAGTTTCGCGCGCTGAGCACATTTCATTCGCCGCTCAATTTCATGCTGGGCGGCCTCGCGCAGAAGACCAAGCGTGATTTCAATCAATGGATCGTATTCGCCGGGCTGTCCGATTCCTCGGCCGCGCCCCAAGACCAGTACATGGCAACGACCAAGGCATCGACCACCACCGGCAAGACCTATGCGGTATTCGGCCAATTGATCTGGGCGATCACGCCGACGGTCGAGGCCACGGCGGGCGCTCGGTATACCCACGAGACGAAGGACAGCGTTTTCGGCCAGTACTACAACAACGCGGCGGTAACCGGTATTTTCAGGCCGACGACCGCGCCGCTCGGCATCGTCAACGCGAATCAGGTATTCAACAACGTGTCGCCGGAAGCGACCCTGACGTGGAAGCCGGCGGCGGACATCATGTTTTACGGTGCCTACAAGACCGGATACAAGTCGGGCGGCTTTGACAACAGCGGCATCAACAGCGCTGCGATTGCGGCGAACCCGGCGACTTACATGACGTTTGCGCCGGAGAAGGCCCGCGGCTTCGAGCTGGGCGCGAAGACCACACTTCTCGACAAGCAGCTGCGTGTCAACGTCACGTTGTTCGACTACAAGTATCTGGATCTGCAGGTCGACTTCTTCAACTCGCCGATCTTTGCATTCCAGACCGTGTCGGCCGAAGCGCGCACGAAAGGTGCCGAGCTCGACGTCGAATACGCTCCCGAAGCGGTGCACGGCCTGACTCTGCAAAGCGTGATCAATTATGACGACGCGAAATACACGACCTTCATCGGCCCTTGCTATGCAGGGCAGACGCCTGCACAAGGATGCAACATTCCAACGGCCACATTGCCTTTTCAGAACCTGAGCGGCGTCCAGCTCGGCATGTCGCCAAAAGTCACCGGGACCCTCGGAGGCCGCTATTCCATGCCCATCGGAGGCAGCGGGGTCCACATGGATTGGATGGCCAACGCACGATACAACGGCAGCTACAATGCATCGAGCTTCAACAATCCGCTCGCCCGCATGGGCAGTTACGTGAGTATCGATGCGGGAATCAGGCTGTTTACGAACAGTGACCGGTATGAGTTTGCGGTGGTCGGCAAGAACTTGACGAACCGCTTTTACGTGACGGGCGTGGTCGACGGGCCGTCGACCGGCAGCGGCACGGGAACGGCGGCCGGTATCCCGGCGGATCAGGCGGGCTTCGGTGCGCTACCGCGGACGGTTCAACTGCAGGCCTCAGCCCGTTTTTGAAGGCAGCCAGCCTCGACGGCGGGCGCAGCCCGCTTGACGGTCAACGTCTGCGCCGACGCTGCGCTGACGTCGGCGCTGAAGAGAGCGTCAGCGCCCGGCGCCGGCCTTGGCAACGGCCGCGGCGATTTCATCGCCGGTCGGATTGCGGCGCAGCGTGAGCCCGCCGTTAACCTGCAGGTTTTCGCCCGTCATATAGCATTCGTCGCTGGCAAGCCAAACGGCTGCGGCCGCGACGTCCTCGCTCGTGCCGATCCGGCCCAGTGGGTAGCGCTCCCGGAAACACTCGAATAGCCCCGGCACCTGCTTTGCGTCGGCCGTCATGGGCGTTTCGGTGAGGCCCGGGGAGATCGAATTGGCGCGGATGCCCCGTTTGCCGAACTCGTTGGCGACGCATCGAATGACGTGATCGGCGCCGGCCTTGGCGCCCATATAGGCTGCGTGATCGTTGAGCATGATGGTGGCGGTCGCTGAACTGATCTGGATGATCGAACCCCCGTGAGTCATCACCTTGATCATCTCTTGGCAAAACTGGAATGGTCCGATGTATTGCAGGGCGGTCATCTGCCGAAGCTCTTCGGACGTGGTTTCCAAAAAAGGCTTGAGCAAACCCCAGCCCGTGGCGTTGACCGCAATCGAGACGGATCCCATTTTTTGCAGTGCGGTTCTGGCCAGTGCGCCGATGTCAT
>DASWEO010000125.1:0-7370 GCA_036394715.1 Steroidobacteraceae bacterium
GCGGATTTTCCTTGATCGAGCTCATGGTCACGGTGGTGATCATGTCCATCCTGGCGTCGATTGCCATACCGGCCTACAACGCTCAGATCCGTAAGTCGCGTCGCACCGAGGCGAAGACCGCACTGCTCGATCTGGCTGGCCGAGAAGAGCGCTATTTCAACACCAACTCCACCGTCGGCTATACCAACGATCCCGCCAACCTGGGCTACAAGACGCCGCCGGCGACGATGACGAACTATCCGGTAGGCAGCGGCTACTATACGGTCACAATCAATGTGGCTGCTGCGCCGCCGGCACCCGCGACGTACCAAATTGTTGCCACACCGGTCGGTGATCAATTGAATGACCTTCAATGCCAATCATTCACCGTCACCTCAACTGGGGCGCAGACTGCCACCAGTCCTACCGACCTCAACGCCAGCACGGATTGTTGGAAGTGAGTTCGCGTACCTTGTGAAGTGCGCCCTGTCGGGTGCATCACCAAAAAAAGCTGCGCGTTGCGCGGCTTTTTAACCAAGTGACCGAAAGCTACCTCGCGCTATACCCCCGCCCCTCGACACACGCCGTCATCGCGCGCTGATAATCCGACCCGTTTTGCGCCACCTGCCCTGCCTGCTGCTGCGCCCATTGCTGGCACTCGGCCTTGTCGGTGGCCTGCTGCTCGGCGCTCTGGCCGTTCTTCGGGTACATGAAAATCTGACCCCCGGCGGCCCCGCCGTCGCTGGGCGGCGCGCCGGCGGCCGGCCCCGCGCCGTCGGCTGGGGCGGCCGACTCCGTCACGGGAGGCGGGTCCGTCGCCACATAGCCTTCGTAGTCCGGGTTGTAGGTGTAGTACACGTCATTGGCGTAGTAGTACGGGACGCCGCTCCACCAATAGGTCGCGTAGGCCAGCGGCAGCACCGGCAGGAACCAGGAGAATCCTACTCCGTAGTAGCACCGCGGCCAGAAACCGCCGTGCCAATATCCGCCCCGCCAGTAGGCGCCGGTGGAGTACCCACGCCCGCCGTAGTAGCCGGAATGCCCGTAATAGGCGCCGGAATGCCCGTACGCGCCCCCGTAGCCGCCTCGGTAGCCTGTGTAGGCCGAACCATGGTATCCCCCGCCGTAGCCGTGGGAATAGCCTGCACCGCCGGCATAGTGACTCACCCCGGTATAATGAGGACCGCCGCCGCCGAAGTGACCTCCGCCAGAGTAGTGACCCCCGCCTCCGCCCGAGGCGCGACCGCCGCCTCCGCCCGAGTAGTGACCCCCGCCTCCGCCCGAGGCGCGACCGCCGCCTCCGCCCGAGGCGTGACCGCCGCCGCCACCCCCACCGTGACCGCCACCGCCGCCATGTTGCGCGAGGGCGGGCGCGGCGCCGATCAGTATCGACGCCAAAATGCCGGTTGCCAGAAGAATGCCCTTGGCCCTAGTACTCATGACTCTCACCTTCGGTTGCCGGTCGCGCCCCTGCACGGCCATTTAGAACGCATAAAATAAGACCTACCCTGTACAACGCGGTTCAAGCTGTTTGGTGCACAGCATTCATTGTTTTGATGCAGCAGAACCACTACGTGAACCTGCTCAATTTCGCAATGCCGCATTGACCATAATGTACGCCGTCCGGCCCGGCGCCGGCTCAAAAAACCTGGAATTGGTTTCATTGACGATCACAGAACCCACATAGGCTCGATCGGCAAGATTATCAAGGCGGGCGAATTCGCTGAACCGCCAGTGGCTCGTTTCTTGCTCGAACCCGGCCCGCAGATTCGCGACCCAGAAGCCCGCGGCGGCATCGGAATTCCGATCATCGACATAAATGCGCGCTCGGCCTTGCGTCTCCAGCGTGGTTGAAAAACCCAAGGGCGCGTAGCTCCACGTGAGGCCCGCGTACAAGGAATTCATCGGCACCGCCGGCAGGTGGCTTCCCGCATTCACCGTCTTGTAGTTCGCGGGCAAGGGACCTCCCGGGTGCGCGAGTGGATTGCACGGAGCCGCGATGCAGGTGGCGTAGGCCTGTCCCACGACCGCGCGAATGTAGGTGTAGGCGAGCCGGCCGCTGAACCCGCCGGTCCAGTTCGCATCGACGGCCAGCTCCATGCCGCGGCGATTGGTCTCGCCGATGTTTTGAGATACCGTCCGGCCGCCGGAGTTCTGCAGCACGGCCAGTTCGTCCACGGTTTTGATATAGAACGCGGCAAGGTTGGCCCGCACATGATCGCTCCCCGCCTTGACGCCGGCTTCGTAGTTATCGCTGCGCGCCGGTTTCAACCCGAAGTTCAGCCCCGCAAGGCTGCCGTCGACCGAGCGATAGGCCAGATCGTTCAGAGTCGGGGTCTCGAAGCCTTTGCCGTATGAGCCATAAAGATTGACCGCGGAACTCGCGCGGAACGTGACGCCGCCGACCGGATTCACCGCCGAGAAGCGCACGCTGCTGTCCGCGCCGTCGAGCACGGGGATGTGTCCGTGCGAGCTCACCTCCACGAGGTTGTTGCGCACACCCGCGATCACGCGCCAACGTGCGTGGGGATCCCACTGCGCCTGTAGGTATTGATCGAAGTCGTAGACATGGTTTGCCTGGTCGCGGCGCACCGCTCCCGCGACACCCAACCTTGAGCCCACATAGTTGAGGTACCCCTTGCGAGCTTCCGCGAGATCGTCGTAGTTGATGCCGGCGACCACCTGCAAGGGACCCGCGACATCGCGAGCGTCCGTCACGTGCGCATCCACGCCCCAATACGCCCTATCCAGATCGATGACGCCGCCCGGATACAGAGGTGCATTCTGCTGCGTCGCCTGGGGGATGGCCTGGAACTGAGTCGTGGCGCGATGCCCCGTGTAGAGCATGGCCGACAAGTCGTCGTTGGCGCTCAATTTGCCGTCGTACACGGCGCCCACCTGCTCCTGCTCGAGAGACTTGCGCGTATTGAATCGAACCGCGCCGGTGCCGGCCTGGCGCGGATCCGCCGCGAGCTGCGCACGCGTGAGTCCGAGGGGATCCTGCACGCTCGGCGTCTCGACCACATTGGCGACGAACGTCAGCGTCGACGCTTCACCGGTTGCGATCCGCAGCTTCGAATTGAAGTTGTCGCGTTCGGCGTCGCTGTGAAAGCGGTAGCCGTCGGTTTGAAAGTGCGCGGCGTCGACCACATAGTTGACCACCCGATCGTCTCCCTCGGTCTTCAGGGCGTAGCGTTGAGTGTTGAAGGTGCCGTACTCGGCCTTGCCGTCGAGCAAATAACCCGGCTTCGCGTCTTCGGTGAAGATGGCGATCACTCCTCCCGATGAATTGCCGTACAGCGCCGAGAACGGTCCCCGCAGGACTTCGATGTGGTCGGCCGATCCTAAGTCGAATTGCGAAAACTGGCCCTGACCGTCCGGCATGGTGCCGGGAATACCGTCGGAATAGAGCCGAATGCCGCGGACACCAAAACTCGACCGCGCACCGAAGCCGCGGACCGAGAGCTGCAAATCCTGGGCGTAGTTTTGCCGGCTTTGCACCGACACACCCGGCACCGTGATCAAGCTTTCCGAGAGATTGACTTGCAGCTGACCGTCGGCAATGGCGCGCCGATCGACCCGATCGACCGACACCGGCAAGTCGACACTGGACTCCGCCACCCGCGTGGCGGTAACTACGATGGCGGACAATTCCGCGGTGTCGGCCAGAGCGCCTTGGTATGAGGCGCCCACGCCCAATAGGACGCCCGCAACCGACACTGCAGCTCTTCGACGCATGATTATCCCTCGCGCGCAATCCCTTAGATCGCATCGAGCGCCGCTGCCAGGTCCGCAATGAGGTCGTCGGCATCTTCGATGCCGACGGAAATACGGATCAGCGCATCGGTGATGCCGATCCGATCCCGAGTCTGCTTGGATACTCCGGAGTGCGTGGTGCTCGCCGGGTGCGACATCAGGGTCTCGGTGCCGCCGAGACTCACGGCGAGCTTGATCACCTGCAGCGCATCGAGCAGGCGAAATGCCTCCGCCTCGCCGCCCTTGACCGCAAATCCGAACGTAGAGCCGGCGCTCTGGCATTGCCGGCGGAAAACCGGGTACCGCGGGTCATCCGTCGCCAGAAAGCCGAGGTAATTCACACTCTCGATCTTCGGATGGCTGCGCAGAAATTTCGCCACCAGCGCGGCGTTTTCCGCCGACTTGTGCATGCGCAAGGTCAGCGTCTCCATGGAACGCATGATCATCCATGCGGTGTTCGGGTCCAGCTGGGTGCCGAGCGCGCCGCGCAATTTCTTCACCGGAGCCACGGCTTCGCGCGAGCCGACGACGCCGCCCGCGACCAGATCCGAGTGTCCACCCACGTATTTCGTGAGCGAATACATGACCAGGTCCGCGCCAAAGCCGAGCGGACGCTGAAACACGGGCCCTAGAAAGGTGTTGTCGACCGCAACGGGCGGCCGCCCGCCGCTCTGGCGCCCGCCGATCTGAACCGAAGTGTCGCGCATCAGGGCAAGATCGACCAGGCTATTGGTCGGATTCGCCGGCGTTTCCACGATGATGAGACAGACTCTGCCGCCGGTCTCGGCGGCCCGCTGGGACGCGCGCTCGGCGGCTTCGGCGACCGCGCTCTTGTCGTGGCCCAGAGTAAAGCTGACCGCGCTCACCCCGAATGCGGGCAAGGTTTTTTCGATGAGCGTTTCCGTGCCGCCGTACAGAGGCTGGCTCATCAGAATCACATCGCCCGGCCGCACATGCGTCCAGAGCACGGTGGAAATTGCGGACATGCCGCTCGAGAACACCGCCGCCGTTTCGCCCTCTTCCCACAACGCCAGACGATCCTCGAGCACCTCGAGGTTGGGATTGTTGAAACGCGAATAAACGAGGCCGGAGGATTGACCGGCGCCCGGCTCGCGCCGGCCCGAGGTGAAGTCGAAGAAATCCTTGCCGTCCTGTGCCGTCTTGAAGACGAACGTCGAGGTCAAGAAGATCGGCGGCTTCAGCGACCCCTCCGAAAGACTCGGATCGTAGCCGTATCCCATCATCTGGGTTTCGGGCTTGAGCAGGTGCTTGCCGATTTTACGTTTATGATAGGAGTCGTAGCTCACGCTTCCTCCGAAGGTCGATTGGTGCGCACAATATAACCCTTAGGCGGCGCACATCTGAAATTTCCATCCTATTCGGGGAGCAGCTGAGGGGTGGCGGTTCGACTGGTTGCCGCGCTGCCCGCGGACGCGGCCATGATGCTGGCGATCGCCGCCCACTGTATCCAGCTCAAGTGCTCTCCGAGAAAACACAGACCCGACAGGGCGCCGAACGCCGGGTCCAAGCTCATGAGGACGCCGACGGTTCGCGTCGGCAGCCGCGGCATCGCCAACATCTCGAGCGAATAGGGAAGCGCGCTCGACAGCAGAGCCACGCCGAGCGCAGCCGGCAAAATCGCCGGCGAGAAGAGTTGCGCACCGACCTGGACGGCCCCAATGGGCACGATCACGATCGCGCCAACCACCATGCCGAGCGCCGTAGTTTGGCCGCCGTGCGCGGCTCCCGCCTTGCGGCCGAAGAAAATATACAGGGCCCAACACACGCCCGCAGCCAGCCCGTATACCACACCGGACGGATCCAAGGACTTGGACTCCAATCCCACCGGCAACAAGGCGAGCAATCCCAGCGCCGCCATCAGGATCCATAGGAAATCGACCGCGCGGCGCGATGCCGCCATCGCGAGTGCCAAGGGACCTGCGAATTCGAGCGCAACCGCGATGCCGAGTGGGATGGAGCTGAGCGACAAATAGAAAAAGAAATTCATGAAGCCCATCGCCAGGCCGTAGGCGACGATCACCCGCGCCTCGTGGGGGCGCAGCCGCAGGCGCCAGGGACGCCAGACGGCCAGCAACATCAGGGATGCCAGGGCCATCCGCAACGCGACCGCGCCGGCGGCGCCCACCGCAGGAAACAATCCCTTTGCGACTACCGCACCGAGTTGAAAGCAGATCATCGCGACGATCAGCACCGCGATCGGCACGACCACCGTGTCGGACTTGAGTCTCAAGCGTCGGGACTGTCGGCGGATGCCTTGTCGAGGAGATGCAAATGCTTCATCACGCGATTGAGATTCTTGCGGATTTCATTGAGGTGCCTGATGCTGGCGATGGTCTTCATGGCCTCCTTCAGCGGCTGCAGGGGGTACCCCCCGTACGAACCGGCATCGGGCACGTCGCAGGTGACGGAGGAGCGGCCGGCCAGGACTACATTGTCTCCCAGCGTGATATGCGCGGTCACCACGGAATTGCCGCCGGTGACGAATTGCCGGCCGATCTTCGTGGATCCCCCCATCATGAAGCCGGCCGTGAAGAAGCCGTTCTCGCCCAGGTCGCAGTTGTGCGCAATGTGGCAGATATTGTCCAGCTTGGTGCCGGAGCGGATGTAGGTGGACGTGAGCGTGGCGCGGTCGACGGCGCAGTTGCTGCCGATTTCGACCCCGTTGCCGATTATCACATTGCCGAGGTGCGAGATTTTTCGCGGCCTGCCGTCCGGATCCACGGCGTAGCCGAAGCCGTCGCTGCCGATGCTGGTATGCGGATGTATCTCACACTCGTCGCCGACCCGGCACCCGGCACCGATGAAGACATGCGGGTGCAGGACGGTTCGGTCGCCGATCCGGGCATCGTTCTCGACGACCGTGTGAGCGCCGATCATGCAGTCGTCGCCGATGCTCGCACGCGCCCCGATGACTGAATAGGGCCCGAGGAAGACCCGCTCGCCGATCGTGGCATCCGCATGCACCACTGCGGTCGGATGGCGTTCGCCCCATTGAGTGAATCGATAGCACTTCCGGTCGAAGTATTTCAATAACACGGCCATGCCCATGGATATGCTTTGCACCGAAAAGCAGCAGCTATCGGCATCCACCGACGCGTCGACGCAGCCGCTCATTTTCGCCGGAACGATCAGAATCGCGGGCTTGTGAAGCCGTGCCTCCGCCAGCTGCGCTGCGTCACTCACGTAGACCAAGCTTTCAAATAAGGCCTCTTCGGGAACGTGGCAATGGCTCGCCCCGATTTCCAGATCTCCATGCAGGAATGTGAAAATATCGGAATGCTGATTCTTGATGGTCTGAGCGGTGAGCATGATGCTGTCCCTTACCAATCCGCGGGCGAACGCCCGGCGGAGTATGATCGTAAATCGGCTCTGGCGCGAACAATCATGCGTGACCCAATAGACAGTTTCCTTGCACGGCGTGCCTTGATGATTCTGGACGGCGCCTTGGCGACGGAACTCGAACGGCGCGGTGCGGACCTCGAGGATCCGCTCTGGTCGGCAAAATGCCTGATCGAGCGGCCGGACCTGATCCGCGCGGTGCATCTCGACTACTTCAACGCCGGGGCCGATGTCGCGACGACCGCAACCTACCAGGCGACCTTCGAGGGCTTCGC
>DASWEO010000126.1:0-8055 GCA_036394715.1 Steroidobacteraceae bacterium
CCGAATTTCTCCATCGCCTTGTCGATTTGCTGAGGCAGTGCGCCCGCATCCAGCAGCAGCTCCATCTGGCGGAAGTAGGCGTTCATCATCCGGTTGCCGATGAATCCGTCGCATACGCCGGAGATGACGCCGACTTTCTTGATTTGCTTGGACACGGCCATGCTCGTGGCGACCACATCCTTGGCGCTCTTGGCGCCGCGCACGATCTCGAGCAGCTTGCTCACATTCGCCGGACTGAAAAAATGCAGACCGATCACATCTTGCGGGCGCTGCGTGAAATCCGCGATCTCGTTCAAATCCAAGGTCGAGGTATTCGACGCGAGAATGGCCCCGCTCTTCGCGACTTTGTCCAGCTTCTCGAACACCTGTTTCTTGACCTGCATATCCTCGAACACGGCCTCGATGACGAGGTCGGCCGACTTGATGTCGTCGTACGACAGAGTGCCGGTGATCTGTTTGATGCGCTTGTCGAATTCGTCCTGAGTCAGCCGCCCCTTCTTCAGGGTGTTCTCGTAGTTCTTCTTTACCGTTGCGAGGCCCTTGTCGAGCGCCGCCTGGGTCGTCTCCAGCACCGTGACCGGGATGCCGGCATTGGCGAAATTCATCGCGATGCCGCCGCCCATGGTGCCGGCGCCGATCACGGCCACCGACTTGATCGCGCGCAATGAGGTGCCGCTCGGTACATCGGGAATCTTGGCGGCGGCGCGCATCGCAAAAAACGCGTGCCGCAAAGCCTTCGACTCCGGCGTGTTCAGCAATTCGATGAACAGAGAGCCTTCGGTTTTCATTCCCTCGTCAAAGGGCTCGAGCACCGCCGCCTCGACCGCATCGATGCACTTGAGCGGCGCCGGATAATTCTTGGCGAGCGGAGCGACGGCGCCGCGCGCGAAGTCCAAAAACGCCTCGGCATTCGGAAAATTGATCTTGATATCGCGCGCCTTCTTCAGGGGCAGCTTCTCGGCGATGACCCGCTCGGCAAACGCGACGGCGGCGGGCAGCACATCGCCCTCGGCGGTCGAGTCGAGCAACTCTGTCTTGGCCAATTCGCGCGCGCTCACGGGATTGCCGCTCACGATCATGTTGAGCGCCCGTTCGACCCCCACCAGACGCGGCAGCCGCTGCGTACCTCCCGCGCCCGGCAAAATACCGAGCTTGACCTCGGGCAGCCCGATCTGCGCCACCACGGAGGCGACGCGGTAATGACACGCCATGGCGAGTTCCAGTCCCCCGCCCAACGCGAGTCCGTTGATCGCCGCGACCACCGGTTTGGGCGAGCTCTCGATCAACGCAAACAAATCCGCCAAGGAAGGACTCGCCGACATGGCGGGCAATCCGAATTCGCCGACATCGGCGCCGCCGCAAAATGCACTGCCGGACCCGACTATCACCACCGCCCGAATCGACGCATCGCCGTCGGCCCGCTCTACGCCGTCGGCGATGGCGGTACGCAGCCCCTGACTCAAGGCGTTGACCGATGGATTTTTCAGGGTGATGACGGCGACGGCGCCGTGTGAAGTATAGTCAGCGAATGCCATGCTCTCTCCTTCGTAGACCTTGAAGTATACCGCGTTGTCGAGACCGTTCCGCCCTCCGCTCGCGTGGCTCTCGGCAGCGTTGCTTCTGATTTGGTGCGTCGGCATGTTGGGGCGCGGCTACTGGACTCCCGATGAACCGCGCGAAGCGGACATCGCCTGGCGCATGAGCTGGCAGCCTGAGAAGGCGGTGCCGCTGTTGGCAGGCGAGGCCTTCTGCGAAAAGCCTCCGCTGACGTACTGGCTGGCAGCCGTTCCCATCCGGCTTTTCGGTGCGGAAGCCTGGGCTGCGCGGCTGCCCAATCTGCTGTACGCAATGATCGCCGCGCTCAGCGCCGGCTTGCTGGCGCGCCGGAGTGCGGGACGAGTCGCGGGCTTGGTCGGCGCGGCCGCCATGAGCACCTTCCTGCTCTCGTACCAGACCTCCATCTGGCTCGCGACCGATGCGCCTCTGCTCGCCGCCGACTCAGCCGCGCTCTTGGGTGCGTACCTGGGCTTTTATGCGACATGTACCCGGGAGCGGTTGCGCGGCTACCTTTTGATGCATGCCGCCTTGGCGTTGGGTTTTCTCTGCAAGAGCGCCGTCGCCTGGATGGTCCCGGCGTTGGCCCTGGTTACCCTCGCCGTCTGGGAGAAACGCTGGCGGGAACTTCTCCGTTGGGAGCTGCACCTGGGATTGGTCTTGCAGGCTGCGATGATTCTCACCTGGATCTGGTTCGTGTACGCGGGCCCGGACGGACTTGCTCATTTGAAAGTGTTTTTCTGGAACAATTTGGTCGGCCGATTCACGCGCATCGACGCACCGGATGAATTGCAATACGCGGCCGCCCATCGAAATTCTCCGGGCAAGTATTTGATCGAGCTGCCGCTCTACCTGACCCCTTGGACCCTATTGGTCATCGCCGCCCTGCGCCGCGCGTGGCTGCAGCGCAAAAGCGCGTTCGATGACTATCGCCCTGTGCGCTTCGCGCTCGCCGCCTCGCTGCCCTCGCTCGCCATCCTCTCGATGGCGGCGACAGCCCGCAATATCTATTTCGCCCCGGCACTGCCGGGTATCGCCTTGCTGCTCGCCTGGTGGACGCGGGAAATCTCGAAAAACCCGGACCGATGGGACATACGCGCGCTGCGCGCGACCTCTGTCCTCCTGTTGCTGGGGGTCGTGATATTCATTGCAGCTTTGGGCGTGGCCGGCGCTGACGCCTGGAACACGATGAATTCGCACGCGGCCTTCATCCTTATTTCCGCAGCCGGTTTGGGCCTGGCCGCGGCGCTCGCGCTGCGCGCCTGGGCGGCGGCGCGCGGCCAGGTCCAGCAATCGCAGTGGTCGCTGTTATTGGCGTATTGCGCCTTACTCGTGGGGCCGGCATCGCAGGCGTACACCTTGGTCGATACCTGGCAGGATCTTGCGTCGATCGCTCGTGCGATTGAGCACGACGCCGCGGGCAAGCCATTGATTCTATTCGCACCCGATGAGACGACTCGGGCAATCATCGACATGTATGCGCGGACCACCGTGGACTTGATACCCGGGCCGATCGACGCCGCCTCCATCAAACATCTCCGAGCCGATGCCGCCGCCGCGCCGCAAAGCCTCGTCGTCGTGCTGCTGCCCGGCCGCGCCGGTTCGATCGCCCAACGGCTGAGGTTCGGGTCAAGGCGAGGCCCCTCGGCGCAGCGGCCGGACGGCCAGCCGGAGCTGCCCTGGATGCAGTCGGCAGGATTGCGCATGGCGAAGAGCTATGCACTGCCCAACGGCCGCCGCTACGCGCTGCTCGAACTGAGCTCCCGATCCGTGCCGCTCGTCGGCAAGTGACGGCAGAAAGTTCGAGACCCCCTATGGTTCGCGAATAGTCCCGCGCAGCTCCCGGTAGAGCGAATCGTACTCGGCGATCTGGCGAGCCCACGAAAAGTCTTGCGCCATCGCGTTCTGCATGAGCTGCTGCCAGCTCTTCGGGACGTTGTACCAATCGAGCGCGGTTCCGATGGCCCAGCGCACGGCAGGCGCATCGTAGTCATTGAACACGCATCCGGTGCCCATGCCGGTGCCGGGATCGAAATGCTGGACGGAATCCGCAAGACCGCCGGTCTTGCGCACCACCGGAATGGTGCCGTAGCGCAGACTGTACATTTGATTCAACCCGCAGGGCTCATAGCGGGACGGCATCAGGAAAATGTCGCTGCCCGCCTCGATCAAGTGAGCCAGCGACTCATCGTATCCGTTGCGAAACGAGACGCGGCCCGGGAAACGCCGCGCCAGTCCCTCGAGAAAAGCTACATACGGAGGATCGCCGCTGCCCAACACCAGCAAGCTGAAATCGCGCTCCTGCAACAGACTCGGCAATGCGTCGAACAAGAGATCGATGCCTTTCTGCTCCGCCAGCCGAGTCACCATGCCGATCAGCGGCCGCGAGACGGCCATGTCGAGGTGAACGGCGGCGATCAGCAGTTCCTTGTTGGTCTGCTTGCCGCGCAGGTCTTGCGGCCCGAAATGCGCCGTCAAATACGGGTCGTGGCGCGGGTCCCAATCACGGTAATCGACTCCGTTCAATATGCCGACCACTCGGTCGGGACGCGCCCGCAGCGTTGCCTGCATCCCCATACCGAGCGGTCCCTCGCAGATTTCACGTGCGTACGTCGGACTCACGGTGGTCACCCGATCGGCGAACTTTATGCCGGTTTTCAAGGGATTGATGACCCCGTGGGCCAGATCCTCGGCGTCCAGATACGCATCGACGCGGTCCAATCCCAAATCGGCCGCCGCTGCGCTCGGGAAGATGCCCTGATATCCAATATTGTGAATTGTGAGTACCGACCGCGCAGCGGCGAGCACAGGGTCCGACGAATAGAGCGTCTTTAGATACAGCGGCAGGAACGCCGTATGCCAGTCGTTGCAATGGAAGATGTCGGGCGCAATTCCCAGACGCCGGCAGCTCTCGAGAGTCGCGCGGGTCAACAGCAGAAAGCGCCGATGTTCGTCCGGATCGGTGGTATAGAAACCGGCACGGTCGTACAGCGCGGGACAATCGATGAAATACATCGCGATGTCCGTGCCGGGGAAACTGGCCGTTTGCAGGGAGAAACGGAATTCCGTGGTGCCGATGGTCATTGGGATCTGCTGCCCGCCGAGGACGGGCTGCAGCTCCGGGTGCGCCGCCCGAACGGCGGAGTACAGCGGCATGAAGGCGTACACGTGGTGACCCAGCAGCCGGAGATTCTGCACCAGCGCTCCGGTGACATCGGCGAGTCCGCCGGTCTTCGCGTACGGCAAGATCTCCGAACTCAAGACACACAGCTTCAATGCCGACATAATCTAGAGTTTAGCAAAGGCATCGGCGCCGCCGCGAGAAAAGGTGCAGGCACTCGCCGAGTGTGGCAGGCTGGTATTTCGGCGGGGGCTGATTCGGGACTCCTCACGGTGAAGCCAGGATAGGTATGCGACACGCTGCTCGTACTAACACCGGACGCTACGTCAGCCGTTTGACGAGCGGCACCCTGGCGGTGGTCATGGCGGGAGGGCGCGGCGAACGCCTCAAAGGGCTCACCCAGCACCGCTGCAAGCCGGCGACGCCATTCGGCGGCAAGTTCAGGATCGTCGACTTCGTACTGTCGAATTGCGTCAACTCCGGCATCCGGCAGATCGCCGTGCTCACTCAGTACAAGGCACAGTCGTTGATTCAGCACATCCAGCGCGGCTGGAGCTATCTGCGCGGCGAGCTCGGCGAATTCGTGGAACTGATTCCGGCGCAGCAGCAAATCGGCCCACACTGGTATCGCGGCACCGCCGATTCGGTCTATCAGAATCTGGACTTCATTCGGTCGCACCACCCGACTCACGTTCTGATTCTGGCGGGCGATCATATTTACAAGATGGACTACGGTCCGATGATCGCTTATCACGAACAATGCGAGGCGGACATTACCGTGGGTGTCGTGGACGTGCCGCTGGAACGCGCCAATGAATTCGGCATCCTGACCACCGACGACACCAATCGCGTCACCGATTTCGCCGAGAAGCCGAACGACCCGGATCCCATCATCGGCCAGCCCGACCTCGCGCGTGCGTCCATGGGCATCTACGTCATCGGCATGGACCGCCTGGAGAAAATGCTGACCGACGACGCGGCCAATGAATCCAGCAATCACGATTTCGGCAGGAACATCATACCTCCCGCCATCAAGCCCCTGCGCGTGTTTGCCTATCCCTTCCATGACGTCGAAACCCGCGCGCAAAATTACTGGCGTGACGTGGGCAACGTCGACGCTTTGTACGAAGCGAACATGGAATTGGTTTCGCTCAATCCGGAACTCAACATCTACGATCATCAATGGCCTATTTGGACATACCAGGCCCAGCAACCGCCCGCAAAATTCGTGCTGGACGAGGAAGGCCGGCGCGGGATGGCGGTCAACTCCATGGTCGCCGGGGGCTGCATCATCTCGGGCGCCTATGTGAAGGAGTCGCTGCTGTCGAACGACGTGCGCATCGAGGACAGCAGCATCATCGAGAATTCCGTTCTGCTGCCGAGCGTCACCATCGGCCGCCGCTGCAGGATCACGCGCTGCATTCTCGATGAGAACTGCGTGATTCCCGACGGCACACAGATAGGGCAAGACCGCGCGCTGGATCAGCAGCGCTTCTTCGTGACCAAGCGCGGCGTCGTCTTGGTGACTCAGGACATGCTGCGGGCGCAGCCCGTGCAATAGCGCGCGGCGGCGTCAGGCGTCTCGATCGCGTAGTTGCAAGCTCGACCATGCCTCGATCACGCTGCGCGGTTCAATTCCCAGCATATCGGGCTCTCCCGCTACCCGGCCGCACAGGACTTTCACGTCCGCTCCCGCCGTGCCCCACGGCCGATACAGCGACGGCAGCGCCTTGCCGAACAACACCACCAGCGGACAGCCCACCGCCGCCGCGGCATGCGCCGGTCCCGAATCGAGGGTAATCAGGCCGGCGGCGCGCTCCAACAACGCCACGAGCCGCGGAACGGGCAGATCATCGGCGGCGTTGTGCAGCCGTGCAATATTCGCCAGCGCCGCGACTTCCTGGTTCAGCGCATATTCGGGTCCCGTGCCCAGCAGCACGATCGCGCGATCCGGATGCCGCGCGCGCACATGGCGCAATACCTCGGCCCAGCTCTCGTTCGGCCAGTACTTGTTGTTGACAGCCAATCGGCGCAGGCCGCGCCGCATCGTGCGCTTGTTGCCGATTTGAATCAGTATCGGTGGAGCCGCTGAGATGCCGCGCGCGCGCAGCCAGGATTCAAGATCACTGCGCTGTCGTTCGCTGACTTCGAGATGACACCCCGGCGTCACCGCGGCGAGTTCGGCGTCGGAAGGCGCGGCGACCGCAACCGGCGTGATTTGCGCGAGGCGCCGCCATTGCTCCGTCGCATGCTCGCCGGGCAGGAGTGAGTGATCCCTTACGTCGACGATGAGCTCCTCGGGAATTCCGGCGCGCGCCAGCAAGGGCCGCGCCGCATCGCCGGCGTCGCAGAACCATGTCGGACCCACGCCGCGCTCCCGCAGGCGCCGCACGACGCGCCGCTGATCCGCGCTCAGCCAGTACGGAGTCTTGCGGCTGCGCAGGCTCATTATCTCGCCCACGCCCGGTTGTCCGCGCAGCAGCGGCTCACTCCAGGGACCCGAGGTCACGATGTCCACGGGAGAATGAAACCGCGCGTGCAGCACACGGATCAACGCGGTGAACAGCACCATGTCGCCGAAGGCACCGCAGCGCACCGCCAGCGGGCGCTGCAAACGCAGAGTACCGGCGCCGCTCGCGGAACCCATTCCCTCAGTCAACGAAAACTTGGGCGCCACGAACTCTCCGAACTGCGGCAATACCGGCGAGTCAGTATAATTGAACGCCCAAGCCCGAGGAGAGCGTGACTCGCCGTGAACATCGCCGCGCAGACCCGGAAGCTGCTGGAGTCTCTGCAGGAGCCGGCGCTCGCTCCCTTTCTGGCGGATTGGCCGCGCACCTCTCGGCAACGTCGCATCACCGCCTCGCATTTGCCGGTGTTGCGGTGGCTGCCGGAAATAGCCCGCGACGCCGCGCCGTTCGGCATCGAGCTGGTGGCTGCGGTGCATCGCGCCGCGCCGTCGCTGGCCTGGCGCCAGACTTACACGGCGAAAGATCTCGACCGCGCCTTTCTCGACAACTATGGATGGAGCGAAATTTTGGGGGGCGGGAACGGAGCCTTGGCGAGCGAGCGGATCGCCTGCGGCTTTCTGATCCTGGGCCCATCCACGCATTATCCGCGCCACCGCCACGAAGCGGAGGAAATATACCTGCCGCTGAGCGGCACGGCAGCGTGGCAGCAAGGTGACGCGGGCTGGCAGGACCGAGCCCCGGGCGCATTGATCCATCACGCCAGCGAAGAACCGCACGCCATGCGTACCCGCGGCCGCCCGTTGCTCGCGCTATACCTTTGGCGAAGCGACAACCTGGCACAGAAAGCGCGGCTCGACGGCGTCGCGACGTGAGGTCGCATCGGTATTTCGCTGCTCGGCCGAACGCAGA
>DASWEO010000127.1:0-1834 GCA_036394715.1 Steroidobacteraceae bacterium
GCCCGACACCACCGCGATCTTGCCCATGGTTTTGGACAAGCGCATGGCGGTTGCCAGCACATCCTTCGCCGTCTTGGCGCCGCGCACCACTTCGAGCAGACGCATCACATTGGCCGGACTGAAAAAATGCAGTCCGATCACATCCTGCGGACGCCGCGTGAAGTTCGCTATCTCATCGAGATTCAACGCCGAGGTGTTGGAGGCGAGAATCGCGCCCTGCCGTACGATCCCGTCCAATGTCTCGAAGACCTGGCGCTTGACCTCCATGCTTTCGAACACGGCCTCGATACTCAAGTCGACATCGCGCAGCAAGGCATAGTCCAATGTCGGGGTGATGAGCGCCAGACGCTGCGCGAGGCTGTCCTCGTTGAGAGTGCCCTTGCGCAGCGCGCCTTGGTAATTGCGGCGGATGTTGGCGAGTCCGCGGTCGAGCGCGTCCTGCTTGGTCTCCAGCAGCACCACCGGCAGCCCCGCGTTGATGAGGCTCATGGTGATGCCGCCGCCCATGGTCCCGGCGCCGATGACGCCGACCTTGGCGATGGGTCTCACCGGCGTGTCGTCCGGCACGTCGAGTATGTGCGAGGCGGCGCGCTCGGCTTGAAACACATGACGCAGGGCCGCCGACTCGGGCGAGAGCATCAACGTCGTGAACAGATCCCGCTCCTGTTTGAGGCCCAGGTCGAAGGGCTTCTCGACCGCCGCGGCGACCGCCTCGACGCAGGCCAGGGGCGCGGGATAGGGACCCGCCACGGCCTTGACCGTATTGCGCGCGAATTGGAAGAAGGCTTCCGCGTTCGGCACGTCGAGTTTCAGGTCGCGCACGCGCTTGCGCTCCAATCCTTCCGCACTCGCCCGGCGCGCAAATTTCAAGGCGCTCTCCAACAGGTCGCCGTCGGCGAAGGCATCGAACAGAGGAGTGTCGCGAAGTTTCTCCGAGGCGATCGTCGCGCCCGAGGCAATCATATTGAGTGCGGGTTCAACGCCGAGTAGACGCGGCAGCCGCTGAGTTCCGCCGGCGCCCGGCAATAGTCCCAACTTGACTTCGGGCAGCGCGATTCTCGCCCCCGGTGCACCGACCCGGTAGTGGCATGCCAGCGCCAATTCGAGACCGCCGCCCATGCACACTCCCCCGATGGCCGCGATGACGGGCTTGACGCTGCCTTCGATCTCGGTGATCACGGTACGCAGGTCGGGATAGGCCGCCGCCTTGGGTGTGCCGAATTCGCGGATATCGGCGCCGCCGGAAAAGCCCGCCCCTGAACCGATCAGCACGATGGCTTTGATGGCGGGATCGGCATTCGCGCGCTCCAGGCCCGCCACCAATGCCTCACGCAATTCATGGCCAAGACTGTTGACCGGCGGATTGTCGAGCTTCAGGACCGCAACGCCGTCCCGTGCCTCGAAACTCAGTTTGTTCATGCCATCCAATTCCACTATGCAGAACTGAGTTCCGCCTTAAGGATGTAATGTAGCAGCGCGCGGTCGCCTTTGAAAGTACGTCTGGCCTTCGACCGCGTGCCCGGCCGTCGACCGCGTGCCCGGCCGTTGACCGCGTGCCCGGCCGTTGACCGCGTCTTGGAAACCAACGCCCGAGCGGCGTCACCATTCATGCTCGTTCGAATGCCAGCGCCGCCCCTTGCCCGACCCCCACACACATCGTGGCTAATCCGTATCGACCCGAGCGGCGCAACAACTCTTGCACTGCGGCCCCCGCAATGCGCGCTCCGGACATTCCCAGCGGATGCCCCAGCGCGATGGCGCCGCCATTGCTGTTGACGTGTTCGGCGTCGTCGGCCAAGCCAAAAGCCCGCACGCAAGCCAACGCCTGCGACGC
>DASWEO010000128.1:0-10131 GCA_036394715.1 Steroidobacteraceae bacterium
GGGGGCGACGAACAGCGTCCAGCCGTATTGCATATTGGCGACGGCGGCCATACAGACGACCCCGAGCGCCAACTGAATCCAGGGGTTTCCGAGAATAGAATCAGACTGCGGCTTCAATTTGGGCTCCCCCCGTTGTTCACCCGATTCAGACAGCTTCGCGAGTTGCTGAACATATGTGATATATCAGAGACTCGTCAATACCAGAAGTTCCGATACAGGGGATGTGAGCGAGGGACGTGAACCATAGGGCGGACAAGAAGTCGATCGCATGCTGGCGCGTGCGGACCGGCGGAAGCGCTTGCGCTGGATCTAGCCTGGGATAGTGGGTATGGCGGTGTCCATGCCGGCAACCGCGTCCGCGCGTGCCTGCGCGCGCGCCGCCCAGATCCAAATGCAGCCGCCGATCACGACCGCAATGGGTACTATTTTGACGGCCTGGGCCAGGGAGAAATGATCGGACAATGCGCCGATGAGGGGGGGCGAGAGTGCGTCGCCGAAGAGATGAATGGCGAAGACCGCCAGGGCGATCGCCGTGGCCCGCTCGGTGGCAGCGACCAGATTGACGATGGCCGCGTTGATCGGACCGGTCGACAGGAACAGGCACAATTGCGCGGTCACCATGCACACCAGGTACATCGTGTGTGAATCCGCGGTCAGAGCCAGCCACACGAAGGGAGCCGAAACCAGGGTGGAGATCGCGGATAACCAAAGGTGGGCCTGACGTGAGTACTTGGCGCAGTAGTCGCCCAGCCAACCGCCCACGAATGTGCCGATAAACCCGGTGATCACCACGATGGCCCCGAAGCTCACCGTGGCCTCGCTGCGCGGGATGCCGCGGGCGCGCTCGAGAAACGCCGGCATCCACACGGCAAGTCCGCCCACCGCAAATGTATATGCGGCATATCCCAGAACGGTGAGCACGTACGGCTTGTTCTGCGCGAGCCGCCGGTAAGTCGCCCACGTGTCCTTGCTCATGCTTGCAAACAGGGATTTCGACGCCGGTGCGGCGGCGGGCGCTGCGCCCGCAGCGTCCGCGTGCTGGGCGCCTGCGTCCTGCACCCCGCGGGGCGGATCCCTCAGCAGCAAGCACAGTGCCGCCAGCAGCAAGCCGGGAACGCCGGCGACGAAGAATGCCATGCGCCAGCCATAGTGCTTGTCGACCAGTCCCCCGACCACATAGCCCAGTGCGGAACCCACCGGTATTGCACAGAAGAAAATGGCCATTACGCGGCCGCGCTGACGCACCGGAAAATAATCCGAGAGCAGGCTCGGTGCGATCGTGACATAGGCCGCTTCACCCACGCCCACGGAGGCGCGCGCCGCGAGCAGGGCGAGATAGCTTCCCGCAAACCCCGAGAGAGCGGTGGCGAAGCTCCAGCAGGCCACGCCGAGAGCGATCAATCGAGGCCGCGAACGCCGATCGCCCAAGGCGCCGAATACCGGCGCCGTCAGCGTGTACACCACCAGGAAGCCGGACATGAGAGATCCCAAGTTCGCATCCGAGAGACCCAGATCCGAATGCTTCAGGCTTTCGATCAGGGCGGAAACGACGTAGCGATCCAAATAGCTGAACAGGTTGATGAACGAGAGTATCGCGAGACCGAAACTCGCCGAGCGCACCCAGGACTTTGATGTTTGATCCGTCACGTCCCGATATAGTAACAACGCGTTTTACGTTGCGCGCGTTATACAATTCGACGGCACGGCCTCCTGCCGCGATTGTTATGCACTGCCATGGTGCGTAACGGAGAAGTATGTCGATCCATATTGCCCTGAATCACGTCACTCATTATCGCTACGACCGATTGGTGGGTTTGAGCCCGCAGGTGATCCGCCTTCGCCCCGCCCCTCACTGCCGCACTCGGATTCTGAGCTATTCGCTCCAAGTGCGGCCGACAGACCATTTCATCAATTGGCAGCAAGATCCTCAGGCAAACTACCTGGCGAGACTGGTATTCGCGGACCCGACCCGCGAGCTTCGAATCGAAGTCGATTTGGTCGCCGAGATGTCGGTCATCAACCCGTTCGACTTCTTTCTCACGCCGTACGCGGAAAAGTTTCCCTTCAAATACGACTCGAATGAGCGCCGGGAATTGGTGCCGTACCTGGTCAAGGCGCCGCCGACACCGCTCGTCGCGGGCTACCTCGCCGGCATCTCCCGTCAGCGCTGCCGCACCATCGATTTCGTCGTGGGTGTCAACCAGCGTCTCGCCCACGACATTCGCTATCTGATTCGCCTCGAACCCGGTGTGCAGTTGCCCGAGGAAACGCTGGCGAACCGCTCGGGATCGTGCCGGGATTCAGCCGCGTTGCTGGTGCAGTTGATGCGCCACATGGGTCTCGCAGCCCGGTTCGTTTCCGGCTATCTCATCCAACTGGTGCCCGACGTGAAGGCGCTCGACGGACCCGTCGGAGCCAAGGAGGACTTTACCGACCTGCATGCCTGGTGCGAGGTGTACCTGCCCGGCGCCGGTTGGATCGGACTCGATCCCACCTCGGGATTGCTGGCGGGCGAAGGTCATATTCCCCTGGCTTGCACGCCGGAGCCGTCCGCGGCCGCGCCCATCAGCGGAGCGGTCGATGAGTGCGAGACGTCCTTCGAACACCGCATGAGCGTGCAAAGAGTCTGGGAGGCGCCGCGCGTCACCAAGCCCTACAGCGATGCAGAGTGGTCGGCCATCGAAACGTTGGGCCGCGCGGTCGACGCGGACCTCGAGGCACAGGATGTGCGGCTCACGATGGGCGGAGAGCCAACGTTCGTGTCGATCGACGATCCGGACGGCGCTGAATGGAACACCGCCGCGCTGGGTCCCAATAAGCGCCGGCTGGCCGCGGATCTATATCACCGCCTGAAGACCAGATACGCCCCGACGGGCCTCGCGCATTTTGGCCAAGGCAAGTGGTACCCGGGCGAGCAGCTGCCGCGCTGGTCATTGAACTGCTATTGGCGCAAGGACGGGGAGCCTTTGTGGGCGAACCCCCAATTGATTGCCGACGAGCGAACTCCGTACCCGGTGACCGAGGATACGGCGCGGCGCTTCCTCGTGCGCGTCGCGGAGGAATTGGGATTGGATCCGAAGTTCGTATTTCCGGCCTACGAAGACGCTTTCTACTATCTATGGCGAGAGCGCCGTTTGCCGGTGAATGTCGATCCGCTCGATTCGCGGCTCGAAGATCCGATGGAGCGTGCGCGTCTGGCGAAGATCTTCGAACAAGGCTTGGGCGAGGTCGTAGGCCACGTGCTCCCCATTGCACGCACGGCGCAAGGCGATCGATGGCAGAGCGGATCGTGGCTCCTGCGCAGCCAGCGCTGCTACCTGATTCCCGGCGATTCGCCCATCGGGTATCGATTGCCGCTCGATTCGCAGCCCTGGGTCGCCGCCGACGACTATCCCTTCATGCATGCGCCGGATCCGTCGCGGAGCTTCCCCGCTCTGCCGCGGCATGCCGACATCCGCCGGCAGTTCCGCGAACACGACGCTGCACGCGTGCAAGCGGCGGTCGAGCCGCCGGCGACGGCGGACGAACTGCCCGCGTCCGCAGACGAACTGCCGCCCGCGTCCTTGGTCGAACGAGCGCCGCTGCCGAAGGAATCCGCCGCAGGCATCGCGCGCACGTCCCTGTGCGCAGAAACGCGCGACGGCGTGCTGTACATCTTCATGCCGCCGGCAAGCGAGCTCGAGCACTACCTGGAAGTGGTGGCGGCCGTGGAGGCCGCGGCCGAAGCGCTGGCGCAGCCCATCATTCTCGAAGGCTATGAGCCGCCGAACGATCCGCGCATCACCAATTTTCGCGTGACGCCGGATCCCGGAGTCATCGAAGTCAATGTTCAGCCCTCGGCCGATTGGGATCAACTGTCCGAGCGCACCTCGTTTCTGTACGAGGCTGCGCGGGAGTCGCGCTTGTCGGCCGAGAAATTCATGCTGGATGGCCGGCATACCGGCACCGGCGGCGGAAATCACTTCGTGCTCGGCGGTGCGAGCACACCGGACTCGCCGTTCCTGCGCCGCCCCGATTTGCTGCGCAGTCTGCTCAGCTACTGGCACAATCATCCCTCGCTGTCCTATCTCTTTTCAGGGTTGTTCGTCGGTCCCACCTCGCAGGCGCCGCGCGTGGACGAAGCGCGCAACGATTCACTGTATGAGCTGGAAATCGCCTTCCGCCAATTCCCGAATCCCGGCGAGAGAGTTCCGCCGTGGCTGGTGGACCGCCTGCTGCGCAATCTTCTGATCGATGTCACTGGCAACACGCACCGGACCGAGTTCTGCATCGACAAGCTGTATTCGCCGGACGGGCCGACGGGACGGCTGGGATTGCTCGAGATGCGCGCGTTCGAAATGCCGCCCCATTCGCGCATGAGCCTCACGCAGCAGTTGCTGCTGCGGGCCATGGTGGCGCGGTTCTGGCGCAAGCCGTATAGCTTCGCGAAGCTGGTGCGCTGGGGCACCGAACTCCACGACCGTTTTTTGATGCCGTATTTCGTGGAACAGGACTTTGCCGATGTGATCGCGGAAATGCGGCAGGAGGGGTTCGGCCTCGAGCCCGGATGGTTCGCGCCGCACTTCGAATTCCGTTTTCCCAAGTACGGCGATTTCGCCGCGCGCGGCATGCAGCTCGAACTGCGGCAGGCTCTCGAGCCATGGCACGTCATGGGCGAGGAGGGTGCGGCGGGCGGCGCAGTGCGCTATGTGGATTCCTCGGTGGAGCGGCTGCAAGTCAAAGTGTCGGGCCTCGCGCCGAACCGGTATCTGGTCACCTGCAACGGCCGCGCGGTGCCGCTGCAGCCCACCGGACAGGTGGGCGAGTTCGTCGGCGCGGTGCGCTACCGGGCATGGCAGCCTGCGTCCGCACTGCACCCGGGCATCGGTGTGCATTCGCCGCTGACCTTCGATCTTTTCGACTCGTGGATGAATCGCTCCCAGGGCGGCTGTCAATATCACGTCACTCACCCGGGCGGTTTGAGTCACGAACGATTTCCGGTCAATTCGTTCGAGGCGGAGAGCCGCCGTTTGGCGCGCTTTTTCCGGATGGGACATACCCCCGGAGCGATGGCGGCACCGCCGCCCAGGACGGACGCGGAATTTCCATTCACCCTCGATTTGCGCTCGAGCGATGATCGACGCGCGCCTTGAATCCTATCTGAGCGATTCGCGCCGCTACGATGAGCTGCTCGATAGTGCAGGGGACGTGCGCACGCATTGGCGCCCGGTGATCGACGCGCTGGCGAGAGACGGCGCCGACGCCGTGCGGCGCGGCGTCGAATTGGCGCGCCGGTTGATCCTTGAAAACGGCGTGACCTACAACGTCTATGCCGACAGCCAAGGCCGCGACCGCCCCTGGGTGCTCGACCCTCTGCCGATTTTGCTGACTGCCGCAGAGTGGCGTGAAATCGAACTGGGCGTGGCGCAGAGAGCACGGCTCTTCGACTCTCTGCTCGCGGATATTTATGGACCGCAGCAATTGCTGGCGGACGGCACGGTTCCGGCGGAACTGCCGTTCGGTCATCCTAATTTTCTCTGGCCGTGCCATGGCATTACGCCGGCGGGCGGCAATTGGCTGCATGTGCATGCCGTCGACATTTCCCGCTCCGCGGACGGCCGCTGGTGGGCGCTCGATGATAGAACCCAGACTCCTTCCGGGCTCGGCTACGCCTTGGAGAATCGACAAATCGTCTCGCGGGTTTTCCCGGACTTGCTGGGCGACCTCGGGGTGAGTTCGCTCGGCGGCTTTTTCATGGCCTTGCGCGAAAATCTGTTGCGGCATGCGCCCGAGGAAGAGGTGCCCTTGGCGGTGGTGCTCACCCCGGGCTCGTTCAACGAGACTTATTTCGAACACGCCTACCTTGCCCGTCAGTTGGGTCTGCCTCTGGTGGAGGGCCACGATCTTACCGTGCGCGGCGACACGGTCTATTTGAAAACGCTCGGCGGCCTGCGCCGGGTGCACGCCATCCTGCGCCGGCTGGACGATGATTTTTGCGATCCGGTGGAGCTGCGCGCCGACTCGGCGCTCGGCGTGCCCGGTCTCATCGGTGTGGTGCGCGCGGGCAGGGTGGTGCTCGCCAATAGCCTCGGCAGCGGCGTGCTCGAGTCGGCCGCGTGGATGGGGTTCATGCCGGCTGCCGCGGAGCGCCTGTTGGGGGAGAAGTTGCGGTTGCCGTCGGTCGCAACCTGGTGGTGCGGCGAGCGGCTCGCCCTCGACTATGTGCTGGAAAACATCGAACGCCTGGTCATCAAGCCGGCATATCCTAATCAGAATTTCCGCACGGTGTTCGGCCGCGACTTGGGACTCGCAGCGCGCGAGAATCTGACCAAACGTCTGATCGCCCGGCCCCACGCCTACGTCGCACAGGAGCGCCTGGCGTTCTCTCAGGCACCGGTGTGGCACAGCGGCGGCGACGGCGGCGACTCGGGATTTTCGGCACGTGCGCTCGGCATTCGCGTCTACGCCATTGCGACCCCGTCGGGCTATCGTGTGATGCCGGGAGGGCTGGCGCGCATTGCATCGGACGGCGCGGATATCGTGTCCATGCAGCGAGGCGGCGGCAGCAAAGACGTCTGGGTGCTTGCGCCCGACCGGCGATCGATCGACGAGAGCATGGCCGCGAGCGCGGCTCCACGCGCCGCGGCACGCCACGACGATTTGCCGTCGCGCCTGGCGGAGAATCTGTTCTGGCTTGGCCGCTACAGTGAGCGATGCGAGGACAAGGCACGGCTGCTGCGCGCAACCTTGCGGGTGCGTCCCAACGCACTGCTGTGGCCGCAGGTCCTCGAGACGTGCGGGCATTTCGTCGCACCCGCATTGTTCGATGACGTGAATCCGCTGGGTCTGCCCGCCGATCTGCAGCGCCTGGGGTGGTGCGCCGCACAGGCACGCAGCCGCTTGTCGGCGGAAAACTGGCGCGCCATCGGCGTCCTGCAGCGCGATTTTCAAGACGCCGCCCTCGCCAAGCGCGATCCTCGGGGAACTTTGAACGCGCTGCTCTTGTCCTTGGCGGGCCTCGCGGGCTTTGCATTGGACGACATGACCCAGGATGACGGTTGGCGCCTGATGATGATCGGCCGCCGCCTGGAGCGTCTGCAGTTCCTGGCCGAATTGCTGGCGCAACGGCTCCTGTCGGGGGAAACACCCGTACAGAGTGAATTGGAGTGGCTGCTCGACATCGGCGACAGCACCATCACCTACCGCACGCGTTATCTGGCAGCGCCGCGGTTGGGGCCGGTCATCGACTTGCTGGTGTTCGATCAGACCAACCCCCGGGCGCTCGCGTTTCAATGGCATGCGCTCGAGTATTCCTTGGTGCGGGTGGCCGCTTCGCTCGGCGGCGCTCCGGACGACACGCTCGACGAGGCCGTGGGACTGGTCGAGGAAATGCAGTTGAGCGCCATCGAGGGCGACAGCCCTCGCGCCGTGCGGGCGCGGCAGGCCCTCGCGGAGCAGCTGAGCGGCCTTGGACTCGCCGCCGGGAGACTGTCCGACCGCTTGTCTCTGAAGTACTTCTCGCTCATCGATACCGAGATTCGCACGGTGGCCGCGTGAACGCTGCCGTGCGCTACCGGGTGCGCCACCAAACGGTCTATCATTACGGCGGCGACGTCGCGCATTCGCATCAGCTATTGCATTTGACCCCCCGCGACTTGGCCAATCAATTCTGTCATTCGCGATCGATTGCGCTTGATCCGGAACCGAGCACGCGCCGCGAAGACATCGATGCGTTCGGCAATGTCGTCACCCGTCTCGAATTCGATCTGCCGCACGATCGCCTCGAGGTGCTGGCCGAAGTGGGTGTCGAGGTGAGGAAGGCCCGCGGCGCGACGGACGCGGAATCGGCTGCCTGGGAGGAGGTTCGCGGCGCGTTGAACTATTCGGGTCGCCCAATGAGCGCCGTCCATCTCGATGCCTGTCGATTCCGGATGGAGTCCAGTTATGTCAGGATCAAGCAAACATTCAGCGACTACGCCGCTGATTGCTTCGCGCAGGGCCGCCCGCTGCTGCTCGCCGCCGAAGACTTGATGCACAAGATTCATCGCGATTTCAGCTACGCGCCGGGCGCCACGAGCATCAGCACCAAGGTGTCGGAGGCGTTCACGGCGCGCCGCGGTGTCTGCCAGGATTTCGCCCACATCATGCTGTCCTGCCTGCGCTCTTTGGATCTGGCGGCCCGCTACGTCAGCGGCTATCTGCGGACCACGCCGCAGCCGGCTTCCGATGCTGCCTTGCTGGGCGCGGATGCATCGCACGCCTGGGTTTCGGTGTTTTGTCCGCCCTACGGGTGGGTCGACTTCGATCCGACCAACGACGTGCGTGTGGGCACCGACCACATCGTCATCGCCTGGGGCCGAGACTTCGGCGATGTCTCGCCGCTGCGCGGCGTCATCGTCGGCGGGGGGCGGCATCGTTTATCGGTTCGCGTTTCGGTGCAGGCAGAGTAAGATTGAAATCACAAAATTTAGAAACATATTTGGAGAATTCCCTTGGCCAAGCCGAATTATCGTCACGCGAAGAAGCAAAAGGAGGCCGCCAGGAAGGCGCGCCAGGACGCAAAGCAACAGCGGCGGTCGCATGTGCCGGGGGCAGCCGACGTTCCGGCAGCCGACGCCGCCGACCTGCCCGTGGAACCGGCGCCCGCCAAATCCGTCCGGTGACATGAACAATTACGTATCGCCTTGGATGGATGACGGCGGCACAACGAAATCATGAAGGAATCGATCTCCCGGGCGCTGTAGCCGTCCCTGTCGCCGGTATGCTATAGGCAAGCGTTGCTAGACCCAAGAATCACTCGCCGCGATTTTCTAAAAGCAGCTTCGCTGCTCGCCGCGCCGGCGGCTTACCCCTACGCGGCGAATGCCCCGGCGGTCGGTGCGGCGCCGCAGGCTTATGCTTACGCTTACGTCGGCACCTATACGCCGAATGGCGGCGGCATTTACCTGTTTCGGATGGACAAGGCCTCGGGCGCGCTGACGCAGCTGCACGTGTTCGACGACATTCGCAATCCATCCTGGCTTGCCTTCAACCCGGCGCAGACCCGCCTGTACGCGGTCAGCGAGATCGACAATTTCCAGGGGACACGCAGCGGCGCCGTGGTCTCGTACGCCATCGACGGCGAGAGCCTGCAGATCAGGCGATTGGGCACCGTGAGCTCGGCCGGCACCACCCCGGCCTATGTCAGCGTTCATCCGTCCGACCGGTTCGTGTTCGTCGCCAACTACGGCGGCGGCAACGTCGCGGTTTTCCCCGTGGGTCCCGACGGCGCGCTCGGCGAGGCTTCGGACGTGAGGCCGAGCGTTGGCCCACGCCACCGTGCACGCGCGGTGGACGATCCTCCGGGGCAATTCGCGGTCAGCGACCACGACAGTCCGCATGTGCACATGGTCGCGGCGGATCCGAGCGGGCAATTCGTCATCGCGAACGATGCGGGACTCGATCTGACATTGGTCTGGCGCTTCGATTCGCAAGCCGGACGGCTGCTGCCCGCCGACGTGCCCGTCGTGGCCGCACCGTCCGGTTCGGCGCCGCGCCACTTCGCGTTTCATCCGAACGGTCGAATTTTTTACAACCTCTATGAGCACGATGCAAAGATTGCGGTCTACGACTACGACGCCGCGAAAGGCGGGCTCAAACCCAAGCAACTCGTGTCGGCATTGCCGCCGAAATTCAGCGGCAGCAATCTGTCGGCGGAAATTCTCGTCAGCGCCGACGGCCGCTTCGTCTATGTGTCGAATCGCCTGCACAATACCGTCGCGATTTTTGCGGTGGCGAATGACGGTCAGCTGCGGATGATTTCGGAAAGCTGGGTGCACGCGGATTATCCGCGCTGCCTGACCATCGATCCCGGCGGCGAGTTCCTGTATTCGTGCAACCAGAAGGGCGATTCGATCACGTCGTTTCGCATCAGCTCGGCAACCGGCGGCCTGCAATTCACGGGCCGCTTCGAACCGGTGGGGAGCCCGGCCGTCATGATCATGCTGAAACGTTCCTGACGGCACCGCCGCACCAAGATCCCGCTGTACCTCGCCTCCCGCCGAGATCTATACTCAGTGCTGGTGCATTCGCACGGACGGGTTGAAATTTATGCAAATCGCAATGATCGGCTTGGGCCGTATGGGCGCCAACATGGCGCAGCGACTGCTCCGC
>DASWEO010000129.1:0-1843 GCA_036394715.1 Steroidobacteraceae bacterium
GCAGACAACAGCAGCCAGGCCTCGGCTCGGCCGCGATTCTCTCCTATGGTCATGCGAATTGTCGCTCCTCACCGGGACCCTCGACGTTGATGACGCAGCGCGCGCATAGTTCCGGATGCCGCGGATCGCTGCCGACATCGCTGCGCAGATGCCAGCACCGCACGCATTTAGGCTGCGTACTCGGTTTGACCTCGATCCACACGCCGGGTTCGCTGGTCGGAACCGTGGAAGCGGAAGGCGTGTCGGACTCGACCACGTGCGCCTGGCTGGTAATCAACAGAAATCGCAGTTCGTCGCGCAGCGCCTTGAAGCGCCCGGCTTGCGCCGCAGGCGCGTAAATCGTCACTTCCGCCTCGAGGGGAGCGCCAATGGCGCCGGCCGCACGCAACCGCTCAAGATCCCGCGCGACATCCGCCTTGAGCGTGATCAAGGCGGGCCAATCGATCGCCGGCACCCGCTCGGCGCCCAAGGGAAATTGATGCCAGGTATTCAGGAACACCGATTCGTTCCCGACCCCCGGCAGGAAGCCCCACACTTCTTCGGCGGTGAAACTTAAGATGGGTGCGAGCCAGCGCACCATCGCCTGAGCCACATGATACATGGCCGTTTGCGCCGAGCGGCGCGGCGCGCTGCCCGCGCCCGTGGTGTAGAGCCGATCCTTGATGATGTCCAGATAGAAGCCGCCGAGTTCGACCACGCAGAAGTTGTGGACCTTCTGGTAGATGTCGTGAAATTCGTAGTTGCGGTAGGCGGTGACCACGTCGTTTTGCAGGGCGAAGGCCTTGGCTATCGCCCACTGATCGATGGCTACCAGATCATCGAAGGCGATCGCATGCCGCGCGGGATCGAAGCCGTGCAGATTGCCCAAGAGAAATCGCAGCGTGTTGCGCATGCGCCGATAAGAATCCGCCATGCGCTTCAGGATCTCGTCCGACACGCTCATCTCGTTGGCGTAGTCGGTCGCGGCCACCCACAGGCGCACCACGTCCGCGCCCAAGGTGCTGGTCAATTTCTGCGGCACCAGCGTGTTGCCGATCGATTTCGACATCTTGCGGCCCTTCTCGTCCACGGTGAAGCCGTGCGTCAGCACGCCGCGATACGGAGCGCGGCCATGCATGGCCACCGAGGTGAGCAGCGAACTGTGGAACCAACCGCGATGCTGATCCGAGCCTTCCAGATACAGATCGCTGGGCGCGACGATCTCCGGCCGTATTTGCGACACGCAGTGATGCACCACGCCCGAGTCGAACCAGACGTCCATCACGTCGGTGGCCTTGTCGTACCGACTCGAGTCGGGTCCCAGCAACGCCGCGGCGTCCAGATCGAACCAAGCGTCGATGCCGGCGTGCTCGACCAGCTTGGCGACCTCCTCGATCAACTCGCCGGTTCTCGGGTGCAGCTCGCCGGATTCCTTGTCCACGAACAACGGGAGGGGCACGCCCCAGGTACGTTGTCTCGATACGCACCAGTCCGGACGGCCGGCGATCATGCCGCTGATCCGCTGCTCGCCCCACGTGGGCATCCAATCGACATGCGAAATGGCTTCGAGCGCGCCCTTGCGCAAACCCGCCTGTTCCATGCCGATGAACCACTGCGGCGTCGCACGGAAAATCACCGGCGTCTTGTGGCGCCAGCAGTGCGGATAGGAATGATGATACGGCTCATCTTTCAGCAAGCGGCCGTGGTCATGAAGAACCTTGATCACATGGGCGTTGGCGTCGAATACTTGCTCGCCCGCGAACAGCGGCGTCGACGGGAGAAATCGGCCGTCGCCGCCCACCGGATTGTCGATTTCCAATCCGTAGCGGCGTCCCACGATGTAGTCATCCAAGCCATGTCCGGG
>DASWEO010000130.1:0-22713 GCA_036394715.1 Steroidobacteraceae bacterium
GGAACGTGCAATTCCTCGCGGTGCTTGGCCTTGAGCACCAGCCCATACACCAGCCCCACGGCAAGCCACGTGGTTCCGACCTTGACGGCAAGCGCGCTCATTCCTGAGAACACGGCAAGCACCACGACGATCCCGCAGATCGGCACCAGCCGGTGCTTGACCCACGCGGCCGAACCCCGCTTGACGCCGAAATACGCCAGCACCGAGACGTGCAGGAACAGAAACCCGCTCAAGGCGCCGAAGTTCACGATGGAGGCCAGATCGTCGAGCCGGTTCTTCATGTACAAGGCCACCGCCAGCGACAAGGCAGCCGTGACCAACATGCCCATGTAGGGCGTGTGGTAGCGCGGATGGACTCGCGCCAGGGCGGAAGGCAGCTGTCGGTCGCGGCCCATGGCGAACACCACCCGCGCCACGCCGACCTGCATGGGCAATGCATTCGACAAGCCGACGATCCCGGCATAGGCCCAGGCCAGTACCACCGCGGTCCAAGGGCCCGTGGCCCACGCCGCCAATTCATAGGCGGCGGCCGCCTGGTCCTTGATCGCAATTCCCGGCAACAGATCGCCGAGTACCCAGGTGACGGTGACGAAGAACACCGCGGCCAAGACCAGCGTTGCGATGATGGCCCGGCCGACCAACCGCCGGTCGCCGCCCTCCACTTCCTCGGCCAGCGTCGATACGGCGTCGAAGCCCAGGAAGGACATGATGCAAATCGAAGTCGCACTGAATATCTTGCCGGCGTCGAAATGGGCGGCGTCGAACAGCGGCTTGAGCGTCAACGCACCATTGCCCTTGCCGGCATACAGCGCGATCACGCCCAATATCAGGAATCCGACCAGAATAATGGTCTGCAGTGCGACGGCGATGAAATTGGCGCGGGAGGTGACGGTGATGCCGAACCAATTGACGGCCGTGGTTATCGCGACCATCGATACGATCCAGACGCCGCGATCGATGCCCGGCAACAGCGACCCCAATGCCACCGCGATCAGCACGTAAAGAAACGCCGGAATCAACAGGTAATCCAGCAGTATCATCCAGCCGGCCATGAAACCGGGAAAGGCACCCAATGAATGGCGCGCGAAGCCGTAAACCGACCCCGCCGTCGGCAGGGTTTCCGTCATGGTGGCGTAACTCTGCGCCGTGAAGTACATGCACACGGCACCCAGCACATACGCCATCACGATCAGGCCGTTCGATTCGCTCCACACGAAGCCCAGCGTGCTCAAGGGCGCGAATGGCGCGATATAGGCCAGTCCATACAGAACCAAATCCCAGTATCGCAGCGAGCGCTCGAGTTTGGCTGCGCCGGCAACCTCAGCGCCGGCAACGCCCGTGCCGGCAGCCGCGCTGCCTGCGTCCCCGACGCCCGCGACCACATTCTCAGTGGCTATGGCCGACCCCGACCCGCGCGTCCTGATCTTCCGCAGGGAACGCCGCCACCGACACCTCGACGCTGTGCACCGCCGTACTCTCGCCCATATCGCTTTTCTTCCCGGGATTCAGCACATTGACGTTGGCGCTTGCCGCATCCGTGCTCAGCCAGCGGCCTTTGTGAGCCAGGGCCACTCCGCGCGGCACCTCGTCCGAAATGACCACCTTGAGCCCGAGGCGTCCGCAGCTGTTGTGCACCAGAGCCGTGTCACCCTCCGCCAAGTGCCGTTCCGCGGCATCCGCGGGATGCAGGGCGATGGTCGCCTCGCCGAGCCGGTGCTCGATCTGACGTACGTTGCCGAAACTCGTGTTCATCAGCCACGCATGCGCCGGCGACAGTAAGCGCAGACGGCCCTCCCCGGGACGCGCATCGTTCCAGGGTTGCGGCAGCGGTGGATGTCCATCCGCCGCGGCGCGTGCAGAGGCAATCTCGATGCGCCCGCTGGGTGTTTCGAACACGCCGTCGGCGAATTGCACCGCCGGTTGCTGCGGTACCCATATCGACCCTCGCTCCGCCAGCGCTGCGAAGGTCATCCTCAAGCCGCTGCGCTCCATGAGAGTGCCCAGTATGGCCGCATCGCTCTCGTGCAGCTCGGGGTCGGAATAGTTCATGGCACGCGCCAGGCGCCGGAATATTTCCAGATTCGGCAGTGCGTTGCCCATGGGTTCCATCGCCTTGACCTGTGCCGACAGAGTCAGTTGAAAATACGAGGCGATGAGATCGTCGAACTCCAGGAAACTCGCCGCCGGCAGCACGTAGTCCGCCATCTCCGTGGTATCGGTGGGAAACAGATCCAACGCGATGGTCAACAGGTCCTCACGCCGCAACGCGCGGCGCAGGCGCGCCTGTTGCGGACAAGACGCCAAGGGGTTCATGTTCCACACGAACAGCGCGCGCGAACGCGCCGGATCTTCGAGCGCCCCCGCGAAATCCATGTGGCTGAGGGACGGCGCGCCGCCGGGCGGCCGCAAGTGCGCACCGCTCAAGTAATCCTCGTCCATGCGCCGTTGCCGCAAGTTGCCGTTGAGGTACAAAAAGCCCGCTCCCGGCTTGCAGAGATTTCCGGTGAGCGCCGGCAACAAGCCGCAGGCGCGCATGACATTGCCGCCGGTCGTCTGGCGCTGCAGCCCCTGGCCCAGCCACAACAACGACGGACCGCGCGCATACAGGACGGCGACTTCCTCGATGAGCGCGGCGGGCACTCCGGTGACGGCGGCGCCCCATGCCGGATCGCAGGCACGAAGGGTGGGTTCGAGTTCCTCCCACCCCTGCACATGCGCGGCGACGAACGCGGAATCGATCAGACCCTCGCGATGAATCACGTGCAGCAGCGCGAAAGCCAGGGCGGCATCGCTGCCGGGAAAGGGCTGCAGGTGGATATCCGCTTGCGCCGCCGTCGGTGTGCGGATCGGATCGATCACCACGACCTTGCCCGGCGCCTCGGGCAGCCAGTACTCATGGGCATGCGGCGCGGAAGCATGGGGATTCGCACCCCAGACCACGATGCACGCCGAATATTGGGCCGTGCGCGGATCGAATCCATCCAAGGAGGAACCGTACAGATAACGCAGAGCGACGTGGCCCGCCATGTTGCAAATCGTATCCGGCGCAACCTCGGTGGCCCCCAGGCGATGAAAGAAACGCATCGGCGCAATTCCGGCGAGCAGCGATATGGTTCCCGTGTAGTGAGCGTTGAGAATCGATTGCGCGCCGTGCAATGCAATGACCTGATGCAGCCGCTGCGCTATTTCGCCGAACGCGGTTTCCCAGGCGATGGGTTCGAAGCGTCCCCCGCCCTTGGCGCCTGCGCGCCGCAGGGGCTGGGTCAGCCGGCGTTCCGGGTCGCGCCATTCGCGGTTGTAAGCGGTGGAGCACTTTCCGCACAGGGCGCCGCGACTGATGGGGTGAGCCGGGTTGCCGCGAACCGCGGTCACCAGCCCGCCGCGCTTTTGCACCCACATGCCGCAGGTATCGTAGCAATCACGGGGACAGGTCGTGAGTATTACTTCGTCGCGAGAATCGGCGGCTGTCACGGCGTCCCGGCAGCCGAATCGTTCCTGCAAAAAACGCTGCTCACCCCGAGCTTTCGCATGAGGCCGAGTGTACGTGAACCGCCGCAAACTGAATACTGCTACGCGTTGCCGGGTATTTCGGCTCCGCCACCAGGTATATTGTCCGCATGAATGCCGCACAGCTTGCTTTTTACGTGGCCATCAGCTTAGCCGGCGTGGCTTTCATCATTGGTGCGATACGCGCTGCGCGGCGCAGCACGACGGTGCGCTGGCCGACACCCGTCGAACTGATCATCGGATTCGTCACCGATTTCTTCGACACGCTGGGGATCGGCTCGTTTGCACCGACCACCGCGATCTACAAACTGCGGCGCATCGTTCCCGATGAATTGATACCCGGCACGCTCAATGCCGGCCATACGCCGGCCGCCATCGCCGAAGCGCTCATATTCGTGACGGCCATCGTGGTTGACCCCCTGTTGTTGGCCACGGTCGTCGGCAGCGCGGCGGCGGGCGCATGGCTGGGCGCGGGCGTGGTCGCGCGCTTACCGCGCCGCGCGATTCAGGTCACGATGGGTGTAGCGCTACTCATCGCCGGCACCGTCTTCACCGCCATCAATTTAGGCGCGCTCCCGGGCGGCGGCACGGCGATGAGCCTCGGCGGCTGGAAGTTCGGGCTCGCCGTGGGCATCAATTTCATACTCGGCGCGCTCATGAGCGCCGGCATCGGAATGTATGCACCGTGCATGATCACCCTGGCACTGATGGGAATGCATCCGCTCGCCGCCTTTCCCATCATGATGGGAGCCTGCGCGCTGCTGCAGCCCGTGGCGAGCTTGCGCTTCTTTCAGACCGGTAAATTCGCATGGGGCCCCTCGCTGGGTCTCGCCTTCGGCGGCGTGGTCGGCGTGCTCATTGCCGCCTACATCGTCAAGACGCTCCCGCTCGTGGCCCTGCGCTGGCTGGTGATCGTCGTCATTGCCTATGCGGCATTCGCCATGCTGCGCTCCGCGGCTCGGGCGGAGGGCTGAGATCCATGACCCGCACCGTCTTACGCAAGGCCACACTCGCCGATGTCCCGCAGCTCGAAGCGCTGATTGCCCGCTCCGCGCGGGGCTTGAGCGCGGAAGATTACCGGCCCTCGCAAATAGAAGGCGCGCTGCGCGGCGCATTCGGCGTCGATACGCAGTTGCTGGCTGATCAAACCTATTTTGTAGTCGAGGAAGACGGCCGCTTCGTCGGCTGCGGCGGCTGGAGCTTCAGGGCGACCCTGTTCGGAGGCGACGCGCGAGCCGGCCGCGATTCCTCGATGCTCGATCCGCACACTCAGGCGGCGAAGATTCGAGCGTTTTTCGTCGATCCGCAGGACGCCCGCCGCGGTATCGGGACGCTCCTGCTCGAACACTGCGAGAACGAAGCGCGCGCCCATGGGTTTTCTCGAGTGGAGCTCATGGCGACGCTTCCCGGCGTCAAGCTTTATGCCGCCCGCGGCTACGTCGGCGCGGCCATGGTGCATTTCGATGTCGGACTCGGAGAGTCCATAGAATTCATACCCATGCGCAAGGTGTTAGTCGCGCCATAGCCGCCGCCAGCCCGCATGACCCAAATCGCGAAGCGTGCGAATATTTCTGCGGTATATCTCGCCGGGGTCCGGCACCGCGGCGACGGCACGCTCGATGCTGGCCTCGCGCAACAGGTGGAGCATGGGATAGGGAGAGCGATTGGTGTAGTTTTCGATGTCTTCGGACTGCGTTCCCGCGAACTGGTACTGGGGATGAAAGCTCGCGACCTGCAATTCTCCTTCCAGACCCAGTTCGACGAGGGTCGCCTCGCAGACGTCGAGAAAATCGTTGTACTCGATGAAATCCGTCAAAACCCAGGGATGGATCAACAGGGTCGTCTCGCAGCGCAGTGGGTCTGCCGCCTGCAGATCCAGCAACTCGGAGCGAAGGTCGTCCAACAGTGCGGAGGCGGATCGCTGTTCGCTGACCCGGAATCGCACGCGGTCGGCGCGGTAGACACTCTCGGCAAAAGGACACAGGTTGAGGCCGATGACGGACCTTTCCAACCAGACACGCGTCGCCGCGACGATTTCATCGATGGTAATGGGCAATCCTCCGCAGCTGCGCTCAGTCTATTCTCATCCAGTTCGAGTATCCTAATCACTCGCTTCGTTCATTCGAGAGCCAATCGATGCCGCATTCAATTCCAGCCACGCTGATCCCCGGAGACGGGATCGGTCCTGAAATCATTGGCGCCACCGTCGCCGTTTTGGATGCGCTCGGTGCACCCTTCGAATGGGACACGCGGGTCGCAGGCCTCGAGGGGGTCAAGACCGCGGGCGACCCTCTCCCGCCCGATACCATCGCCAGCATCAGACGGACGCGCCTCGCCTTGAAAGGACCGCTGGAAACCCCATCCGGCGGCGGATACCGGTCCTCGAACGTGCGCCTGAGGGAGGAGTTCAAGCTGTATGCGAACCTGCGCCCGGCGCGGACTTTGATTCCCGGCGGACGCTTCGACAATATCGATCTGGTGGTCGTGCGCGAGAACCTGGAAGGCCTGTACGTCGGGCACGAGTATTACATCCAGATCGACGACGACCCGCACGCCGTCGCCATGGCCTCGGGAGTGAACACGCGTCAGGGCAGCCGCCGCCTGTTGGAATTCGCCTTCGAGCACGCCGTCGCAACCGGCCGCAAGAAAGTGACCATCGTGCACAAGGCCAACATCATGAAGATCTTGACCGGCATTTTTTTGGAGGCGGGACAGGAGCTGTATGAAAGCAAGTACAAGGGCCGCTTCACCCTGGAGACGGTCATCATCGATGCCTGCGCCATGAAGCTGGTGCTCAACCCATGGCAATTCGACGTGTTGGTAACCACGAATCTGTTCGGCGACATCTTATCCGACCTGGTTGCGGGACTGGTGGGCGGCTTGGGGATGACCCCCGGCGCCAATATCGGTGCCGATGCTGCGATATTCGAAGCCGTGCATGGCTCGGCTCCCGATATTGCCGGCAAGGGAGTGGCGAATCCCACTGCGCTCATGCTCGCGGCGGCGATGATGCTCGAACACTGCCACCTGCCGCACATGGCGGCGCGCCTGCGCACCGCCCTCGATCAGACGCTCAATGTCGACAAGGCGAGAACGGGCGACCTGGGCGGGAATGCCAGCACGGCCGAGTTCACCCGCACCCTCCTCGGGCGCATTTCCAATGCCTGAGGACCGGCGCCGGCGCCCGATCACGCCATGAAACCGGTCATTTCGATCCGCAACGTCGTCAAGACCTACGCTTCGGGCTTTCAGGCCTTGAAGCCCATCAACCTCGAGATCGACAAGGGTGAGATCTTTGCCCTGCTGGGTCCGAACGGCGCAGGGAAGACCACGCTGATCAACATCATTTGCGGAATCGTCACCGCAAGCGGCGGCACGGTGATCGCGGACGGCCATGACATCGTGCGCGACTTTCGCGCGGCTCGAACCAAGATAGGCCTGGTGCCGCAGGAATTGAGCACGGACGCGTTCGAAACGGTTTGGGCGACGGTGTCGTTCAGCCGCGGCCTGTTCGGCCGTGCGCCGAATCCCGCCTTCATCGAGGGTCTGCTGCGCGATTTGTCTCTGTTGGACAAACGCGATAGCAGGATCATGACCTTGTCCGGCGGCATGAAGCGGCGGGTGATGATCGCCAAGGCCTTGTCGCACGAGCCGGAGATTTTGTTCCTCGACGAACCGACGGCCGGCGTGGACGTGGAGCTGCGCCGCGACATGTGGAGCTTGGTGCGCGGTCTGCGCGACACGGGAGTCACCATCATCCTGACCACTCACTACATCGAGGAAGCCGAGGAAATGGCCGACAGAATCGGCGTCATCAACAAGGGCGCGTTGGTCGTGGTCGAAGAAAAAACACAGCTGATGAAAAAGCTCGGCAAGAAACAGCTGACCTTGCATCTGCATGAGCCGCTTCAACGGCTCCCGCCCGAACTGGACTCCTGGGGCCTCGAGCTGAAAGCCGACGGTCACGATCTGGTGTACACCGTCGACGGCGCGAACAGCATCGATATTTCCGCATTGCTGAAACGGATGAGCGAGTTGTCGATCGTGGTCAAGGATCTCCAAACCCGTCAGAGCTCGCTCGAGGATATTTTCGTCGAACTGGTGAGCGAACCCGCATGAGCCGGCCGATGCCCCATATCCAATTCAATCGGCACGGTGTCTGGGCGATCTATAGGTTCGAGATCGCACGTTCGCTTCGAACGCTGGTGCAGAGCGTGGTCACGCCCGTCCTCACCACTTCACTGTATTTCGTGGTCTTCGGCGCGGCCATCGGCTCGCGCCTGTCCACGGCCGGCGGCGTCAGTTACGGCGCGTTCATCGTCCCTGGATTGATCATGCTGGCGTTGTTCACCGAGAGCCTCTCCAACGCCTCGTTCGGCATCTATTTCCCCAAATTCACCGGTACGATCTACGAACTCCTTTCCGCGCCGGTGTCCTACGTCGAAATCGTCATCGCCTATGTCGGAGCGGCGTCGACCAAGTCGGTGGTCCTGGGCTTGATCATCATGGCCACGGCGTCGCTGTTCGTGCCGATCAGAATCCTTCACCCCGCATGGATGATTGCGTTCTTGGTGATGACCGCTTTCACGTTCAGTCTGTTCGGATTCATCATCGGCATCTGGGCCAGGAGTTTCGAGCAGCTGCAGTTCGTTCCCATGTTGGTCATTACGCCGCTCACGTTCCTCGGCGGCGCCTTTTATTCGATCGACATGCTGCCGCCGGCCTGGCGGACCTTCAGTCTCTTCAATCCCATCGTGTACTTGATCAGCGGCTTCCGCTGGAGCTTCTACGGCGCCTCCGACGTGAGCGTCGTCGTCAGCATGGCCATGACCTTAGGGTTCCTGGCGGTTTGCTTAGGCATAGTCGCCTGGGTGTTCAAAACCGGGTTCCGCTTGAAGAACTGAAGTCTGGCTCAGCGCGGGCAAACGCTCGATAACTTCGCAAATCGTCTTCGCTGAAGGTATTCGAAGCCTTTGGACCGGATTCGGCCCGCGGATTCGCACCCACGGCCAGCGTCGTTCCCAATCCGGCATAGAGGTACCGGTCGCCGAATGCCTTTTGCAGGGCTGCGAATGTCGGCTCGCCGGTGCAGTGGCCGGGAGCGATGTAATCGACCTTGTAGGTATCGTGCAGGGCGGTGACTACCTTTTCGATGGCGGGGTCCTGAGCCACGACCAGGTGAAATCCCCCGGCAATGAAGTGGATGTGCGGATTGATCTTGGCGGCTTCGGCAACGATGGCCTCGATTCCAGGATGCGCACAGGCGACTACCAGCACGACGCCGTCCGGCGTGTTGATGGCCAGCGACAGTTCCTTCAATTCCTTGGTTCCGGGCGCATCGGATATCAAGGCGATCAGAGTAAACCCTTGGGCCACTTCCGTGGTCTTGTCGACCAACTGAATGTTGGCGCCGGGAAAGACTGTGCCGAACTTCATCGTCTCGGGCGGCGCGCCGCCGTAGTAGCGCATCTCGGCAGGCAGCGACTCGTCCCTGCGATAAAAGGTCCCGGGCAGGTCGGAACCGAACACACCAAAGTTTTCCTTGGGTGCGTAAATCCTGACCTTCGGATTCACGCGTCGCAGGGCGGAAAATCCCCCGATGTGGTCGCTGTGACGGTGCGACAAGACGACGAAGTCAAGCCGGGTAAGATCGGCGCCCCTGGCCTTGGCGTTCCTTGCAAGAATCCCCGGGTCGTTGCCGGTATCGAACAGAATGCGCTTACCGTTGATCTCGACCAAGGCGGCGTAACCCCAGTCCTTGGCCATCGCCGCATCTTTGCCGAAGGCATCGTAGAGTACCGTGATGCGCATGGGTGCCGGGGCAGCCGCAGCCCTCGATTCGATCGCCGTGCCGCCCCAGAGAATCCAGGCTGACCCCAGTGCGGACAGCACGGAAAAGTACGTCGATCGCATGGCCTTCTCCCTTCGTTTTTGTGGTTGAAGCGTACATCGTGTTGCCCAGTGCCGCCACACCGGCCGATGCCTCGGCTGTTTTCAAGTAAACTTCGACCCATGAGCAAGACCCATACCCGCGCCCAAGTTTCCCCCTGCCGCAATGTTCTTGGGATCTTCATGGTGCTCTGCGGCTCACTCCTGGCCGCGTCTGCCACGGGCTCATCCGGGCGTGGTGCGTCCGCGGCAAAGCCGCCGCCGCGCCTTGAAGTCGATCTCGACGCGTTCGACGCGAGCAAAAAATCGATGGCGCTGCCGAACGGCGAGTCGCTGGCCTATATCGATAGGGGTGAGCGCACGGGTCCGGCCGTGCTGCTGATCCATGGCTACACGGACAACGCACGCGATTGGGTACCCATGCTGCCGTATTTGTCGAAGCGCTACCGGCTGATCCTGGTCGACATCCGCGGACATGGACAGTCGAGCAAGCCGGAGTGTTGCTACACGCGCCTCGACTTCGCGTATGACATCAAATTGTTGCTGGACGCGCTCGGCGTGCAAAAAGCGGACATCGTCGGGCATTCTCTCGGCAGCATCATTGCCCAGACATTCGCCGAATACTGGCCGGAACGAACTGCCCATGTGGTGCTGATCTCCTCGACCGGCGGTTTGCCTCCCGGCCGGCCGAAGAAGCCGCCGCAGTTCGATTTCGCCGCCGAGATTCGCAAACTCAAGGAGCCCATCGAAGCAGACTCACCCTTCATGATCGCCTGGTGGGACTCGCCGACCCCGGTGGATCCCGATTTCATTCGCCGACAGCGCAAGGATGCCGCCGGCATCCCTCTGCGCGTTTGGCTTGCGGTTCTCGATCAAGCCCTGCCCGCCAACAACATCTACGGCGACCTGCAGAATTCTCTGCCTCGCCTCAAGGCCCCGACTCTGCTCATTTGGGGCAGCAAAGACCCCATCATGGAAGAAGATGTCCGTCAGTCGTTGCGCGAGGCCCTGCCCAACGCGAAGGTGAAGACCTTCGACGGCCTCGGTCACAACCCCTTTTGGGAGGATCCACGCAGCGTTGCCGAGGTCATCAACGCCTTTTTGAGCACGCCCCACTAGGCCGCATCGGGCCTCGAGCTAGGCCGCATCGGGATCGAGGCCTGCGTCCGCGGCATGCGCCTGGTGGCGATCCGCCGCGACATCGAGCGAACGGCACGCGGCGATGTACACCAGCGCCGAAACCGGCAGGCCGATCAGCATCGCGATATCGGCGCCGCCGAGCGCCTTGGCCACGGGCCCCTTCCACGATTCCGTGCTGAAGAACGGAATCATCGCGACGAAACCGATGCCATAGGCCCACAGGCCGCGCCAGCACCACCGTCCGTACATGCCGCGCGAATTGAAAATCTCACGCACCGAGTAATGACCTTTGCGTATGAGGTAGAAGTCCACCAGATTGATCGCGGTCCAGGGCGTGAAAAGATACAAGAGAACCGCCAGGAACTCGCCGAATTTCGCGACGAAGTTCTGCGACGATGCGAGGGCGAGGCTGGTCGCTATCACGGTCGATACGAGAAGGGTCAGAAGACGCTTCGCGAGCGTCGGGCGGCTGGGTGTGATGGAATCCATCACACTCAGGAGAGTCAGGGACGCCCCGTAATAGTTGAGCGAAGTGATCGTCACGAGGCCAAAAAGCGAGCATAGCAACAGCGGCTTGCCGAATCCCGGCAACACCGCGTCGGCCACGGTGCGCAGCGCCGTCGCCACCTCCAAGGTCGGATACAGCGCGGCAGCCAGTGTTCCGACGAGCATCATCCAGGTGCCGCCGACGAAGGCGCCCAGGTAGGTCCACCAGAATGACGCCCCCACTCCCACGTCGCGCGGCAAGTAGCGCGAATAGTCGGACACGTAAATGGACCAGGCGATCTGATACGAGGCGGCCGCGAAGAATTGCGCCAGAAACGGCACCACGCGAAAGTCGCGCAGAGCGATTTCTTGCGCCGGCAGGTGCGCCCTCGTGAGCACCGCCACCGTGAAAATCAGAAGCGCGGCGATCAACAGGTACGCGATCCAGCGTTGCGCGAGATGGATCAAGTCATAGCCGATCACGGCCAGGGAGACCGACAGAATCGTGAATACCAGTATGGTCACCGTCGAATCGCCGCCGTACAAGGACCGCACCGTCTGCGCGGCGAGGATTTGATTGAAGGCATTGAATCCGATGTAGGCAATGAGCGCCACCCCCCACACCAGAAGGGCGCCGACATAGCCGAACTGGGGCCGCGACTGGATCATCTGCGGCAGTCCGAGTTGCGGGCCCTGCGTCGAATGAAACGCCATGAAGAACGTGCCGAATGCGCACCCGAAAATTACCGCGAGCGCCATCCACAGCAAATGACCGCCGAGCGCGACACCGACCACGCCGGTCGCCACGGTCGCCAAGTGCGCGTCGCCGGAAAACCAGACCGGCCACAGATGCCACACCTTGCCGTGCCGCTCGGCGATCGGCACATAGTCTATCGACCGCTTTTCGATCATCAAGTCGCCGAATTTTGCCGCCATGTATGTACTTTTATTTTGGATCCCGCGGAAAATACTAACATCTGTCGGTCCCTACCGCGGCGGATTCTCACCCATTTCCCGGGTCACGCGATAGGCCATCCAAGCGAGCAAGCACACGCTCGAGGCGAGCACGGCCCAGAGCAGCACTCGCCTCCAGGGGATCTCGGCAGGCGTGGCGAGCCGCGCCTGCCCGCCCAGCTGGCGGCGTGCGCCGAGGGTTGCGCGCAGCACCGTAACCGCCGCCGGCATCGCACTCAGGTCCGTCTCCGCCGCCGGCGCCGATGCGCTGCCGTAGGCCAGCATGAACGGACCCGAACCTCGGGCAAGGAACACGATGTCGCTCGGCGTCCAGGCGACCTGCAGGCGGAGCGGCGGCGCGGCCGGAGCGGCGGTCAGGCCCGCCGCGCGCGCCAGCCAGTAGCGGTCGGAATCGGCGGCGACGTCGATCGGCGCATTGCGCAGCTCGCCGTCGGCGGTATTGACGCGATAGAACGGCCGAGAGGCGACGCGGCGCCAGGCATCCCGCGGCTGCGCACGCGACAACAATTCGACGGCAATCACCGTATTGAGCTCCGGCAGCCCCAGATTGATGCGTTCGATCGGCAGCCGCGCCCCCAGATCGAATTGGTATTCACCGCGTGCGGCGCCGCTCGCACTGCCCGCGACTTCCAGCGTCGACCGCTCAGCCTCGATGCGGCTGTCCGCCGGCTCCGCAACCACCGACGTCAATTCAAAAGGCGCGCTTCTGGCGGTCCACGACAGCCGCCAATACTTCGCCCGCGTCGCGGGCACTTCGACGCGGTTATTGACGAGCTGCCTCCCGCCGGCATGAAGGTTCGCGATCGGCGCAGCCGCGGCAAGGGTCCGCCAAACGGCAAAATCGTCGCTGGCTTCGATCTGTAGACGGCCGGTAAAGTCTGCAGCATCGTCCGGCCAGGCGAATTGCAGGGCCGCGACAGGAACACCGAGCGGTCGGCCGTCGAGGATGTATTGTTTGACCCCACCGGTCACGGAGATGCTGCCCCGGGTCTGCAGCTTCACGGCGGCGTTCGGCGATTCGATGGTGACGCGTACGGCATCGGCCGCCGCCGGCGAATCGTCGCGCAGCGCAAACAGCGGCAACGCGGTGCCCGGGCCGCGCGCCGCGCGGGGCGAGGGGCGGTTGAGGGCATACGGCACCGCCTCGCCGCGCGCGTTGAACACCCGGATATCCGCGAGATCGGCGTGCACGGTGTCTCGATAGATGTCGGCTGGAAGCGCGACTCGATAGGCGCTCGCGTCCGCGGGAGTGACGACCGGCATCCCGAAGGCGAAGTCCGCGGGCGACAGTTCCGCCGCCGACGCGAAACCGGCCAGAGCACCCATCGCGAATGCGCCCATCATGTTTCGATTCATCGTCGCTGCTCCGCCGCCGGCGGCAGCGGCGACAAGTATCCAACGATGAGCATGAGCAGTCCCACGCCGACGAACGACACGATGCGCTCGATCGACCCGATGCGGGACAGGTCGACCAAGAACAGCTTGGCCACCACCGCGGCGAGCAGTGCGGCGCCTGCGAGCCACACCGCGCGGCTGGATTTTCGCGCCGCCGCCAGCATGGTGGCCAGCGCGAGCACCGCCCAAAAAATCGACAGCGCGGTTTGCGTCAGAGTCGACTGCGCGAATGACTCGAGCGAGAACGGCACGCCTCCCCATTGGTGCAGGGTTCTCAGCAGCACGCCGTTCGCCCAGATGAACGCCAGCGCGGCGAAACAAGCAGGCAGCAGCCGCGGATCCATATCGCTGAACCTCTTCAGGTGCGCCGCCCGTAGAAACATCCAGTACCGGACAATGACGATGAGAACGAACGCCTGCGCGATGTCCAGCGGGTTCATGAGCGGCAGATACGGCAGCGGATCGGCGTCACCGCGCATCGTAAGATTGGTGACGAGGCTCCACAGTCCGAGGCTCACCGCGTAACCGATGCCGGCCGTGAATAGATACGCTTCGCGGTGCGCGCGAAACGGCCAGTCGACGCGCGTCACCAGGCGCGGCAATGAGAAAACCGCGAGTACCGGCGCAATGATCCAAGCGGCGGCGCGCCACGATTCGCCGCCGTGCACGCCGGTGTCGGCGGCCCACGCCGCTTCCCAGCTCACCATCGCGCCGAGCAGCCAGGCCGCCCCCACGTGCAGCGCCTTCGCCGGCCAGTCCCCGGGAGCTCCTTCATGCCTGCGGCTGAGCACATAAAAAATCACGAAGGCGACCGGCCACGATATCCAGCCCCCCTGCGCGAAGGGATGCGGCAGAGATCCGGCGGAATCGGCCGCGCACACCAACATCACCGGCAACAAGCACAATGCGTACACCTTGGCGATGTCGACTTGGGTGCGCCGATACAACTCGCTGGACAACAGCGTCGTCAGGGCCGCGAAGCTCAATAGCGCGGCCGCGGCGTAAGGATGCGGGATGAATTGCCCGATCTCGCCGAGTCCGCCCATCGACCACCAGCACAGACCCCACGAGAACAGGACCGCGGAGAAATACTGTTCGTACTCCTCGAGCCGCTGCCGATGCACAAGCAGGGTTCGGGCCGAAAACACCGACGCCGCGCTCACGGTGAGCACGCTGAGATAAGCGTCCAGCTTCAGCGACAGCCGGCCCTGGACAAAATCGAAGTCTTGCGCGACCACACAGCCGGCCGCGATGGTCAAGAGCGCTCCAAATGCTCGAGGCAGGCGCCGCTGCTGCCGGCAGCCGATCCAAATCAAGGCGCTCCCCTCGAGCGCCCAAGTCGCCGCATTCCAACGGCTATCGAGCGCGAGCGGCACCGCCAGCGTCAGGAACGCAACGCCCAGGGCGACGAAGGCTTCAACCAATACCCGCCGCGACTCATTGCGGCCGCGATAGAGGAGCCCGGCGCCGACGAGGTATACGGCGCTCACCGCGACCGCGCTGAAGGCCAAGCTGAACGGATGGCCGCGCAGCAGCGAGGTCTGTAATCCGAAGGCGACGATGGGCAGCCCGAAGACCAATGTACCGTCCACATAACCCCGCAAATTTGCCGGTTGACGCAGCGTGAACAGGACGGCCACGGCCACATAGAACAAGAAGAACAAGACCAGAAACGGTTCCGTCGTCGAGAAGTCCTCTGCTCGATATCGCAGGACGCCCCACACGGTGCCGATGACGAAAGTAAACACGAATCCCGCGAGGTTCAACGGACGCCAAGCCTTGAACCAGGCGATCGCGACGATCGCCGCGTTCAGAACGGCGTAGTAGCTGAACAGCACGACGTGGCTGCCCTCCCCCGTGGAGGCGAGTATCGGCGCAAGAAATCCGCCGGTCACCGCGAGCAGGGCAAATGCCAGAGAGTTCTGCAGGACCGCCAGGATTGCGGACAGGACGGCGAGGACGGCAAGCACCCCGAACGCGAGCGATGCCGGCAACAAGGCATACAGGTGCAAGGCCGCGAAGATGATCAAGTACAGGATGCCGACCGCGCCGCCCTGCAGCGCAAGCGCATAGCCACGACGCGCCCTTCGCAGCGACCAACCGAGCACGAGCAAGGCGATCGCACCCACCGCGACGCCGGCGAGACGAAACTCGATGGGCACACGCGTGTGTTCCGCGGCGTAACGCAGCAGGAACGCGACGCCGAAGAACAATACGATGACGCCTGCGCGCACCAAGGCGTTGCCGCCCGTAAAGAAGCGGCGGACCGCGTTCACTACGGTCAAGTCGGATTCGCCGAATTGCGCGGCGGGACGGCGATGTGCGCTGGGCGCCGACGAGTGCGCGGGTATCGACTCTGCATCGCCCATGGACGCGTGCGCCGGTATCGACTCGGCCTCGCCGATCGAAGCGCGCGCCGGAATCGGCGCGTCCGCTGAGGAGCGCTGGTCGCGCCGCAGCTCGTCGAGCGCCGCCTGGGGCGAGACGGGCGCCGACGCCGGCGGCGGCGGACGTACCGGGGCCGGCGCTTCGGTGTCGCGTCGCTCGAGACTTGCCCGGAGCCTCGCGACCTCCTCCTCCAGCGACAGGATTCGTCCGCGCACCAGCGTAAATTCCGCAATGGCGAAGCCGACGCATGCGCCGACAAGGGCCGCAAAGAACCATCCGCCGCCGGGCCCTATTTTGGCGCCGACAAGCGCACCCGCGGCGGCAAACCCCAGGCGCGTTACCGGAACCATCGCGTGCTCTCCATGACTCTGCGCTCCCGCCCACTCCCGACGCCCGCAAAGCCTGGGGCTTGGCGCATCGATAAGCAAGTTGACCCAAGGGCGCTCACAGCCCGAGCAGCACCACCTTGCCGTTGATTTTCGGCGTCGGCCAAATCGGCGAAGTCATGCCCGCGGCGACGGCGATTTTTTGTCCCTGGCCGGCATCGTAGGTAATTACGCCGCCGCCGATGGCGCCTCCGAGATCGGTCGACCACAATTTCTTGCCGCTTGCGGAGTTGAAGACATAGAAATGACCGCCCATGTCGCCGAACAATAACAGGCCTCCGCTGGTCGGCGTCACACCCCCCATGATGGGAAACGGCGCATGGAATTGCCATTTGCGTTCGCCGCTCGCGGCGTCGGTCGCCGTCATCCAACCGCCCCAGTGCTTGGGATCGTCCTGCCGGCCGAACCCTTCCGTCGCGCCGCTCCACGGCCGGCCGGGCGGGGCGTTGACGAGCGCGGCGGCCGGCACCGACTGCACCGTCGTGCACCAATCCACTTCACCTGTAAAAATGAGATTGTCCGCGGGATCGAACGCCGCGCCATTCCACTCCGCGCCTCCTTGCGAGCCCGGGCAGAACCGCGTTCCCTGCGCCGTCATGGGTGCGTCGACATTCGACACCGTGGTGACCGGCTTTCTGTACACCGTTCTGCCGTTGCTGAGGTCGATCAGGTATAGGTGTCCATCCTTCGGCGCTTCCGCGAGCATCCGATGACCCGCGTTGCTGAGAAAAAGCACGGGCGCGCCGGACACGTCCCAATCATGAAAATCCCGGGTGACCAGTTGAAAATGCCTTTGGTAGGCGCCCGTCTTGGCATCGAGAACCACGATTGAACCGGTGAATAAATTCTCGCCCGGGCGAGGCGCCTTGGCGAAATCCGGCGCGGGATTGCCGCCGGGAACGTATAAAAGGCCCTTCGACGGATCCAGCGAATAAGAAGTCCAGGTCGCGCCGCCGGTGATCGGCGTCCCCTTCGCATTCTTCCACGAGGCCGCGGCATGCGATCCCGCACTCGGCGCCTCAGGTCCGCGCGCCGCATCCTCCGGCCCCTTCGGCACCATGTAGAACTCCCAGACGATCTGGCCGGTCTTGGCGTCAAGGGCATACATCCGCCCCTTCACTCCCTTATTGTCCCCACCGGCATTGCCGATGAACACGAGGCCGTTCCAGGCGATGGGAGATGCCGGCACCGACTCGCCTTTTGCCGGGTCGGCAATGATCGTCGACCACAGAGCTTTGCCGTTCTTCGCAGCGTAGGCGATGACGCGACCGTCGGCCGTGCCCCGAAATATCCGGCCCTCCAGCCACGCCAGGCCGCGACTGACCTTGAGAGCGCCGGAAGCGAACTCTTCATGGGTGCGCCAATTCTGTTTGCAGGTATTGGCATCGATGGAAAACGTATCGTGCTCGGTGGTCGCGAACAGCGCACCGTCGACCTCGACCAGTCCGGTCTGAAACGACACCTGTTCGCCGGTATCGAAGCTGCAGAGCACCTTGAGCCCCGCCGCATTCTTGGAATCGACGGCATCGAGCGTGGCATAGCGCTCGGACGTGAGGGTGTTGTTGTAGCTGGGCCAGTTCTTGTAGGCCGCCTGAACCCACGCGGGACAACTGAGCAAGGCGGCGGCGAGAGCCGGAAGTTTCCACTGCATGCTCGATCCCTACGGCGGCGGCTACCGCCACATTATGCCAGAACTGATCACCCCGCCGCTGCAGCAATCGCTCGCCGGTCGCTACCCGCGCTGTGGTTCATACAGGTGGCGCCGCGTGAGCGGCAAGGGCAGATTGCCGGCGGCGCGTTTGCCCGCCAGGACCTGATAGATGCCGATGTCCCCCGCCTCGAATTCCAGGGCACAGGCCGCCATGTACAGCCGCCAGACTCGGTAGGTCGCCTCATTGACATACTGCAATGCGCGCGCGTGGCTGCGCTCCAGTCTCCCGACCCAGTGGCGCAAGGTGAGCGCGTAGTGCGCACGCATCGCTTCGACATCCGCGATTTCGAAGCGCGCGCTCTCCATGACGTGCTCGATATTGCTGATGTTGTCGAGCTGACCGTCGGGAAATACGTAGCGGTTGATGAATTCGGTGGACAGGGATTTCTGCCAGCCATCGGAGTCGTGCGTGATCCCATGGTTGAGGAACAGTCCGTGCGGTTTGAGCAATCGGTGCACCGTGGAAAAATAAACGGGCAGATTCTTCAAGCCCACGTGCTCGAACATGCCGACGCTGGCCACCTTGTCGTAGACCGATTCGCCCTTGAGGTCCCGGTAATCCAGCAATTCGACGCTGACCCGATCCTCGAGTCCCGCCCAGGCAATGCGTTCCCGCGCCACCTTGAGTTGCTGCGGGCTCAAGGTCACGCCATGAGCCCGCACACCGTGGCGCTGCGCCGCGTGGATCACGAGCGCGCCCCACCCACACCCGATGTCGAGAAAGTTCTCTCCCGGCCGCAGCGACAGCTTGCGGCAGATATGCTCGAGTTTCGCCTCCTGAGCCGCGTCCAAGCCCACGTCGGGCCGCTCGAAATACGCGCAGGAATACACCATCGCATGGTCCAGCCACAGGGCGTAGAACTCGTTCGACACGTCGTAGTGGAAATGGATGGCGTCGCGATTCTCCGCCTTGGAGTGCGCCTTGACGGCGGGTCCATGCGAGGGCTTCCACTGTGTCCGCGCATGGCGGCTATCCGCGTTCAATGCCCGCAATCGCATCGCCGCGGCGGCCGCCCCTATCTGCTCGCCCACGGACATTTGCAGCTCCTGCAGGTGGTCCTTGAGGGCGAGAGCTGCGAAAAAATCGCCTTCGATATCGAGATCTCCGCGAAAGTAGGCTTCGGCAAGCCGCAGTGGATCTCTCCCGAGCACCGCGGAGCAGACGACCTCGGGATTGCGAAACACCAGCTCGAAGGGCGGCTCTTGCGCGCCTGAATCGGCTCCCACCCGTACAGTGGCGCCATTCCACAGACGCAGCGTGAGACCTATGGGCAAACGGCGAAACAACCGGGTCAACAGATCGGACGCGAGTTCACTTCCTCGGTAGGCTCCGCCCGTAGAGACGTGCAGCGGCTGCGCAGTCGACATGGGACTGCCGGCTGCCGACGTGGGATGCATCGCCGATTGGGTGTGAACCTGATTCTGCATGGAGAACCCCCGAAGCACGAGTCCGTCACCGTATTGTCACAATTATACGTCGACGGATTCGGTTTGGAATCGTCCCGCGGAAATCCAAGCAATTTGCGTACCATCCTGAAGCGACGGTCAACCGGCGGTCTGAAGGAATCGGCAGCGCCTGCCCGCCGATGAAAATTTTACAAGCCGCCGCCCTCGTCATTTTGCGCTGCCGTTCCGGGTCTTTTCGATGAATGCCGCGACGTTGGCGTGCAAGGCCTTCAAATCCGGTTCATGGGCATAGACCATATGGCCCGACGTGTAGAAGTGCATCTCGATGTTGCCCCGGAGCGCACTTTGAATGGGCAGCTGCCGCAGCTCGTACACGGCGGCAAAATACGGTGTCGCAAGATCGTAGTAACCGCCGTTCAACTGCACTTTGAGATTGGGGTTTTGCTTCATGGCCACCGCAAGATCCGGCATGACGTTGATCGGGCCCGGCACCTTGACCGGCGAGCCCGGCGGCTGGTGCAGCATGTCCCAGAGCTTTTCGACATCGAGCTCGGGTTTGTAGATCTTCTTCTCGCCGAATTTGAGCACGGTCCGCACATAATCGTTGAACGCCGACACATAGGCCGAGGAAATTGCCGCGGACTGCGGATCGTAGTCGGCTTCCTTGCTCATCGGATCGATGGTGGGTCCCGCAAACCGGGTGTCCAGCCGTCCCGTCGTGATATCGCTTCCCAGCAGAGTCTTTTCGAATTCTCCGCCGTTGACCCGCAAATTGGCGCGCTCGATGTAGTCCGCCGCGAGTCCGGTATAGGCGTGAAGCTTGACCGCGATTTCAGATTTGCGCTCGGCGCTCAAACTCGACCCCGCCGCCAGCGCCTGCGAGTAGTCGGACAATGCGAAGTTCTCGACTTCCCTCAAGAGAGGTTCGAGCACCGCGGGCTGATTCGGCAGCTTGTGGTGGTACCACGCCGTGGCCGTGTACGTGGGAAGCGCGAGCACATACGGCAGATCGACGCCGGGATTGAACTGAGGCTGATCGACGCTGTCGTCGAAGTTCAAGATCTGCGACAACAGAATGATGCCGTTCAGATCGAGCGATTTTTCATGCTCGAGAATATTGGCGAGAGCCGCGGAGCGCGTGGTTCCATAGCTCTCGCCGAACAGATACTTCGGTGAATTCCAGCGGTTGTGGCGCGACAGAAACTCGACGATGAAATTCGCGAACGCGTGCGCGTCCTGATCGACGCCGTAGAAGGCTTTTTCCTTGTCCGCTCCACGCAAATGGCCGAATCCCGTGCCGGGTGCATCGATGAACACCAGGTCGCTCACGTCGAGAAGACTGTACTCGTTGTCCACGACTCGATAGGGAGCCGCCGGGCTGTGCGTGTCGTCCGCCGTCACCACCCGCTTCGGTCCGAACGCGCCCATGTGCAGCCACACCGTGGATGAACCGGGTCCGCCGTTGAACAGAAATGTGATGGGACGGTGAGCGTCCTCCTTGTCGCCGCGGAAATAGGCGACATAGGACATCCCGGCCTCGGGCGGCTGCGGCGGCGGCGGCGGACTCTTTTCGTCGCGCGGCGGCGGAGCGTCGTCGTCCAAGGGATCCTTGACATGCACGACCAGTATCCCGGCTTCGGACTGGTATCCGAGCGCATGTCCGGCAATGGTTATCGACCCCTGAGTGGCCTTGGCTTCGTCGTGCAGATACCGGGGCGACTCCGTGGGCTCGGGAACCACGGCTATTTTGGTGTCGGGCCCGTCGGGCGGCAAGGAGCGCTGGGCGCCCGGCGACAGGGACGCAGCGAGCGTCGCGCCCAGCAACGACGAGCCCAGTAAGTATCGAATCCGTGAAGCCATCATCCATTCTCCAATCGCAAAAAACGCACATTGTATGCGCTCGGAGAACATCGCTCCTAATATTCGAACTGATACGACAAACCGACGCTGCTGCCCGGGTCGTTTTCCGGACTGGTGCCGACCACCGAGCCCGTGCCATTTCCAAATCGCGTCTGCAGCTTCAAGTGCTTGGTCAGATCCACGTCCGCTTCGAGTTGGCTGGTGCCCGTCGTGCTCTGCTTCGCTTCGACGTAGACCCGCTTGGAGATGTAGCGTCCGGCCGCGATGCTGGCGCCGGTATTTTGAGTTCCCGATCCCGTGGCGGTGGGGATGTTGCTCGTGCCCGCGCCGACACTCAGGCGATCCAACCCCAGGCTTTTTTGCAGCTTGACCAGCGGATTGAGGCCGCCGTCGCCGCCCACTCCGCTCAAGGAAGCGAGCGCCGCGCCGACTTGCGCCAACTGCAGCGCCGACAGTTGTGCCGCGGGCGCGCCGAACAGCAGCAGCGCCATGATTTCGTCCTGCGGCTTGGCCGGACTGCTCGTGAATTCGAATTGCGGAGCATCCGCGAAACCGGTGATGTGCAGCGTCGCAGTCGTGTCCGTGATCGTCGTCTGCGCCGTGAAGTCCAATGTCGGATCGATCTTGTTCTTGAGGCCGGCGCCGTTGAAGCTGACGCGGCCCGTGGTGAAACTGAGCTTGTTGCCGGAGAGTGCGAAACTTCCACGTTGCAGATCGAAGCCCCCGCTCACCAAGAGCGAGTCCGTCGTGCCGCCGAGGTGCAGTTCCCCGCCCATTTCCGCATCGAGCCCCCGGCCTTGCACCAGAAACTCCTGCGGCGCCTGCACCTTCACGTCCAGGCCGATCACCAACTGCTTCTCTCGAACGGGCACCGGCTTACCGCGCCTGCGCACGTCGAGCACCGCGACATCGGGCGGCAAGCTGTTTGGAATTCCGATCAACGTGCGATTCAAGTGCACCGTCCCCGCGACGTCGAGCCGCTGTCGCGCGGTCCCGCTCACGCGCAGATCTGCGTTGAGATTCGCGGTCACCAATTTACTCGCCACCGGTTGAGCATTGTTGGCCTTGATGTTGAGGTCCAGAGGCACTCCCGCTTGAAGCACCCCGATCTTGCCCGTCATCGATATCGTTCCGGGCGCGGCCGATGCCGTCAGGCTCTTGATCTGCAAGGTTCCTTCGCTGCCGACGATGGCGGCGGTGATATCCGTCAGGTTCACGCCGCGTGCGTAGTCGCGCACGCTACCCTTGGTCAAATTCACCGTGCCGTCGATCTTCGGCGCCGCGACGCTGCCCGCCACGGTCGCATCGACCTCGAGCACACCCGCGGCGTGCTGGCCACGCGCCTCCAGCAGTGAATTGAGCATCCCGACGTCGACGTGGCCGCTTATTTTCAGATCCAAGGCGCCGTCGGCGGCGAGCGGCGCCCGGCCGGCGACGCTCAAGCGAGACGCCGTGCCGGCCACCAATCCGGCGTCGATATCCGCAGTATCCGCGGCCAATTGTGCGGTGGCATGGATGTCGAGCGGCGGCAGACCGAGGGCGGCATCATCCGCGAATGCCAAGCCCGTC
>DASWEO010000131.1:0-10989 GCA_036394715.1 Steroidobacteraceae bacterium
GTCAGCCCCGCGGAATGGGAGGCTGTGTGCCGCCTCATGGAGGAGCATTTCCGGGCGGGCCGATTCAAAGAAGGCTCGATCGCCGGAGTCGACGCCATCGGCGATTTACTGGCGCGCCACTTTCCGCCGAACCTTAAAACCCCGGCGCGGTCTCATAACCAATTGCCTGACCGCCCGACTTTGTTGTAGATAAGAGCCCATGAAAATCTTGAAGCTAACCGTTTGCATCGGGGGGTTGCTGTTGGGCGGCTGTTCGCTGTTCCGCCCGGCGCCCGTGGCACCCCCACCCGCGGCCCCGCCGCCGCCGCCGCCGGTCCCTCAATTACCCCAACCCAGCGCGACCGACCGCTCTGCTGTCGAGACCGGCAACGACATCGTGGGCCACGTGCAGAAGACCATCGTCGGCAAGGAAGACACGCTGCCCGACATTGCGCGGCGCTTCGACGTGGGCTACGAGGAAATGCTCACGGCAAATCCCGGAGTCGACCCGTGGCTGCCCGGCGTCGGGCGCGAGGTGGTCGTTCCCACGCAATTCATTTTGCCGGCGGCACCCCATGAGGGCGTGGTGGTGAACGTGGCCGCAATGCGCATCTTTTACTATCCGCCGCACAAGAAGGGCGAACCGCAGGTCGTGTTCACCCACCCGATCGGCATCGGCAAGGTGGGCTGGAAGACCCCCGAAGGCACGACCAAGATCGTCGGCCGTCAAAAGGATCCGGTCTGGGTCGTGCCCAAGTCGGTTCGGGACGAGCATGCGGAGGATGGCGAAAAGCTGCCGGCGCAAGTGCCCGCCGGGCCGGACAATCCGCTCGGTGCCTATGAGTTCCGCCTGGGATGGCCGAGTTACCTTATTCACGGCACCAACAAACCCTACGGCGTGGGCATGCGCTCGAGCCACGGCTGCATACGCCTGTACCCTGAAGACATCGCCGTATTCTTCGACACGATCCCGATCGGCACCAAGGTGACCGTGGTCAATCAGCCTTATCTCTTCGGATGGCGCGACGGCACGCTGTATCTGCAGGCCTACACCGTCATGGAAGACGATTCACGCGATTGGAACAAAAACCGCAAAGCGCTGTTGTCCAAGCTGCTGAACCCGAAGTTGCAAAAGAAGATCTCGGACCACGATAAGGAAATCGACTGGCAGCGAGTCGGTGATCTGGCCCACACGCCGCGCGCCGTGCCCGTGCCCATCACGGGCGGCTTCGGCGGTATCGACGATGTGATCGGCAAATCGCTGTTGGTCGAGAACACGTTGCCGGCGGGTTCCAATTGGGACGGCAAGACCGGGTTGCTCGTGGACGAAAAGACGTTCAAGGAATTGGTCGGCGGGCGCGCCGAAGCCCCTCCCGCATCGCAGACCCAGGCGTCCGTGCAGTCCCAAGCGTCCGCTCGCTGATGGCAGCATCCTAAGATGCGCGTCCGTGTTGCGGGCCTGGTTCTCGCCTGCGCGGGGTTGCCGGCGGCCGGCGCCGACCTGTCGCCGATCGAACCGGGCCTCGACTATCATTCCTTCGCCAATGCCGACCAGTTCCGTACCACGCACATCGCATTGAATTTGCGGATCGACCTCGAAGGCAAGGTGATCAGCGGCGTCGTCGAGCTGGAGTTGAAGCGGCTCGATCCGCGCGCGACGCAGCTGGTGCTCGATACCAAAGACCTGATGATCAGCGACGTGACCCAGAAGTCCGCGGATGTGCTGGGCGCAACGGCCAAGAATCAAATCATCTGGGTCAGCCGGCCGTTTCGCCTGGAGAAGCCGGATCCCATATTGGGCAGCGCGCTGGTCATCGACCTGCCGCCGTCGCGCAACCCCGTCGAATCCATCCGCATCGACTACGAGACCCTGCCCACCGCGGCCGCATTGCAGTGGCTGACGCCGAAGCAAACGGCCGGCCGCCGCAAAGCGTTTCTATACACCCAGTCGGAGCCGATCGGCGCGCGTAGCTGGATTCCGCTGCAGGACACGCCGCTGGTGCGAGCCACCTACGAAGCGCGGATTCATACCGACTCCGACGTAGTGGCGGTCATGAGCGCGGAGAACCATCCTACGCATAAGCGCAACGGCGACTATACGTTCGTCATGCCGCAGGCGATTCCTTCTTATTTGATCGCCCTGGCGGTCGGGGATCTGAGATTCCAGGAAACGGGGCCGCGCACCGGGGTGTATGCGGAGAAGCCCGTGGTCAAGGCGGCCGCCAAGGAATTCGCCGACACGGAGTCGATGATTGCGGCCAGTGAGAAACTATTCGGACCCTATCGCTGGACGCGCTACGACATCTTGGTGCTGCCGCCGAGTTTTCCCGTCGGCGGCATGGAAAACCCGCGGCTGACGTTCATCACGCCCACGGTGATCGCAGGCGACAAGAGCCTGGTGTCGGTGATCGCACACGAACTGGCGCACTCCTGGTCGGGAAACCTGGTCACCAACGCGACCTGGCGCGACCTCTGGCTCAACGAGGCGTTCACCGTGTATCTGGAGAGCCGCATCACGGCCGTGGTGTACGGCGAGCAGCGCGCGGCCATGGAGCGGGTGTTGGGACTGCGGTCCTTGCGCAAGGATTTGGCGAGGCTTCCACCCAAGGATCAGGTGCTGGCGATCGACCTGCGAGATCGCGATCCGGACCTCGTGTTCAGTGACGTACCCTACCAGAAGGGTAGGCTGTTCCTCGGCTACCTGGAGGCGAAATTCGGGCGCGACCACTTCGACGCCTTCCTGCGCGGCTATTTCGATCACTTCGCGTTCAAGAGCATCACTACGGAGCAATTCAACCAGTATCTTACGGAGAACCTGCTCGATCGCTTTCCCGGCATCGTCACGCACGCAGACGTGCTTGCCTGGGAGCATGAACCGGGCCTTCCCATAGGCGCCGTGTTGCCGGTGTCGAACGCCTTTTCGCAGGTGGATGAGGCGCGGAGCGCGTGGCTCGGCGGTAAGCTCCAGCCCAAGACGTTCGGCCTCGACTGGGTCACTCAGCAGTGGCTGTACTTTCTGGACAACATGCCCGCGCCCCTCCGCGCCGAGCAGCTCGGGAGCCTGGACCAAGCGTACGGCTTGACGCGGAGTCAGAACGCCGAAATCGAACACAGCTGGCTCGTGCTGGTGATTCGCAACGACTATCAACCAAGCTATGCGCGTCTCGAGCAATACCTCACCACCGTCGGACGCCGTAAATTGATCGCGCCCCTCTATGTCGAACTGATGAAATCACCGTCGGGCAGCGCGTTTGCGCAGCGGGTGTACGCCAAGGCGCGACCCGGTTATCACCCGGAAACGGTGGCCGCGATCGACGCGATCGTGAATCCCACCGCGGCTCAAGGATCGCAATGAGCAGCGAGTGGATGAAAGTAATGCTCGAGGAAATCTCGCGCAAGAAAGCGGAGGCGGAGCAAGCTCGCATGGAGGAGCAAGCTCGCGCGGACGAGCGAGCCCGAGCGGACGAGCGAGCCCGCCTCGAGGAACAAGCCCGCGTCGAGCAACAAAGACGCCGCGATGATTCCGCTCAAGGATGACTCGCCGTCCACCTTGAAGCTCGAGCGGCGCGGCGTTCCACTATGGTAAAATTTACAAGGTGCACGCGAGCGAGAGAATTTGGTGACACCGAAAAACATTGGGATTCGCGTCGAGGAAGAACGCGGCCCTGATCAAACGATCACCCGACTCGGCGCGGCGCGCACCGCGTTCGTCGGCCGCACGCTGCGCGGACCCGTCAATCGTCCGACATTGATCACGAGCTTCTCGGAATTCCAGCATGTGTTCGGCGGTCTCTGGCAGCCGAGTCCGTTGGGCTATGCCGTCGAACAATTCTTCGATCATGGGGGCCGCGAGGCTTTCATCGTGCGCGTGGTCAACGGCGCGCGCTCGGCGACGTTGACTTTGAAAGCGGGCGGTGCAGCGCTTCGCTTGCGGGCGATGCGGCCCGGCACCCGGGAATTTCTCCGTGCCAGCGTCGACTACGACAACATCTCGGCCGAAGACCGATCGGACTTCAATCTGACGGTACAGCGCGTGCGCGCCCAGGGCACTGCGCAGGTGGAGGATCAGGAGATATTCCACGAGCTGTCGATCGAGCCGGCGGCCGAACGCTATTTGCCGCGCGCGCTCGCCGATTCGCAGCTGATCGAGCTCGCCGGCGAGGTTCCCGCGGAGCGGCCCGACCGGACCTTGGATGCGGCCAGCGGATTGGCCAGCGGTTATGTCAATTCGAATTCCGACGGCGACGACGGTGCGCCGCTCACCGACTATGACCTGATCGGCAGCCCCGGTGACCGCAGCGGTCTTTTCGCACTGGATCAAGCGGATTATTTCAATTTCCTATGCATTCCTCCTTTGTCCCGCGATCGGGACGTGGGGCCGAGCGCCCTGTTGGTGGGCGCCCGCTATTGCAAGGAGCGTCGCGCGCTCTTGATCGTCGATCCACCGTCGAACTGGCATACGGCGGACGATGCCCTGAAGGGCATGCGGGATTGGAATTTCTTCAACGAGAACGCCTTGATGTATTTCCCGCGCGTGCTGGCGCACGACAAGCTGCGCGGCCATTTCGAGTCGTTCGCGCCCTGCGGCGCCATTGCCGGCATGCTGGCGCGCTGCGACGAGGCCGCACCGGTATGGGTTCCTGCCAAGAGCGAGGAGGCCATCCTGCGTCCCGGCTACCGGCCGACCTGCCTCGTGACCGAAGATCGCCGCATGCGGCTTGCCACCTTGGGGGTCAACACCGTTCAGGCCGTTCGGTCGGCCGCGCGAATCGGCGTCAACGCGCGTACCCTGGCGGCGGGTACCGCGGCCAGCGCCGATTGGCAGTATCTTGCGGCGCGCCGTTTCGCACTCTTCATCGTCAACAGTATCGAGCGCGGCACTCGCTGGGTGGCCATGGCGCAGCCGCACGTATCCGTTGCCGAGATGGCGGCATCCCAGGTGCGTGCATTCTTCGAGGCGCTCTACGAGGACCATGCCTTCGGCGCGCGGCGGATGCAAGACGCCTTTTTCGTCCACTGCGACCAGCGGAGCGAGTTTCAACTGCTCATCGGCTTCGCCGCCCGAACGACGCCGGGCTTCCACAGCTTCCGCATCGTGCATTCGGCGTCGGGCAGCAAGATAGCGCCCGTCAGTCTGAATCGACTGAATGCCGCGCACTTCAGTCCGGCCGAACTCGAATGGGTCGACAGCCTCGCCCGGAGCCTATCCGGACTCAACTAGGGCGGCCATGCGCCTTGCCAATTCCGCCGCCAAGGAGCTGCGCGGCATGGGGTCGGCCGCCGCCGGCAGCCGCGGTATGGCCGGCAGGGCCTCGAGTTGAGCTCGCGCGTAATCGTAACCGGCCTGAATGGCACGATCGAACGCGCGCCAATTGAGCAGATCGACATTCCCGAGCGGCGGCTTCAGCAGTACATCGGCAAGCTCGCGCTGCGCCGCTGCGCTGGCCGCGCTATTGATCATGCCGGAGTGCATCAGTATCTGAAAAATATTGATGTGGCGCTTGCCGCGGCGGTCCAGTGCGAATCGGTCCGCACCCACGTCGCTGCCGATCACCAACCCCGGTGCGTGGTTGTGCATGATGTCGACCGGCAGGTTGTTGATGGCCGCGCCGTCGACCAACACGTCCTCGCCGCGGTACGCCGGCGGCATGACGCCGGGAATGGCCACCGACGCACGCAGCGCATCGGCGAGGCGGCCGTCGCGATGCTCGAGCGCCCGGCCGGTGGTCAGGTTGGCGCTGACGCAGAAGAAAGGCCGGCGCAGGTCCTCGATCAACACGTCGCCGTACTCCCGCTGCAGGAGCCGCGAGACCTTGCGGCCGCGGGTCAGGGCCACGAAGGGGAAGGTGTAATCGTTTACCGGGTTGGTATCGACGAAGCTGCGGCGGTAGCGCATGCGCATTTCGTCGTCGCTCCATCCGACCGCGACGCCGGCCGCGATGATCGATCCGATGCTCGAACCGCCGACGAAGTCGATGGGTACGCGTGCCTCACGCAAGGCCCGAATCACCCCCAGGTGCGCAAAGCCGCGCGCCCCGCCGCCCGATAGCACCAACCCGACGCCGCGCCTTGTCAGCAGGCGCGCGAGTCTGCCGAGATCGTCGGCGTCCACGATGTGATGATGGAGGGCGACCGGTGAATTCCGCAGCCACCTCGCGGCGGCGCCGGTCTCGATGCGCTGGTCGTGCAGCAGGGCGAGTTCGACGCGTGCGCCGCGGGCCGCCGCCTCGGCGATGCCGCCCGGCCAGGGCTTCGGGTCCGCGCCGGCGGGTGCGGTCAGCAGGATCACATCCGCCTGGCGGCAACACTGGCGCGTCCAACCCGAGGCGCGGGGATCCGCGACGTACACCACGTAGTCGTTCGACTCTTCGATGGCATTGAACCAGCCGGCGGTGTGAGTGCTGGCTCGTGCATCCCACACCAGCTCCGTCCGGCCCGCGCGCGTGAATTCCGCGACCAGTCGGGTCGCGAGAACGGCCACGTCGACTTCGACGCTGTTGGGCACAATGACGAAGATGCGTCCGCGCTCGTGCCCCCGCTCTTGCCGATTGCTGCGTCGCAGCCGCCGGGCGCATAGCCGTGCGAGCGCCAGCGAGAACCCCGTCGATTGCGCGGCAATGGCATCCAGCACCCCGTTCGGCAGCAGCAACAGTTCGCTGTCGCGCAGGGCCAATACCGTGGCGCTGCGCTGCTCCCGGAGCAGCCAACCGGTTTCGCCGACCAGCTCGCTGCGCTCGATTTCGGCGGTCAACCGGGCTATCCCAGGTGTTCTGACGCCTAGCCGGCCGTTGGCGACCAGATATACTCCATCGGGAGTGGATCCCGATTCGAACAGCAGGCTGCCCGCCGGCAATGAGAAATGCACGGCGCCGGCTGCCAGCGCCTCGAGGCTCGCGGAATCCACCTCGGCGAGGTCGGCACAGTCCCGGAGGCAGTCGATGGCGCGACGCACCTCGTGCTCGCCACTCGATTGCTCTTCATCCAGTGCCATCCATGGGTTAGCGGCCGCAAGCCGCGATTTCTTTAGTTGTGGGGCGCTATGACCAGATCGTCAGGCACGGTGGTGTTCTCGCATGGAAGGGAAAGCGGTCCCTGGGGATCGAAGATCACGGCCATGGCGGCCATGGTCCGTACCCAAGGCTGGGCGGCGGAGTCGGTCGACTATCGAGGTCTGGACGATCCCGGCGAGCGTGTGCGCAAACTGCTCGCCGCCGGCAAGGAGTTCCAGAATCCCTTGGTGCTGGTGGGCTCGAGCATGGGCGGGCATGTCGCCGCCAGCGCGGCCAGCCGGCTTGGGGCCCGCGGCCTGTTCCTGCTGGCGCCCGCCTTTTATATGGCCGGTTACGAAGAATACACTCCGCAAGACGTGGTCTGTCCGACCGCCCTCGTGCACGGCTGGCACGATGACATCGTGCCGGTGGAGAACAGCATTCGCTGGGCGCGCGAGCATCAGGCGGCGCTGCACCTGCTCAACTCCGACCATCGGCTGGAGGATCAGATCGAGGCGATTTGCCTGCTGCTGCGGGCGTTCTTGCCCGCTCTGGACGAACCTGCTTGACGACGAACCTACTTGACCGGAACCGGGGCCGCGATGGCGGGCGGCGGCGGACCCACGGTGGGCACATCCAGCTGCGCCTGGGCGAGCTCGCGCAGGCTTTCTCCCAGCTGTTCGCCGCAGCGCCTGCCCATGGCGTCGAAACCGGCGCCCAGTGAGGCGACGTAGGCGGACACGTAGCGCTTGCCGGGCGGGGATTCAAGAAACGCCAGCAAATGCTTGAGATCGGCATCGTTCATGTCGCGATAGCTGTAGGCAAGATAGCGGCGCAGCGGCACGCGCATGCTTTGTTCCAGTTCCGCACGGCTGGCTTCGCCGGACTTGCGCGCGCTTGCCGCGACGGCGGCCTTATCCCTCCCGGATCCGACCGCCGTGCCGATCGCCACCGCCTGTCCCATGCTGAGGAATATCTGCACCGTGGATTCGGTGGAACGCGAGGCCTGCTCCAATTTATCGAAAAGGGCATCGCGCTCCGGCGTCGACGGGGCGTTGACCTCGCCGCTCATGATCTTCTCGATTTTGGGTTCGTCCAGCGTGGCCGTGGCCATGTCCGCGGCCACCATACGGCGGCCGAGATCGCTCTCGAGGAAGGCGTCGGTCTTTTTCACCGTTGCGGCGTCGAGGTTGGCGGCGAGAGCGCTCAAGGCGGGCGCTTCGAACACGTCGATGCGAAATCCGCGCTTGGCCGCAGCGGTGACCGCGTTGAGTTGGCTGTCGGAGAGCTGCGCGGCGGTGTCCGCGGAGAACAGCTGCCGTATGTGCGCAGGCATCGTTCCCAGCGAGGCGCGCACCTGTTCGCGAATGGCGGCATCCTGATAGATCTTCGCCGCAGTCTCGATGTCGACGGCCGACTGCGCGGCATAGGCGCCGGTGGACAAGAGCATCAGCAATGCAAAACGAAACATGCGCGAACTCCGAGTGACTGCAAGTCCTGAACGATTGTACACTCCGGGCCTCGAAGGGCTGGCGGATCCGAGGTGTACATGGGCTGGCTTAGGATTTTGACAATATCACTGCCGGTTTTGTTCATCATGAGTTGCGGTTCCGACGAGCCGCCGCCCAAGAAGACGGTATTCGATCCGTTGCTGCAGGCCGAACAGCGCGCGCGAGACGTGCAAAAAACCGTCGACGCGCGCGCCGACGCCACGCGCAAAGAGATCGACACTCAAGAGCGCGGCAATACCCAAGAGCGCGGCGATACCGCTCCTTAACTTGAGCGGGGCGTGGCAATGGAGCGTCCGCAAGGTATTGGGCCTATGGGTGCGGGTAACCATCAAGCCCGATGACGCGGCGGCCGAGATCGCGGCGCGGCCCCGGCCCGTCTGCTATGTCCTGGAACGCGAGAGTCGAACCGATCTCGCGGTGTTGAGCATGGTGTGCGCGACGCTGCGGCTGCCCCGCCTCGAGCGGCGATTGCTGGTCGGCAAGCGGCGCGCCGACCAAGCCTACTTCGAATTGATGCGGCCCACGGGCTTGTTCACGCCCGGTCATGACGCGCGCGCGCCGCGCTATCTGGTGCAGCTGGTCGCCGCCGCGGCCGCTCATCCGGAAGTCGATGTCGATCTCCTGCCTGTCGCTATTTTCTGGGGCCGCGCGCCGCACAAGAAAGCCAGCCTCTGGGGTCTCTTGTTCGCCGAGGATTGGGTGCTGGTCGGACGTTTTCGCAAAGCTCTCAGTGTGCTGTTCAACGGCCGCAATACCTTGGTGCATTTCGGCGAGCCGGTGCGGCTGCGCGATGCCCTGCAGGACGGCATGAGCGAGCAGCGCAGCGTGCGCTGGATACTGCGGAACCTCCGCTCCAGCCTGCGTGCGCAGCGCGCGTCGACCATCGGGCCCGATCTCTCGCACCGCCGCACGCTGGTGGCGCAATTGCTGAAGACCGCCGACGTGCGCAGCGTGTTGCGCCGAGAAATGCAGGCGCGCGGCTGGCCGCGCCGGGCCGCGCTGCTCGCGGCACGCAGGTACGCGGTTGAAATCGCCGCCAACTATTCCCAGTCCTTCGTCCGCTTCATGTCGGTGATGCTGGGCTGGCTGTGGAACCGGCTGTATGACGGCGTGGATTTCGAGCATGTAGAAAAATTGAACGAATTCGGCGACGGCGCCGAGATCATCTATGTTCCCTGCCATCGCAGTCACATGGATTATCTGCTGCTCTCCTATGTGATTTACCGCAAGGGCTTCGCGGTTCCGCACGTGGCGGCGGGCATCAATCTCAATTTGCCGGTGATCGGACGCTTCCTCCGCATGGGCGGCGCATTCTTTCTGCGCCGCACCTTCAAGGGCGACGCCTTGTACGCCACGGTGTTCGCGAAATATCTCGGCATCATGATGGCGCGCGGACACTCCCTGGAATATTTCATCGAGGGAGGCCGCAGCCGCACCGGCCGCCTGCTCTCGCCGCGCACCGGCATGCTCTCGATGACCGTGCGCGCCTATCTTCGCGATCCGAAGCGGCCGGTGGTGTTCATGCCGGTGTATTTCGGCTATGAGCGCATCGTCGAAGGGCGCACGTACATCGGCGAGCTGTCGGGGCAGCCGAAGGAAAAGGAAAGCGTGCTCGGCCTGCTCAAGGCCGTGGTGTCGGTGCTGCGGAGCAAGCTCGGCAAAGTGCACGTCAATCTGGGTCAGCCCATCCTGCTCGACGCGCTGTTGTCCAAGCGCAACCCGGACTGGCGGAGCGCCTTGCCCCAAGACTCGGAATCGCGGCCGGGTTGGATCACCGATGCCATCGGCGATCTTGCCGCCCGGATCAATATCGAAATCAACGCGGCGGCCGCCGTGACGCCGATCAATCTGGTGGCGATGGCGATTCTCGCGACCCCGCGCCAGGCCCTGCCCGAAGTCGATCTGGTGCGCCAAGTCGAGCTGTATCAATCGCTGTTGCGCGATGCGCCCTATGGACCGTTGGTGACCATGCCCTCGGACAGCGGCGCGCAGATGATTCGCTACGCAGAAGCGATGGGCATGCTGGAAAGGCAGCCGCACCCGCTCGGCGACATCATGCGCATGAACGCCGAGAACGCGGTGCTGGCCACGTACTATCGCAACAACATCCTGCATCTATTCGCCATGCCCTCGCTGCTCGCCTGCTGTTTCGTCAGCAACGCCGGCATGCGCACCGCCGACATCCACCGCCTGGTGTGGCGCGTCTACCCGTACATTGCAGCCGAGTTGTTCCTGCGCTGGGATGAGGCGTCGGTGGGCGCGGTCGCCGATTCATTGCTCGAGACCTTCGCTCGGCTCAATCTGTTGCAAGCCAATGCCGATCGGAGCGAGTGGCAGCGTCCGGCCTCGACGTCGCTCGAAGCCATCCGGCTGTCGGTGCTCGCCCAGGCGACCATACAAACGATCGAGCGGTATTACCTGGCGATCGCCTTGCTGCTGCAAGCAGGCAGCGGCGCCATCACCCAGGAGGCCCTCGAGCAGCGCTGCCATCTGATGGCCCAGCGCATGTC
>DASWEO010000132.1:0-2136 GCA_036394715.1 Steroidobacteraceae bacterium
GCGGTGGCCATGGGTACCCCCCGGTCGCCGAGAAGCTTCAGGCTGTACGCGATGTTCGCGGCACAGCCGCCGAACTCGCGGCGCATGTCGGGAACCAGGAACGACACGTTCAAGATATGAATCTTGTCGGGAAGAATGTGCGATTTGAAGCGGTCCTGGAACTGCAAAATCGTGTCGTAAGCCACTGAACCGCAAATCAACGCGGCTTTTCCATCCAAGCGATCCTGCACCATCCGCACATCCAGTCAGTGTTGGACCCCCATTCTACAAGCAAACACATGACACCCGCTGTAGCGAATCGCGACCTGTACATGCCTGGTCGTTATATGCCTGGTCGCCATATGCCTGGTCGCCATATGCCTGGCCTTGATGCAGCAGCGGCCCTTCGCTTAAGGCGCGTCCCTACGCCCATGCGCAATAACTGCGACAATAGGCCGGTCTTATCAGGCATACCGGCTTTGCTTGTTGTTCAACCTAAGGAGATCGTCGATGAAGAAGACCAGTGCAACCGTGACCGCCATCAGCAGCCTGTTGACCCTGGGCGCCGCCGCTCTATCGGCCGGCCCCAGTTTTGCCGCCGACAAGGTCGAAATGGAAAAGTGCTACGGCGTGGTCAAGGCCGGCAAGAACGACTGCGCAGGCCCTGCGCATGCCTGTGCCGGGCAGGCCAAGGCGGACTCGGGCGGCAAGGAATTCGTCACGCTGCCGAAGGGCACGTGCGCGCGGCTTTCCGGCGGCAGCCTCACCCCGAAATAAGCGCACCGAATGATGGACAACGGCGCACACCCTGTCGCGCGCGCCGCGACCGGTGATCCGATGCCGGCCCACGCTGGCACCGGGCCACCGGCTGGCATCGAGCCAACGGCTGCCCTCGGGGCACGAGCCGGCATTGGACTTCGGGCCCAGCACCACCTCAAAGTATTGTCCGACGCCCCGGCGGTGGGCTGGTTCGAAGCGCACACCGAGAATTACTTCGCGGACGGCGGCGCGCATGTCGAGGCATTGGCGCGAATCCGGGCGAATTATCCGCTGTCGCTGCACGGCGTCGGCCTGTCCTTGGGATCGACCGATCCGCTCGACACCCTGCATCTCGAGCGCATTCGCCGCGCGGTGAACCGATTCGAGCCCGCGCTCTTGTCCGAGCATTTGTCGTGGAGTTCCGTGGGCGGGAGATTTGCGAACGACTTGCTGCCCCTGCCCTACACGGAGGAGGCATTGCGGCACGTGAGTTCACGCATCGCGCAGGCGCAGGATTTCTTGGGCAGACGGATATTGATCGAGAATGTCTCGAGCTATCTGCTGTTCGAGTGTTCGCGGATGCCGGAATGGGAGTTCCTGGGCGCAGTCGCCGCGGAATCGGGATGCGGAATCCTGCTGGATTTGAACAATATCTATGTCGCTGCCCGGAATTTCGGATTCGACGCGCAGCGCTATCTGGACGCCGTGGATCCCGGCGCCGTCCTGGAAATCCATCTCGCCGGCCACAGCGCCGTCGAGTTCGAGGGACAGGAACTGCTCATCGACACGCACGGCACGCCGGTATGCGACGCGGTGTGGAATTTGTATCGCGCGGCGCTGCGGCGATTCGGCGACGTGCCCGCACTGATCGAGTGGGACACCGATATTCCCGCGCTCGAGGTGCTGGTGGCCGAGGCCGCGAAGGCCGACGCCCTGCGGGCGGAAGTTCATGCCCTCGCTGCGTGAACTGCAGTCGGGCGTCATGCGCGCCCTCCTCGACGGCGAGCCGGACGGTGCGCTGCCGTTGATCGCGGCACGGGGCATCGCGCCCAAGCATCGCCTCGATGTCTACGCCAACAATGCCCGCGCCAATTTCATCGAGAGCTTGATTTCCAGTTACCCTGCGGTACAGCGCTTGGTCGGCGAGGATTATTTTCGCCAGTGCGCGCGCGGCTTTCACACGCGCCATCCTTCCCTTTCGGGCGATTTGCAGTCCGCGGGTGCAGGGTTCGCAAAGCACCTGTCGGAACTCCACGGCGACGATGAGTTCCGCTACCTGAGCGAGGTGGCGCGCCTCGAGTGGCTGGTTGAGGAGTCGCTGCTGGCCGCCGATCACGGACCGTTGGACCTCGCGAAACTTCAGCAGGTCCCGGCCGCCGGCTACGACGATTTGCGGTT
>DASWEO010000133.1:0-3216 GCA_036394715.1 Steroidobacteraceae bacterium
GCCGAGCGGATTCGACGAGTTGATCATGTGGCAGCTGACGCACCGGGCTTTGCCGTTGAACAGCGCCAGGCCGCGCTGCGCGGCGGCCGACAGTGCCGCGCCGTCGCCGGCGGCAAAGCGGTCGAACGGTGAGTCGAGAAAGATCAAGGTGCGCTCGAAGCTGGCGATGGCGCGCCCGAGATCGTCATAGTTCGGCGCGCGGCCGTAGGCCCTTTGAAACAATGCCTGGTAACTCTGATCGGTGTTGACCGCGGCCATGGCGCTCGCCGCATCCGGGTGCCCCATCTCGATGGGATTGAGAATCGGCAGCTTGGCCTGTTCCTCGAGCGTCGGCGCACGGCCGTCCCAGAATTGGCTTTGCAGCAGAGCCGCGTTCATCGTCGTCGGTGCACTGCGCTTACCGAGGTGGTCGCCGATCCCTTCCGATACGCTGCGATGGTCGGTGAAGCCGCGGCTCACGTCGTGGCAGGTGGCGCAGGACAGAGTGCCGTCTTTCGACAGGCGGGTATCGAAATAGAGCTTGCGGCCCAGGGCGATGCGCTCCGGGGTCACTTCATTGCCCGCAGGCACATAAATGGTCGCCCAGGCTACCGGGTCGATGCCCGGCGGGGGGGTGGAAAGCCCGGTAATCAGCTGATCCAGGCGCTGCTGCTGCGCCGGCATCGGCATCGCGCCATGGGGTGCGGTGGCAGGTTCTGCGGCGACGCTCTCGGCACCGCGCGCCGCCATCGCCAGGCAGATCAGCACCGCCCGGCAGGACGGGCGTACCCAGTCTGACTTGTTCATGCTTCCCTCCCAAGTGGTTGCGCGATGCGGCAGAGTGCTCGCCTCCGGGAGCGGTTCCCAATTGAATGTTTGAATGATGGCGATAGGGTTTGGCTATGCGGGGCATCCGGCACGGCGCACCCTCGAATTGGAGCGATGCATCACGCCAAGCCGGTAGCTTCAACTCTTTGATTTAGTTAAGCTCGCCGCCTCATGAATACCGCAGCAGATGGTCTTGGCGTCGAAAAGGTCCATGTCTGGCGCGGCGATCGTCATGTGCTGAAGGGTGTGAGCCTGGCCCTCCGGCCCCGCCAGCTGCTGCACGTTTCCGGCCCGAATGGGACCGGTAAAACCACCTTATTGCGCGTCGTTTGCGGGCTACTTCGGCCGGAACAGGGACTGGTATCGTGGCTGGGCCAGTCGATCATGGGCGTCAGGACTGAATACCAGGCTGCTTTGGCGTACGCATCGCACGAGCCGGCGCTGAAGGCCGATTTGACCGCTTTGGAGAATTTACGCTTCGCCGTCGGACTGAAACGTCGAGTCACGGTAAGCGAATTGCGGGCCAGTTTGGATCAGACCGGAGTCGCGGCTTGCGCCGATTTGCCGGCGCGCGTGTTATCGGCGGGTCAACGCCGGCGCGTCGCCATGGCACGGGTTCTGGCGATGAGTGCCTCCTTGTGGCTGCTGGATGAGCCGTTCACCAATCTGGACGCCGCGGGCACTGATCTCTTGAGGAACCTGCTGCAATCCCATGTGGAAGGGGGCGGATTGGCGCTGGTCGTCGCGCATCACGACCTGAAACTAGACTGCAGTGTGCACCGCCTGGAACTCACCGCATGAACGTCGGTGCCTGGGAGGCCATGTTTCTGATCGTGCGTCGTGAACTGTGCCTCAGTTTCCGGCGGCCGGATCAATTGTTGCAACCTTTGGTGTTCTTTTTGATCGTAACTACATTGTTTCCCTTGGGCTTGAGTCTGCAGTTGTCGTTGCTGCGAGACATGGCGCCGGGTGTGCTTTGGGTGGCCGCGCTGTTATCGTCTCTGCTGTCGCTGGATGCGCTGTTCAAGAGCGATGCCGATGATGGCACTTTGGAGCAGCTGGCGCTCTCCGGGCAGGGACTGACGCTCATCGTGGTGGCGAAAACCTTCGCACATTGGTTGGTCACCGGAGTGGCGCTGGTTCTGGTATCGCCGGTGGTCGGGACTGCCTTAGGCATCCCCGGCAGCGCATTTGCGACCATGATGCTGAGCTTGAGTCTGGGTACCCTGACCTTGAGCTGGCTGGGCGCCATCGGCGCGGGCCTCACGGTCGGGTTGCGGCGCGGCAATGTGCTCTTGTCCCTGATCGTGCTGCCGCTCGCGATGCCGTTGTTGATCTTCGGCGCCGGCGCAACGGATAGAGCGATATCAGGCGTGAGTCCGACGGGAGCACTGTATTTTCTGGCGGCGCTTTGCGTGTTCACGTGCACGCTGGCGCCGTTCGCGGCGACAACGGCATTGCGCATTACGTTGGAATGACAGTAAGAGAAATCATGTGGACATGGTTCTATAAGCTCGCCTCGCCGCCCTATGTCTATGGGGTCGCCGCCGTGCTCGCGCCTTGGCTCTTGGGTGCCGCGGCGCTGGCCATGGGTTATGGGCTGATCGCCGGGCTCGCGATCGCGCCTCCCGACTACCAGCAGGGCCAGGCATTTCGCATGATTTACGTGCACGTGCCGAGCGCTCTGCTGTCTTTGACCGTGTATACCGTCATGGCGGCCGCGAGCGCCGTCGCGCTCATCTGGCGCATCAAGGTAGGGCATGCCGTTTCGGCGGCCTCCGCCCCCATCGGCGCGTCGTTCACCATTTTGGCGCTGGTCACCGGTTCGCTATGGGGCCGGCCCATGTGGGGAACTTACTGGGCCTGGGACCCTCGGCTAACCTCCGAGCTCATCCTGTTGTTTCTCTACGTCGGGGTGATGTCGCTGCGTTTGGCGTTCGAGGAACCGTCGCGGGGCGATCGGGCCGCCGCGTTGCTCGCTATCGTGGGCGTCGTCAACGTGCCCATCGTTCACTTCTCGGTTGTATGGTGGAACTCGCTGCACCAGGGGGCAACGATTGTTAAACTAGGCGCGCCCTCCATGCCCGGCAGCATGCTATGGCCGCTGCTGTCCATGTGGCTTGGTTTCATGCTGTTCTTTGCCGCAGTGCTCTGCATTCGCTTGCAAGGCGAGGTGCTCAACCGAGAGCGGCAGTCTACGTGGGTACGAGAGGCGGTTAAATCATGATGAACAGCAGCTTTTGGGCCATGGGCGGATACGCGCGCTATGTGTGGCCCTGCTTTGCGTTCGCGTGCGTGGTGCTCGCGTGGAATTTATGGTCTGCAAGACGCTTTCGCGTTGCGGCCCAATTGAGGGCGCGCCGCGCGGCGGAAATGGCAATGGCAGGGGTGGGTGAATCATGACACCGC
>DASWEO010000134.1:0-9121 GCA_036394715.1 Steroidobacteraceae bacterium
TTGTGGGGCATGATGCCCGCGAGATTCATTCGGCTGTCCGATAGCATGTAAATATGGTGTTTCTCGCGCAGGCGCTCGACTACTTGGGCCGAAACGCCCAGCAGAGAAAACATTCCGCGCTGCGCGCGGATGAAATCGAACGAACCATCGCCCGTTGCCTTGCGGAGCTCTCGGGCGAGGAGCGCGCGCATATCGTTGATCCGAGTTCGCATGGCGGCAAGTTCCTCGAGCCACTCTCCCTCGAGTGCCGGGTTCGCGAAAATGTGCGCCGCTATTGCGGCCCCATGGTCGGGCGGCATCGAATAGATGCTGCGAGCGATTTGCAGTACGTGACTTAAGCTGGCATCGGCGCGGTTCTCGTTCTCACCGATCACGGTCAATGCGCCGGCGCGCTCGCGATACAGACCCAAATTCTTGGAAAACGAGACGGCGATCAGCGCCTCCGGAACTTGGCCGGCGATCAGGCGCACGCCGGCGGCGTCGGCATCGAGATCGACCGCGAAGCCCTGATACGCGAGATCCAGAAACGGGACGAGGCGCCGACGCGTCAACAATTGCGCCAATGCCTGCCACTGCGCCGGGTCGAGATCGGCGCCGGTGGGATTGTGGCAGCAGGCATGAATCAGCACCACGTCGCCTTCGGCGGCGCGGTCGAGGCGCTCCAGCATCGCGTCGAAGCGCAGCTGGTGCGCGGCCGAATCGTAGTAGGGGTAGCGTTCCAGCCGCAGGCCCGATCCGCCCAGCAAGGGCGTGTGATTGCCCCACGTCGGATCGCTGACGTGAACCGTGATGGCGGGGGCGGCAGCGCGAATCAGTTCGGCACCCACCCGGAGCGCGCCGCAGCCCCCGGGCGTCTGCACGGTCCGCGCGCGCCGGTCGCGGCGGGCGGCATGCGCCGGTCCAAGCACCATTTCTTCCACGGCGTCGTTGAATTCCTGGCGGCCCGCAGCGGCCACGTAGGATTTCGTGGTTTGCGCGGCCAATACCGCCTGCTCGGCCCGGCGCACACAGGCGAGCACCGGGGTATTGCCGCTCAGGTCGCGGTACACGCCTACGCCGAGGTCGACCTTCAATGACGAAGAGTCGGCTCGATATTTGGCCATGAGTCCCAAAATCGAATCCGCGCCCAGCTGCTTAAGTTCCTGAAACAAGAGTCAATGCCCCGTTTTTTGTGCGGCCACATTATAGTCCATGCCGACATGACGATTTGGCGCACTTGCATTGTGAATATGACGCTCGTCCTCGGCGCCGCCATTGCATGCGCGGCCGCCACATACGGCGCCGATGCGGCCAAAACGGTGCCGAGAATCATCAGTTTAAGTCCGCACATTACGGAGTTGTTGTTTGCCGCCGGTGCCGGCGACCGAATCGTCGGTGTCGACGATTCCAGCGACTACCCGCCGGCAGTCGCCCGCATAACACGGGTCGGCGAGCCGGCAGCGCTCGATGTCGAAGGCCTGTTGAAGCTCAGGCCCACCCTGATCGTGCTGTGGGACTCGGGCACCCCCGCAAGCCGCAAGGCCGAGCTGGAGCGGCTGAAGCTCCGGCTGTACGTCACGGACCAGCACCATCTGGACGACATTGGCGCGACGCTGATCGAATTCGGCCGGCTCGCGGGTACCCTTCCCGTGGCGGCCGCCGCCGCACGGAGCTACCGGACCGACCTCGCGCAGCTGCGTTCACAGTACGCGGCGCGCCCGCAGCTCAGGGTCTTCTACCAAGTGTGGGACCGGCCGCTGTACACGCTGTCGGGCAAGCATGTGGTCAGCGAGGTTTTATCGCTGTGCGGCGGCGACAATGTTTTTGCCGATCTCTCCGCGCTGGCGCCGGCAATCGACAAGGAAGCAGTGCTCGCGCGCAACCCCGACGTGATACTCGTCGCCGCCGCCGGCGCCGAGGGTGCGCGGCAGGCTCTCGAATGGAGTCGATTTTCGAACCTCGAAGCGGTGCGCAATCATCACGTGTTCACGGTGGATCCCTCGCTGGTCGGCCGAATGGCGCCGCGCATCCTGCAGGGCGTGCGCGAGGTGTGCGGCTTGCTCGACGCGGCCCGCGATCAACCGTCTGTAGGGGACCCCCGTAGGGGCCGCCGCTCCGGGTCACCGTCTCTAATAAAAGACAGTGTCCGATGACATTTTTAAGCGTTAGCGTGTACGCTTTAGCCACCATCTCAATGGAGAGTTAAGTCATGGCGCTTTGGAACGAAAAACCCACGCCCGCCACTGCGGGTTCTGTTGTCCCCCCGTCGGCGCCTCCGCCGGAACGAAATTTGCCGGAGCGCAATATAAGCGAACCGGCTCTGGCCGTTTCGCCGCGCCGCCCCACCCCCAAGACGTCATCGGAGGGGGGCGAATCGGTCATTGCCGCGAATCTGACGATCGAGGGCAAGATCGAGGGGTCGGGAAATGTACGTATGGCGGGCCGCTTCAAGGGTGATGTTCGTATCGACGGCAATTTCAGCATCGAGCCGGGGGCCCATTTGACCGGCCAGGTCCTGGCCGGCATCGTCGTGGTCGGCGGCGAGCTTCAGGGCAACATCGAATCCGCCAAGCGGGTCGATGTAACGGAAGGCGGCATCATCGTCGGCGACGTGAAGGCCGGGTCGATCACCGTCGCCGCAGGCTCCCGCATGCGCGGGCACGTCGAATTCGGCTGGGAGGACGAGAAGGTGAAGATCAAACCCGGCTTGGTGGGCGGCGGCAGCTAGCCGTGAGCGCCGCTCGAGCCGGCACCTTAGGCGCGACTCGAATATGTCCGCACTGCAAGGCGGTGGTCCTGCAGAGCGCCAATATTTGTCCGGGGTGCCAGCACCATCTACGCTTCAATTCCGGGAATGCGGAACCGCAGGCGGAGTCGAAGCCGGCGATGCGAATCGAAGGAACGATTCGCCACACCGTGCGCGATGAGAGCTGCGAGTACGTCGTGGTGATCTCGATCACCAACGAGCGCGGCGAGAAAATTGCGCGCCAAGTGGTCGGCGTCGGTGCGCTGCAGCCCGGCGAGAAACACAAATACAGCTTCTCGGTCGACTTGATGCCGGTACGCTCCGCCGCCGAGCGCAAGCGAAACTGATCAGCGCAGAGAGCGGCCCTCGATGTCGATGAAGCGCAAAAACTCCGCGCGTGTGCTGGCATCCGCGCGAAAGGTGCCCATCATCTTGCTCGTGATCATCGAGACCCCGCGTTTGTGAACGCCGCGAGTGGTCATGCACTGATGCACGGCGTCGATCACGACGCCGACGCCGCGCGGCTTGAGAATATCGTTGATGCACGCGGCAATTTGCGAGGTGAGCTTTTCCTGCACCTGGAAGCGGCGCGCATAGCCGTCGACGACTCGCGCGAGCTTGCTGATGCCGACGACGCGGTCGGTGGGGAGGTAACCGACATGCGCGTGGCCGATGATGGGCGCCATGTGATGCTCGCAAAACGATTCGAAGCTGATATCGCGCAGCACCACCATCTCGTCGTAGCCCTCGACTTCTTCGAAGGTGCGCCGTAGATACGCTCCGGGGTCGATGGCGTATCCCGAGAACCAATCGGTGTAGGCGTTGACGACGCGCTTCGGCGTGTCGCGCAGACCCTCGCGCGTCGGATCGTCGCCGGCCCAGGTGAGGAGAGTGCGCACGGCGGCTTCCGCGGCGGCGCGGGTCACCCCGGGTGTCTTTTTCTTCACCATGTCACATCGCTCCGGGCATTTGCCGCAACTCGCGCAGAATAGCATCGTTTATTAGACAACTTACGCTCCGCAGACGAGCGCCTCGATTGACTTGAACTGGCATAATCTGAATCCTGATTTTGTATTTTTATGGGGAGATGCAAATTTGATATATCGCGCTCGCATGAAGCCCATCATTGTCCTCGTCTGCGGCCTGTGCGCGCAAGCGGCGTGGCCCGCGGCCTCCCAGAAGGATGCCGCCACCCGCGAGATGGCGCACGACATCTTCAAGCAATTGATCGAGATCAACACCACCGATTCCATCGGAAGTACCACGGTGGCCGCGCAGGCCATGGCGAAGCGATTGCTCGATGCGGGGTTTCCCAAGACCGACGTCGTGGTCATCGGGCCCAATGACCGCAAGGGAAACATGGTTGCGCGCTACCGCGGCAAGCCGGGTTCGACGCTGCGGCCGATCTTGATCATCGGGCACCTGGATGTCGTGGAAGCGCGGCGTGAGGACTGGACCACCGATCCGTTCAAATTCGTCGAGCAAGACGGCTACTTCTACGGGCGCGGCACCCAAGACATGAAGGAAGCCGACGCCATCGCCGTCACCGATTTCATTCGTTTGAAGCAGGAAGGCTACGTCCCGAACCGCGACATCATCCTGGCGCTCACCGCCGACGAAGAGGGCGGAAAGTCGAACGGCGTGGATTGGCTGCTGCAGAATCACCGCGACCTGATCGATGCCGAGTTCGTGCTCAACCCGGACTCGGGCGGCGTCACCACGGATCATGGCAAACCGTTGAGCGTGGAATTCGAAGCCACAGAAAAGCTCTATGCCGACTACCAGGTGCTCGCCACCAATCCCGGGGGACACAGTTCGCTGCCGAAACCGGACAATGCGATCTATCACGTCGCGAATGCGCTGGCGGTATTGGAGAAATCACCGTTTCCCTTCGAGTTGAATGCCGTGACACGGGAGTATTTCGGCCAGATGGCCAAGATCGAAACAGGCCAGACAGCGGCCGATATGCGTGCAATCCTGGGCGAGCCGCCCGATTCCGCGGCGGTTCGGCGGCTGTCGCAGGACGCGCGCTATAATTCCACCATGCGCACCACGTGCGTGGCGACCATGCTGAGCGGGGGTCATGCGCCCAATGCCCTGCCGCAGCGCGCGGAGGCCAACGTCAACTGCCGTATCTTTCCCGGCCATTCTCAGGAGGAAATTCGCTTGGAATTGATCCGCCTGTTCAACGATCCGAAGCTCACCGTCCGGTACCGGAGCGATGCGGGCGAATTGTCGGATCATGGCTCGGATCGCAAGGCAATGGCGCCGCCGCCGCTGCGCGCCGACGTCATGGACTCGCTGCGCAAGGTCGCGGCGAAGCTATGGCCCGGCGCGCCCGTGATACCGACGATGGTAACGGGATCGTCGGATAGTATTTACACGATGTATGCGGGCATGCCGAGCTATGGGATCAACGGCATCGCGATCGATCGCGACGATGTGCGCATGCACGGCAAGGACGAGAGGGTCAAAGTCGATTCTTACTACACAGGCGTCGAGTTCTACTATCGGTTTCTCGAGGCGTTGACGCGGGGCCGCCCATGACGATTCTGCAAGTGATTGATTCGCGCCAACGCGACCTTGGCGGCTTCGTCGTGCGCCGCGTGCTGCCGGCCGGGGTCCGGCAGATGGTGGGGCCGTTCATTTTTTTCGATCATATGGGCCCAACGCGATTCGCACCGGGCTATGGGATCGACGTGCGGCCGCACCCCCATATTGCACTGGCGACGGTGACTTATCTCTTCGAGGGCTCCCTGGAGCATCGCGACAGCCTCGGCACGGTGCAGGAAATCCGCCCCGGCGACGTGAACTGGATGTCGGCCGGGCGCGGCATTGCCCATTCCGAGCGAACGCCGCAGGCCGCCCGCGCATCGGGCGGCCATGAAGTCCACGGCATTCAGAGCTGGGTGGCATTGCCTGACGGTCACGAGGATGGAGAGCCGACCTTCGTGCACTACGCCGCGTCGACCCTGCCGCGCCGCGCAGGCGACGGCATCGATCTGACCATCATTGCGGGAGAGGCCTTCGGACTGCGCTCTCCGGTCGTCACGCTGTGGCCGACACTCTATGTTCACGCGCAGATCGCGCGCGGCGCGACGCTCGAGGTCCCGGCCGAGCATGGCGAGCGTGCGGTGTACGTGGTGCAGGGTGAACTCGCCATCGGCGAGACCACCCTGACGGAGGGCCAGCTCGCGGTGCTCGAGCCGGGAATGAACGTCACCCTGCGCGCACTGACGCCTGCGCGGACGATGTTGCTGGGCGGCGAACGTTTCCCCACGCCGCGGTTCATCTGGTGGAATTTCGTCGCCTCGTCGGAAGAGCGCATCGAGCGCGCCAAAGAGCGTTGGGAACGGCGGCAGTTTCCGGAGGTCCCAGGAGAAACCGAATTCATCTCTTTGCCGCATTACTGACCAGGAGCATTGTATGACCGACAAGACCGCGAACATTCATTGGGAAGGCCGGGGCAAGCAGGGCGTCGGCAAGATCAGCACTCAAACCGATGCCTTGAAATCGTATCCTTACGGGTATGGGAGCCGCTTCGAGGACGACCGCCGCGGTACGAATCCCGAGGAATTGCTGGCGGCCGCGCATGCCGCCTGCTTCACCATGGCGTTCTCGTTTGCCTGCGATGCAGCGGGATTCGCTACCACCGCCGTCGATACCCAGGCCGCCGTACGATTGGTGATGAAAGGGGGCGGATTCCAGATCGATCGCATCAACTTGCGGCTGGAGGCGAACGTGCCGGGCGTCGATGAGGCGACGTTCCAGAAGCTGGCCGCCGGGGCGAAGCAGGATTGTCCGCTGTCGAAGGCCTTGGCCGGCGTTCCGGAAATTACCCTCACCGCGGTTTTGCGGAAGTAGGGACGAGGCGTCCGCGGACTATTACTCGGCGCTCGCGCCTCGCCCCTGCGGGGCGGCGACGGCTTCATGGCGCCCGCCACAGCACCGGGAAGAGCGGATGATTCATCGGCGCTCCCGCCGGCAATTCTTCGCGCAAACCGGGAAATTCCGGCGACGTGCGCCAACGGCGCGGCGCGTGCTTCATGTCGTCGCCGAGAAACCGCACGGAGAAAACGCGGCGGCGCTGCGTGCCCGCGACGCCGGGCGCCGCATGCAACGTGAGCATGTGAAAGCACACGGCGTCGCCCGGCTGCAACTCCCAGCCCAGAATGGGAAAGGCGTCGCGCGCGGCCTCGATATTCGGCAGGTCGGCCAGCGTGCCTTCGGGAAACCACTTGGCTTGCGCGTCCATGAAGGAACGCGGCATCAACCAGGGTCCGAGATGGGAGCCGGCCACGAATTCCAACGTGGATTCGCGAGTCACGGGATCAACCGGAATCCAGAAGCTGATGTTCTGGCGCCCTTCGACATTGTAGTACGGCTGATCCTGGTGCCAGGGCGTCGGCTGCCGGGTGCCGGGCTCCTTCGTCAGCATATGATCGTGGTAGAGCCGGACAGTGGTGCTCTGCATCAGCCGCCCCGCGGTTTCGGGCAACGCCGAATCGAAGATGAAACGCCGGTAGTCCGCGATGTCCTGCCAATTGCAGAAGTCCTCGACGAAACGCCCGGGGTCATCGGCGCCGCTGGCTACCTTGGCGCGAGGACTCAAGTGAGCGAGATTCTCATCGATGCCGGCGCGAAGCACCGCCATTTCCTCCGGCCGAAACAACCGGCGGATGCACGCGGCACCGTCGCGCTGAAACCGGTCCACAGTGGCGGCGTCAATCATGTGGGTAACGCATCGACAATTTCTTCAAGCAGCGCGGATCCTCGATAGGCGAAGCCCGTGTAGATCTGAATGAGATTGGCACCCGCACTCAGCGTTGCCCGGGCATGCTCAGCGCTGACGATACCGCCAACGCCGATGAGGGGGAAGCCGGCTCCCAATTCGGCGCGCAGTTGGGAGATCACCCGCACCGACAGGGGATGCAGCGGCGCACCGCTCAAGCCCCCCGCCTGGGCGGCGGCCGGCGTGTTGGTCAGCGCACTCCGGTCGGTCGTCGTGTTGGTGGCGATCGCTCCATCGACCTCGAGCGAGCGCAGATCCCGCGCCAGCGCGGAAATCTGTTCCGGAGTCAGATCGGGAGCGACTTTGACCAGCAATGGGACGCGTTTCCCGTGGCGCGTCTGCAGAACACGGCGTTCTTCGAGCAGTGTGCCGAGGATTCGTTCCAGACCGTCGCGGCCCTGCAACTCGCGCAGCCGGGCCGTGTTGGGCGAGGAGATGTTGACGGCGATGTAGTCCGCGAGGGCGTAGACCTTGCGCAGGCAGATCAGATAGTCGTCCTCGGCATTCTCGAGCGGCGTGTCGAAGTTCTTTCCGATGCTGATGCCCCGTATCCCGGGATAGCGGCTGCGGGAAATCTGCGCGACCAGATGATCGACCCCCTTGTTGTTGAACCCCATCCGGTTGATGAGCGCGCTCGCCTCGGGGATTCTGAACATGCGAGGCTTGGGATTGCCCGGTTGCGGGCGCGGCGTCACGGTTCCCAGTTCAACGTGACTGAAGCCCATCGTACCCAATGCATCCAAGTAGTCTCCGTTCTTATCGAACCCTGCCGCCAACCCAAGCGGATGCGAGAACTCGAGGCCAAAGCAGCGCACGGCCAAGCCGGCCGGAACCTGGGGCGCCGGCCAGAGAGGCCGCAGCCACCGCAGTCCGGCCAGCCCAAGATCGTGCGCCAGTTCCGGATCCAAACGCGTGAGGATGGGCAGCGAGGCGCGGGCAATACCCAACGCGGCGCGAGCGATGGCCGATGGCGCGCGATGCCTCATCCTTGGGTTGGACGCGAAAAGCCCGAATAGACGAGTACTTGGTGCATAACAGGAGTTTATGTCGGGGCTGACGCCGTCGGACGTTTCCGCGGAAACGCCCTAGTTATCCGCAGGGCGGACGTAGCGACGTTTCCGCGGAAACGTGTTCGCGTCTGTTCATGCGGATCCGGGTTCACTTTCCTTGCCGACGCTATTTGTGCGCGGGCGCCGGCGAATAATGCACGTGAGCGATTTTCCAACCGCCGCCCGTCCCTTTGAACCACACATCGGTTTCCTGGTAAACCTCATCAATCACTTTCTGGCTTGCCTCCCGGGTCTTTAGATGCAGCAGGTAGCTTGCAATGGCGGCGTCGCCTTGCGGGCTGAATCGGATGTGCATGTCGGACAGCGTGCCGGCCAGAATCTCCCCGCCGGACTTGATGAACTCGGTCCACTCTTTCTTGTAGCTCGGGATGTCGGTGCGGCCTTCCGGAAACCACAGGATGGCATCGTCCGAGTAGTAACGGAAATACTGATCGAGATCATTGGCGGCATAGGCCGCGTTGAACTCTGTTTCGAGCTGGCTGATGTCGTCTTTGGGCGCTGCGCCGGCGAGCGCCGACCATCCGAAGAGGAGCA
>DASWEO010000135.1:0-12272 GCA_036394715.1 Steroidobacteraceae bacterium
CACCGGACACACCCTAGGAAGCGTTGCCGCCTGAGAGTCCGGCGAGTCGGAGAGATCCGTTAAGGTTTACTTAACAAGCTGTCAGGTATTCCGTTTGTTGTGAATTGGCGAGGGGCGCAATCTACTCCTGGAACGATTCAACCAACGGAGTTAATCACATGTCCACTCAACTCGAAGTTTTTGCCCGGCTCGGGCAAAGCCTACTGGCCGTCGCGGCGACCGGAGTTTCCGTGCTGGTACTGCAACTTGCCATGCTGGCATAAGGCCATGCTTGCAGATGCCGTCGCAAAGCTCAGAAGCGTCGCGCCGTACCTGATCATGGCACTCGTCGTGCCGGGCGGGCTGCTGATGGCACCGCTACTGTGGCTTTATCGTCGGCAGAAACAGACAAAGATCGGTCATGTGTTATCCGTCGTGCCCTTTGCCCCAGTCGGTGGCACTACGATCCAGGTGACGAGGACGAGCGCGGCAAACGCGACGTAGGCGACGGTAAACACCCACGGCGCTGCGTCGTAGAACAGGATCCCGTCGACCCAGCGCTCGACGAAGCCGCGAGTGGATTCCTGGCCGCGCAGGTCGTACTCCCATACTGTCAGGGGACAGGCGATCCCCAGGAGGGATTCGGCGGCTATGAACAAAGTGGCGCTGAGGTGTAGGAGTCGCCAGTGCCAGCGTCTAACCCAGGCCCAGTGCACCACGACTCCTAGGTAGACCAGCGGCACGCCCGCGAGTACGAACAGCACAATCAGGAAATGAACGACTACGATGGCGTCGGCGAGCATGGGATATTGCTATTTTGACGCTTCACAGCTGCTGTAATCTTCAACACGTCGAATCCCCAGTCTACTGTGTGACAGCAATATGATCGAGAACCATTCGCAATACCTGTCGTCTGGAATCGAACCAGTGGGCGTCTTTGCGAATATTCTTCCAGTACCACCCAACTTCACAGTGTCCCCCGGCGGAGGCTCACCGCCGCGCCGGGAACAACTGACCGGATAGCCTCTGCAGGTCCTTCTGCTGCGCCACCGGCGGGTCACCCATGGACTCGAACAATGCGGCCGTATCGGCAAGCCGCGCCGCGCGCGCGCGAACGTACTGAACATTCGCGCTCTGATACTGCTGTCCTGCCGTCAGCGTCGCATAGAACGGGGTAGCCCCCAGCCGGTATCGCGACTCGGTGTCGCGCTGCGTGGAGTACGCCGCGGCCGCGGCGCGCTGCGCCTGGACCAGCGTGTTCGCGTCCTCATCGAGCGATACCAGGGTATCCGCGACATTTTGGAAAGCTGCCAGCACGGTCTGCTTGTATTGCGCCACGGCTGCATCGTAAGTCGCTTCGTACTGATGCTTGCGGGCGACCAGCGCGCCGCCGTGGAATAGCGGCTGCGTCAGCGACGCGCCGACGCTCCAAATCGCGCCCGCGGGCGACGTGAAGGTAGACCAATCGAAACCTCCTCGGCCATACGCCGCCGACAGCGTCAAGGACGGAAACAGGGATGCGGTGGCCGCGCCGGCCGCATCGGCCGTTGCACGCACGGCCGCTTCGGCCGCCAGAATGTCGGGCCGCTGATGCAGCAGATCGGACGGGACCGAAACGGGCATGCGATCCGGAAGATGCAGCGCGTCCAGGGTCAATGGCTCGGGCGCCTGATCCGGCGTACGCCCCAACAATACAGCCTGCGCGTGGCGCACCGCAGCCGCCTGCGCCCGCAATGCCGGCAGCGTCGCTGCCGCGTTGGCGGCGTCCTGTTCCGCGGCCAGCATGTCGTCGCGTGATGCGCTGCCGAGCCGGTAGCGATCGGCCGTTTGGCTGGCGCGATGCTCACCGAGCGCCACCAGTTGTTCGGTTGCAGTGACCTGTTCCTGCAGAGAGGCGGCATTGATCGTCGCCACCACGATGTTCGCGGCGAGCGCGCGCCGGGTCGACTCGAGCTGGTAGGCCTGTTGCTGAATTTGCCGGGCCAGGGCACGGTCGGCGAGCACCGCCGCACCGAAGAAATCGAAGGTGTACGAGGTCTGCACTTCCGCGGCGAAGACGTTATAGATGAACGTTTGCCGCGACAACATGGGCAGACCGAGCGCCCGTTGGCGCGTCGGGCTGAAGCCTACATCGACGCTCGGCAGCATGTTTTGTCCGATCTGCGAGCGCAGGCCTTCGCGCGCGGCCTTGAGCGTGCTCTGCGCCGCAGCCAGTGAGGGACTCTTGGCGAGCCCCTCGTCGACCAACGCATTGAGGGCATCCGACTGATACATCGTCCACCACTTCGGGAAGGGACGCGTGCCGGTATCCAGCCGCTGCGCAACGCCGTCGGCGAGGGGCAGCTGCGCAGGCTGTGCCTCCACCGCGTAGTGCGCAGGCGACGGCATTTTGGGCGGTTCGCGATCCGGCCCGAACGCGCCGCACGCGGCCGCGGTCAAAGTGAGCGCCGCCAATGCCGGCCGCTTCAGATACCCCGCTAGATATCCCGCTCGATTCATTCTCGCCATCATTGCGTTACCTCCCGCGGCGCCTCATCCCGCCGCACCCGGAACCACAAGGCATACAGCGCCGGCAGATAGAACAGCGTCAGCACGGTTGCCACCGTGATGCCGCCCATCAGCGCGGTCGCCATGGGACCGAAAAAATTACTGCGCAGCAGCGGAATGAGCGCGAGGACGGCCGCCGCCGCGGTCAGCGTGATGGGACGAAATCTCCGGACCGTGGCGCCGATCACCGCGTCGATACGGCTGTGCCCCAGATGGATGTCCTGTTCGATCTGGTCCACGAGGATCACCGAGTTGCGCATGATGATCCCGAACATCGCGATCGTACCGAGCATGGCCACGAAACCGAACGGCATGCGAAACAGCAGCAGCGCGATCACCACCCCGATCAATCCGAGCGGAGCGGTGAGCACTACCATCATCACGCGGCTGAAGCTCTGCAGCTGAACCATCAAGAACACCAGCACCGCCACCGCCAGCAGCGGCATCTGCGCATTGATCGAACCCTGTGCCTTCGCGTTCTCCTCGACGGCGCCGCCGATCTCGACACGGTATCCCGCCGGCAGGCTCCGGCGCAGCGTGGCAAGCGCCTTGTCGATACGCGTGGTCACATCGATCCCCTGCGCATGGTGCTGCACGTCGGATTGCACCGTGATGGTCGGCTGCCGATCGCGTTCCCAGACGACGCCATATTCCAGTCCATAGGTGAAACGGCCGAGCGCCGACAGCGGCACGGCCGTGCCGTCCTGCGACGGGATCGCCAGACGTTCGACCTGCGACGGATCGACGCGGTCGCGCTCCGGTGCGCGCAGGTCGACCCCGATGAGCTTGTCGCGCTCGCGGAACTGCGTGATCGTGAAGCCGGTCAGCGACATGTGCAGATAATTCTCGATATCCAGCGACGAGATATTGAGCTGGCGCGCCTTGGTCTGATCGACTTCGAAGTGCACCGATCGTTCGGCGGGCTCATCCCAATCGAACTGCACATTGGTCGTGTCCGGGTTGGCGCGCATGACCCCGGCCACTTCCTCCGCCAGCTGCCGTACCGTGCCGATTTCGGGCCCGCTCACGCGGAACTGGACCGGGAAGCCGATCGGGGGACCGTTCTCGAGCCGGCTGATCCGCGTGCGAACCGATGAGTAGTCCGTGCGCAGCACTTCGGCGAGAACCGCGGCCAGCTTTTCTCGGTCTTTGACGCTCTTTGCCGTCACGACGAACTGTGCAAAGTTCGGCGCCGCGAGTTGCTGATCCAGCGGCAGGTAGAAGCGCGGCGCACCCGCGCCGACGAAGTCGATGTAGTGATCGATTTCCGCACGCTTTCCCAGCGTCGACTCGAAGCGCTTTGCCTCGCGCAGCGTTGCGGCCAGCGATGCGCCTTCCGGCAACCGCAGATCGATCAGGAGCTCCGGACGATCCGAGCTCGGGAAGAATTGCTGCGGCACGAGCGTGAACCCCGCCAATCCCACCACGAACAGCGCCAGCGTCACTCCGAGTACCCGTCCACGGTGGTCGACGCACCACCCGATCCAGCCGCGCAGGCGGCGGTAAAATGGAGTGTCGTACACATCGTGATGCTCGGAAGGCGCCGCATTCGCGGTCTGCTCCGCATTCGCCGTTTGCTCCGCATTCACCGTTTGCTCCGCATCGCGGTGAAATCCGAACGCGCGGCGCGTCGGATGTTCCGACAAGATGTGGTAGCCCAAGAGAGGGATCACGACGACCGCAGCCAGCCAGGACAGCAGGAGCGCAATCGCCGACACTTCGAAGATCGAACGCGTGTACTCGCCGGTCGCCGATTTCGCGAGCGCGATCGGCAGGAAGCCCGAGACCGTGACCAGCGTGCCGGTGAGCATGGGGAACGCCGTGCTGGTGTAGGCGAACGCAGCCGCATGCAGCCGGTCGTAGCCCTGCTCGAGCTTCACGGCCATGGTTTCGACGGCGATGATGGCATCATCGACCAGCAGGCCGAGCGCAAGGATGAGCGTGCCCAGCGATACCTTGTGCAGACCGATGTGGAACAGATACATGCAGAGCGTGGTCGCCGCCAATACCAGCGGGATCGAAATGACCACCACCATTCCGGTGCGAAACCCGAGACTGATCAAGCTGACCACCAGCACGATGCCGATCGCTTCGGCGACCGCCTCGACGAAGTCGTCGATCGAATGCCCGACCGCGCGGGGCATGCTTGCCACCTCCACCAGCTCGAGTCCGGCGGGAAGCGAGGCTCGCAGGCGCGCGGTTTCCGCTTCGAGCTTCTTGCCGAGCGCGATGACGTCGCCCGACGGCGCCATCGTGACGCCGATCCCGAGAACGGCTCGGCCGCCGAAGCGCATGTATTCGCTCGGCGGATCCGTGTATCCGCGCTTGATGTCTGCGATGTCGCCGAGGCGGATCACGCGGCCGTTCACTCGAATCAGCGTATCTGCCAGCTTGGAGATATCCTGGAACTGACCGCTCGGCCGAACGAAGACCCGGTCATCCGCGGTCGTGAACAGCCCGGCCCCGGACACCGAATTTTGCGCATCGACCGCATCGGCAATCTGCTGCGGCGTCAGGCCGAGCTTCGCCAGCTGCGCGTTCGCGATCTCGACATAGACGCGCTGCTCTTGGTCGGCGATGAAGTCGACCTTGTTGACGTCCGGCACGCGCAGCAACTCGGTGCGCAGTCGTTCGGCGTAGTCATGCAGTTGCGCGGGAGAAAAGCCGTCCCCCTCCAGAGCATAGAGGTCGGTATAGACATCGCCGAACTCGTCGTTGAAGTAAGGTCCCTGAACTCCCGACGGCAGGGTATAGGCGATGTCGCCCACTTTCTTGCGAACCTGGTACCACGTGTCCGGAACCTGCGCCGGCGGCGCCGCATCCTTGACGGTGAAGAATAGCGTCGACTCCCCCGGCCGTGAATAACTGCGCTGAAAGTCGACCTCCGGCGTTTCCTGGAGCTTGCGGGCGATCCGATCGGTCACTTCCTCCTGCACCTGGCGCGCGGTCGCGCCGGGCCAGAGCGTGCGGACCACCATGACTTTGAAGGTGAACGGCGGATCCTCCGACTGCGCCAGCCTGCCGTACGACAACACGCCGAACAGCGTTATCAGAGCCAGAACGAAAATCACCAACGCCTGATGGCGCAGAGTCCAGCTCGACAGGTTGAAGCCGTCGTTCATCGCGCTTCTGCCGCGTTGATCGGGGTCGCCGCCTCGTCGATCGGGGTCACGGCATTGAGTGCGGCGGCGGGCTCCGCAACGCCGCCGTCCGCTTCGCCGTCGAACAAAGGCCTGGCCTGCTTCACACTCTGGCCCGCGTAAACCGTGTGCACACCGGCCAGCACCACGTTGTCGCCGTCCCTCAAGCCCCCGGTAACGGTGGTGCCGCGCTCGCTATAGCTGCCGACGGTGACGGGCCGCAGCTCGAGGGTCGAATCGGTCGGACGAATGACCCAGACCGCCGGGTCCTTGCCGTGATGGAAAATGGCGGTTGCCGGAACCTTGAACACCGGCGCTTCGCGAGCCGTGTTGCCCGCGGTTGCAACGCGCGACAACGTCGCGTCGCCGGTCATGCCGAATCGAACCGCGGGTCCGGGCTCAGCCAGCGTAAGCTTGACACGATAGGTACGGCTTTGCGGATCGGCCGCAGGCGCCACTTCGCGCACGCGCGCCTCGAAGCGGCGGCCCGGCAACGCCGGAAAAATCACGCTCGCTGCCTGGCCCACGGCAATCCGGCCCAGGTCGCCCGCGGCAGCATCGAGGATGACGTCCGTGTCCCCCGTCCATGCGAGTCCGTAGACGGCCTGTCCCGCGGAAACGACCTGGCCCGTGTCCGCATTTTCGCTGGTGATCAATCCATCGTGGTCGGCAGCCAGCGTGTTGTATTGCAGATTGTTGCGTGCCACGACGAGTTGCGCAGCCGACTGCTCATGCTCGGCCAATGCCGCTGCGTAAGCATCCTGTGTTTGTTCCAATTGATTGACGGCGATCAGATTCTGCGCGAATTGCGCTTGATCGCGATCCAGCTGCTGCTTCGCAAAGACCAGCCGGTGTTCCGCGGCGTCGAACGCGGCCTTCGCGCTCGCCGCCTGTTTCTGAGCGTCCACGGGGTCGAGACGAGCGACCACCTGTCCCTTGTGAACGGAATCGCCCAGCCGCACGTTGCGCTCGATCAGCTTGCCGGCAACACGGAACGACATGGCGTTCGAGTAGCGCGCGGCCGCTTCCACAGGATAACGAATGCTCTCGCCCGCTCCGATACCGGAATAGGAATGCACGGGCGATGCTAAGACGAGCGCCGGCGGCGCGGCGGACGGTGCCTGCCGGTGGCAGGCGCCGAGCGTCAGCAGTGCGAAAACGGCCCAGGGTGCCGTGCGGAGCGAATTAAAGTCACTTGTATATAAAGTAGACATGTGTCAACTCCTGACCAAAAAAAATCTCAGCCGGGCGGCGGCTGGGAAACTGTGTTTTGCGCGACCGTACGTATCAGCCCAAATGCGTAGTTGCTGAATTCCGGGATGGCGATTCCGAACCTCGCCAGGTCGCTGCCCTTGGCCATGGCCAGCTGGATAATGCCGTGCGTGAATGCCCACAGGGTGGTCGCGAACAACACCGGCTGACCGATATCGGCGCGAATGGTGCCATCGCGAATACCGGCCTCGATGGCCTGCACGACCACGCCGATGGCTTCATCTCCCGCGGCGCGGCACGCGCCCTCGTGTGATCCCGGATCGATGGAAACCGAATGGGCCTGAAAACGTGTACAGAAGTCGAAATAATGAGGAAATTCATAGGCATAGCCCATATAGGCTCGACCGATTGCCTCAACCTTGTCCATCCCCGGTGCATGTCCCGCGGCGGCTTCGATGAAGCGATCGCGCAGCAGGCGCATGGCGCGTTCGCCGATGGCGAATAGCAACTCCTCCTTGTCGCGGAAATAGACGTAGACCAGGGCACGCGACAGACGCGCGCTACGGGCCACCTGGTCAACCGTCAGGGCGTCCCAGCCCTTCTTGGCATATAACGCTTCTGCGGCATCGAGAATCTCGGCGCGGCGGCGCTCCTTTTCCTCTCCACGGCGTTGGGTAATGTAGGACATATATTGAACAATAGATAATAATTGACACTGTGTCAATGAAAATCGCTAATCTCAAGTTACGGCGAGGCGCGAGTGCAGCTGGTCGGGCATCCGCCGAAAGGACCCGTATCAAAAGTCCTTCATCAAAATCAGCTTGAAGACCCGATGATCCGAAGCACTGGTCAGGCCGGCTCCCAATCCGAATTCGATGTCGAGCCGTCGAGTGTGTAGATCGACCACCGAGAACAATTGGTGCGACTGTTTGGACGCGGGAAGAAAATGGCTCACGCGGCCAAAGTCGTCGTACTCCTCGAGCGCCACCTTGAAAATATCGGAGACCTTCATGGCCACGCGAGTAGCGGGCACGAATTCAAAGTTGGAAACCCCGGTGTAAGAATTGTCGACGATGGGGTTGAAAATGAAATCGAAGCGGCCGACGTGAGTACCGATGATCGGGCGGATTTCCGACGTGTAGCGCCGTTCGTTCCAGTGTGCAGTGTTGAAGCTGAATTCGAAATTGACGCCGTAGAAAACGTCGCGATTGGCCGCGTCCGGGGAAACGAAGAGAGCCCTCAGTTTGAATCCATTGTATAGAACGCGGTTGTCGCGAGTCATCGAATACAACGGAAAGTACAACCCCGCTTCGAACCAGGGGGCGACCCCGTAGGCCCATTCGGTCACGCCGTTGAGCGATTTGTCCGGCACGATGGCGCCGGGAAAGCTCGGCGTGCTGCTGCCGCTCGAAATGTAATTGTTGTGCCAGGTTAAATTGAAAACGCCCGGCGCGGCGATCTCGGCGTCGTACACCTGAATCTCATCCGTCTGCGCCCGAGCAACGGATGCGTATCCCAACGACAACAGCATTACCGCCAAAATGTTCAGTCGCTGAATGATTCGCATTTCGTCGCGCTCGAATTGTCACAGTGAAAGGCTCCGTATTCTGCCGTGTAAATTCTAAAATCGCTTGTAATAACCAACGCTCAAACCGCTCGGTTGCAGACTGATTCTCATTTACATTCACTCGCATTGACACAGGGACGGGCCTCTCATTCTGCCGCGCAAATTCTAAAACCGCTTGTAAAACCCGACGGACAAGCCGCGCGGTAGAATCTCAACGGAAATCGGTGTACTTCGCGTCGTGCTCCAATATCCGACCGCCGTACCCAGTGCCCAACCCGCGATGACATCCGATTGCCAATGGGCCTGACTCTTCAAGCGTGCCAGTCCGTCGTACACCGGCAGAATTTCGAGAGACCAGACCCAGGGATTTTGCCGCGCGTAATTCGCGATGAAAGGTGTCACGAAACTCGCCTGCAGAGTCACCTCGCCACTCGGGAAACTTTGGTAATGGCTCCCCTTGAACCATGCATTGGGATTGTCGCCTTGGCTGGGCCGAGCGCGACCGAATCCATATTTCAGCAACTGGGCACCGACCCCTGAGATCACCGAGGAGTCGACCGTCTGCCACAGCGTATGACCGAGCTCGTTGTCGTTCCCAAACCACAGGCTCCCGGCCACCTCGAAAGCCACCACGCTGGTCTCGAGTGCGGTCTGATACTTGCGCGCCCAAATACCATTCTGATCGAGCGCCAGCTCATGATCGATCCCGAATGGACCGCCGGCATCGGCACGCTGCGCAAGCAGCGCCACGGCCGCCGCGGCGACGAGTGTCGCGAATGGATTATTCAAGTATGTCATGCTTACCCCATTTTACTTTGCGCTACAAAGTACACGGAGCCGCCGTCGGCGCGCAAGTACCCGCAACTCGTCAGGCGCTGTCTCCCCATCCTGGAGACACGTTTGCAACATCGGTGTTCCGTTCTGCCGACGATCTTGGGCGTGTACTCTATCGCCCCATGCAAACCCACTCACCTTTCGAGGTTCTAAGGGTATTCCTCAAACTGGGTCTCACCTCGTTCGGCGGACCGGTCGCCCATATCGGGTACTTCCGCGAAGAATTCGTCGTACGCCGCCGCTGGCTGGACGATGCAGCCTTCTCGGATCTCGTCGCGCTATGTCAGTTCCTGCCGGGCCCGGCCAGCAGCCAAGTGGGATTCTCCATCGGGCTGATACGGGCGGGTTATCTAGGAGCACTTGCGGCCTGGACCGGTTTCACATTGCCGTCAGCCGTCGCACTCCTGCTGTTCGCATATGGCGCGGCCACGCTGGGCGGACCCGTCGGCGTGGGGTTATTGCATGGCCTGAAGCTCGTCGCGGTTGCGATCGTGGCGCAAGCCATTTGGGGAATGGCGCGCACCCTGTGCCCCGACCGGCAACGCGCATCCATAGCCGGCATCGCGGCGCTGATCGTCCTATTCAGCGGTTCGTCGGTCGGGCAAATCGCCTCGATTATCTTCGGCGGCATCGCCGGGCTTTGGCTCTGCCGTAGTCCGTCACCCGCGTCAGGCGGCGCCGTCGTCGTTCCCGTTTCACGCAGGGTCGGGATCGCGTCGCTCGTGACGTTCGTTCTCTTACTGGTCGGTCTGCCCCTGCTTCGTGGACTCGGATCGTCCCAGGGCGTGGCGCTGTTCGATGCGTTCTATCGCTCCGGAGCACTGGTTTTCGGCGGCGGCCATGTGGTGCTGCCGCTGCTGCGGGACGCCTTCGTGGAGCCGGGTTGGGTCAGCGACGATACTTTTCTCGCCGGCTACGGCGCCGCGCAAGCAATCCCCGGACCGCTTTTTGCGTTTGCCGCCTATCTCGGCGCCGTCGCACAAACGTCGCCGCACGGCTCGACGGGAGCCGCACTGGGGCTGATCGGTATCTTTCTTCCCGGCATGTTGATCCTCATCGGCACACTCCCCTTCTGGGAAACATTTCGCGTCCGTGCCGGCGCACGGGCTGCCATGGGCGGCATCAATGCTGCGGTCGTCGGAATTCTCGGCGGCGCCTTCTACGACCCGGTCTGGACCAGCACGATCAAGACGACGGAAGACTTTGGCGTCGCGCTCACCGGCTTCATCCTGCTGCTCATGTGGCGCGCGCCGCCGCTGCTGGTGGTGGTCATCGGCGCTCTCGCCGGCATCGGCTTGGCGCACACCCAGCCCTAAGCCAGCAGGCCGCTGAAAAAAGGCGGATTCTTACGCCGCTATCCGCGCCTATATATAAGCGTCGCGTGACCCCGCACTTCACCCGTCGGTGTCGCTTCTTTATCGGACCTTAGCACCAGGTTCCACTCGCCGCGCGGTATGTGCACCCGCTGCGGAAGGGCGGCGAAGTTGAACACGCAGAGCACGTCGCCGTGGACAAATCTCAGCCATCCCGCTTTGGCATCGACGCTCACGGCGGCCTTGGTCCGGCCCCGCCTATCGTGCCGGAGACGAATGAGCTGCCGATACCACTCGTAGATCTCCGCATGCGGCGGCTCCGACAGTTCAGGCCAGTTGAGCTTGGAGCGAGCGAAGGTCTCGAGTTCCTGTGGGTTCGGCACCGCCCCGTGCCAGCGAAAACTCCTGAATTCCTTGGACCGTCCCTCTGCGACCAGTCTTCCTAACTCGGCATTCTCATGATCGGTGAAATAGAGAAAAGGAGTCTGCGCACCCCATTCCTCGCCTTGAAACAACAAGGGCACGAACGGCGACAGCACGGTCAGCGCCGCGATGGCCTTGAGCTGCGGCACACCCAGCATCATGCTCAGGCGCTCTCCCTGCGCGCGATTGCCGATCTGATCGTGATTCTGCGCGCACACCACGATCTGATCCGCACCCACCCCCTTGGGCGGCCGGCCGTGCCGCCGCGCGCGATACGGCGAATACTGCCCCTGGTACACGTATCCCTCGCGGAGCGCCACCGCCACATCGTCGAGGCCCCGGAAATCCGCGTAGTAGCCGTCGGTCTCACCCGTGAAGAATCGGTGCACTGCGTGGTGCAAATCGTCGGCCCAGTGCGCATCCAGACCGTAGCCGCCCCGAGACGCCGGCCACACCAACCGCGGATCGTTGAGATCGCTCTCGGCGATGAGAACGAAGCTGCGGCCGAGTTTCGCGCCCAGTTCCCTGACCGCGATTGCCAGCTCTTCGAGCACATGCACGGCATCGAAACTGAAAATGGCGTGGACCGCGTCGAGGCGCAGGCCGTCGAATCCATAGTCCCGCAGCCACATCAGGGCATTGTCGATGACGAAACGGCGCACCGGATCGCTGTGCGGCCCATCGTAGTTGATCGCCGCGCCCCAATTGGTCTTATAGCGATCGGTGAAATAGGGACCGTACTGCGCCAGATAATTTCCATCCGGCCCCAGGTGGTTGTAGACCACGTCGAGCAGCACGCCGATGCCCCGCGCGTGACACGCTTGCACGAATGCGGCGAGCTGCGGCGGCGCGCCGTATGCGGGAAAGGGCGCGTACAGATCCACCCCGTCATATCCCCACCCCCGCCGGCCAGGAAACGTTGCCAGCGGCATGAGTTCCACGTGAGTGACCCCCAGCTGCGCCAGGTGCGGGAGCTTTGCCTGCGCTGCCGCGTACGTCCCCTCGGGCGTGAAAGTGCCGACGTGCAGTTCGTAGATCACCGCATCGCGCAGCGGCTTCGCGACAAAGCGCAGCGCGCGTTCCTGCGCGGCATTCAAGCGCTCGATGTCCACGAGGTGGGAGGCGCCATGAACCCCGTCGGGCTGCCATTTCGATCGCGGATCAGGGATCGGCTCACCGCCGTCGATCGAGTATCGATAGCCGTGGGCGAGGACAGAGTCGTCGACTTCGATCTGCCAATATCCCGCCTCCGCACGT
>DASWEO010000136.1:0-5828 GCA_036394715.1 Steroidobacteraceae bacterium
GAACGACGTCGGTGTTTCGCGACATATCGGGAACCCAGTGTCCACCTATATCCTTCAGCCTGAATTTGCAGAGGTCAGCTCTTAGATGCACAGAGAAACGGATGTGGCCGAGTTCTTCTGTGAGTGTGTTAACACAATGCGGTTGCGACTCGGACGAAGTTGCGATTTTGAGACCAATTAAGTTCAATGACCCCGCGCAAACAAGGCAGACTTGACCGCTGAACCGATGATCGAACGCAGGTAGCCGCAACATGAACACTTTGCACGCGCGTGAACTCCGTCACGGTCCCCTGAAACTGGCGGCACTGTTGCTCCCGGCGCTGATCATGGTCGGCTGCGCCGGCGGCGTCAGCGGACATGCGCCGGGTCTTGCCGGCGTGCAGACCCAGGATCCCGGCACGCTGAATTTTCCGCTGGCCTATGTCAAGCGTCCTGCACCCGCCGCGACTCCGAAGGCGGATATCGATGTCCGCGACCTGATCACGTCCACCACCGGCGGCGATCTCTACATCCGCGCGCAGGCCAGCCCGGGCTCCCTCGAGACCAACGTCACGATGTCGATCACTAAGGGCATGGGCGACGTTCGGGACCTCGACGCGTCGCCCGACGGCAAGAAGCTGGTGTTCTCGCTGCGGCTGCCCCTGAATCCGAACAAGCCCAACACGGATGCCACTCAGCCCAACTGGAAGATCTATCAGTACGACGCAGTGTTGAAAACGGTGACCCAGCTCACCAACGACAACACGACTGCGGGCCATGACGTGGGCGCGCACTACCTGCCCGACGGGCGCATCGTGTTCGCCTCGACGCGCCAGGCCGCGACACAGGCCATTCTGATCGACGAAGGCCGCCCGCAATACCCGGCGCAGACCGACGACCGCAAGCAGCCCATATTCCTATTGCACGTCATGAACGCCGACGGCACCGGCATCCATCAGATCAGTTTCAACACCAATCACGACTTTGCGCCCTCGGTGCTCGCCAATGGTCAAATCGTGTTCTCGCGATACGAATCCATCAACGGCAACCAGATCAGTCTGTACCGCGCCAATCCGGACGGCAGCGGACTCGAGCTCTTCTACGGCGAGAACAGCCACGCCACAGGCGCCAACCTCGCCGGCACGGGCAATAACGTGATCCAATTCTTGAACGCCCGGCAACGCGCGGACGGCAAGTTGATCGCCATTGTGCGGCCGTTTCTGGGCACGCAGCAGGGCGGCGACATCGTGCAGATCGATGCCGCCAATTTCGTGGAAATCAATCAGCCGTCGACGCCGACGGGGTCGGCCGGAACGGCGCAGTCCAGTGCGACCACGCTCGGAATCACCACCGACGCGAACCTGCCTTCCATGGGCGGCCGGTTTGCGTCAGCCTATCCGCTGTACGACGGCACCAATCGAATGCTCGTCAGCTGGGCTCCCTGCTTGGTGCTGAATACGACCGTGACGCCGGCCACCACCAGCGTTTGCACATCCGGCAACACCAGCGGCGCCAATGTGCAGTTGGCCCCGCCGCAATACACCATCTGGATCTACGACGTCGGCAAGAGCACCTTGAGCCCCATCCTCGGCGCCGAAGCGGGCACCGTCATCGTCGAACCGGTCATCATGCAGGCGCGCACTCCGGTGCCGACCTTCATCCCGGATTTCGTGCCTGCCCCCGGCAGCGCCGCCGCCAATTTGGCCCACAACAGCAACGGCGGACTGGGTCTGCTCGTCATACGCAGCGTCTACGACTTCGACGGAATCGATATGGTGGGCGCCGAAACCAACAATACGGTTCCCAATATCGCCGCCTTGGCCGACCCCCAACAGGCCACCGCCGATCAGCGCCCGGCGCGCTTCGTGAGAATCGAGAAAGCAGTCGAGATTCCCGATAAGACGGTGCGCAAGATCAACGCCTCGGCGTTCGGCCCCGCGGGCTTAGGGATGCGTGAGATTCTCGCCTACGCGCCGGTCGAACCGGACGGTTCGGTGAAAGTCCAATTGCCGGCCAATGTACCGTTCACCGTCGACGTGCTCGACAAGAATGCGCGGCGCATCGGCGCGCGGCATGAGAGCTGGATGCAATTGATTCCCGGCGAAACGAAGACTTGCAACGGCTGCCACGTCGCAGGCAGCAAATCCACGCCGTCTCACGGCCGCTCGGGACTGACCACGTCGGTCAATGTCGGAGCCACGGCCGTGGGTATGCCGTTTCTGAATACAAAAGCCAACCTGTCGGCCGCCAATGTCGGCGACACCATGGCGGATACCCGGGCATGGAATACCTGCGCCAATGCGGTCACTCCCCCCGGCGCCACCACCCCCTGCTCGGAGCTGCCGACCATCGACGTGATCTACAGCGACGTGTGGACCGATCCGGTCACGGCCGGCCGGCCGGCCGACAAGGCATTCTCCTATCTCTATGCGAATCTCTCGACGCCCAGCCCAGCCAACGCCCATTGCGCGACGTGGGATCCGCTTTGCCGCAGCACCATCCACTATCCCGACGCCACCGCCGACGGCAATGTCTCGCACCAGATCCAACCGCTATGGTATTTGCCGCGGCCGAGTACTGTGGCGGGCGATCCCAACCCTGATCACAAGTGCGTGCTTTGTCACAACCCGGCGAACGCTGCAAACGCCGCCGTCCGGATGGTTCCTGCAGGTCAGCTGGATCTGACCGACAGCGCCTCCAATGTCGATGCCACCGTAGTCACCTCCTACGAGGAACTGCTGTTTGCACATAACGAACAGACGCTTAATAATGGAGTGCTAGTAGATCTTTTGGTGCCTGCGCCCGGTCCGCCGGACCCGGTGACCGGTTTGCCGACGACGATCATGGTGCCGGTGTCATTGGCGCCGCCCATGACGGCCGGCAGCGCGAGCGGCTCGGTGCTGAAGTTTTTGAGGATGTTTGACGGGACCTATCAAGACCCTGTTCTTGACCACACGGGATTCTTAACAGCGGCGGAGTTGCGTTTGATCGCAGAATGGCTGGACATTGGCGCGCAGTACTACAACGATCCATTCGTCGCGCCGGCGATTTGAGCTGATGCGACCACTGCTCGCCCTCCTGCTGCTGCAGGCGTTCAGTGTCACACTGGTCCACGCGAAGGAACAACTCCTTGAAGTCGTCGTTGCCGAGCCCTACCTGGAGATGCGCAGCGGCCCGGGTCGCGGCTATCCCGTGGTCTATGTGGTGGGCCGCGACGAAGTGGTCACGGTGCTCTACAGCCGCACCGAGTGGTACAAGGTGCGCGCGCCGCGCGGCCAGGAAGGCTGGTCGCGCCGCTCCGATTTGGCTCTCACCAAGCTCGTCTCGGGAGAGCCGGCGCCGATACCGCCGTATCCGGATTTCGCGACCCACCGCTGGGAGATCGGCGCGGGTTATGGCGTCTTCAATCACCAGAATTTGGTCACCACCTGGGGCGATTTCGGTCTCACGGACAGCCTCGACGTCGAATTCGTCCTGCAGCAGGCCCTGGGTACCATCGATAACCGGTACATTGCCAGCCTCGGAATGCGGCATACGTTCATACCGGAGTGGCGCTGGTTCTCGCCCACGGCGGGCATCGGATTCGGCGAACAGTACATCGACGATAAGGTGCCGCCGAAGCCGCTCCAGACCAGCAACCAGCTGGCCTATGTTTCGGTGGGGGCGCGCGGCTTCATTACCAGGCGATTCATGTGGCGTGCGGATTGGCGCAAGTATGTCGTCTTCACCAACCAGAATCAGAATGAGGAACCGGAAGAATGGAAATTCGGCTTAGCAGTGTTCTTCTAGCGGCGGCGCTGCTGTCCGGCTGCGGCTGGTTCCATCGCGGCGAGAAGGCGAAGACAGAGGTCGTTGCCGAGGAGCCCCAAGGCGAGCCCTCGATCATCGAACCGCAGGTCAACCGCCGCGCGGTGAAGACACCGAAGATCAAGGCCAAGGACTTCGAATTGGGGGGCTACTTCGGCGCCCTCAGCATTCAGGACTTCGGCACCAATCCGATCTACGGCGTGCGCGCGGCCTACCACGTGTCGGAGGACATTTTCTTGGAGGCCTTTTTGGCCCGCTCCAAGGCCGGCACCACCAGTCTCGAGGATGTTTTCCCGGCGATCACCGTGGTGAGCGACTCTGGGAGACGCCTCACGTATTACGACCTGGACGTAGGCTACAACGTACTTCCGGGCGAGATCTTTCTCGGGCGGGGACATGCGTTCAATTCAGCCCTGTATGTGACGGTGGGCATGGGTGATGTGAAATTTGCCGACAAGGACCGCTTTGCGCTGAATTTCGGAATAGGCGAGCGCCTTCTGATTACAGATTGGCTCGCGATGCACCTGGACGTGAGAGATCACGTGTTCGAGACCGATTTGACGGGCCGAACCAAGAACGTCCACAACATTGAGGCCACTCTCGGCTTGACCTTTTTCTACTGATCAGGAGGACAGATCAATGACAGTTCCCACGGTTAAATTATTCAAGCGCTGTGCGATGGCAGCCCTCGTCATCGCGTCGACGGCTTTCGCGGCCGGCGGCGATGCCTCGGGACCCGCGCCCGCCTTTACTCTTACGGCGCTCACCGGACAGCAAGCCGCCTTGAGCCAGTACAAGGGCCAGGTGGTCATGGTGAATTTCTGGGCGACCTGGTGCGGACCCTGCCAGCAGGAAATGCCCTTGCTCGATCAGATGTACAAGAAGTACAAGCCGGCGGGGTTTACGCTGATCGGGGTCAATGTCGACAAGGAAGCGCCCCCGGTCAAGGAGCTGATGGCGCGCAAACCGGTCAGCTTCCCGGTGCTGCTCGACCCTGCGAACCAGGTGAGCAAGGCGTACCACGTCGACGAAATGCCGAGCTCCGTCATCATCGACCGCAAGGGTGAGATCCGCTACATCCACCGCGGCTATCGGCCGGGCGACGAGAACGAGTACCAAGACCGCATTCGCCAGCTCATCCGCGAGTGACCGTGGACACCTCACCGAAACGTGCCGTGGGCACCTCGTTGAAGCTTGCCGTGGTCGGCATCGGGCTCTTGCTTGGGGCATGCAGCAGCATCCAACCCTGGGTCAAGCCCTATGAGCGCGACCGCTTGGCGGATCCCATCATGTCATGGGATCGCGACGCCATTTCCGGGGCGTATATGGATCATATCTATGAGTCCCGCGAAGGATCGCGGGGCGCCACCGGCACGGCCGGCGGCGGCTGCGGCTGCAACTAAGTGTCCTGTTCCGCCAATAACTCACTCGCTGCGCCGCGTCTTGTCGCGCCGGGCGGCGTTGCGCCTCCTCGCCATAGTGCTCACTATGCCTCGTCGGCGCGCCTTGCCCGACACGACAATCCGCGGGCGAATCGAGCAAGTTATTGGCGGAACAGGACACTATGACCCTCGTCATCGGTATGAAGTCCCTTCCGCGCCATTTGAGCCGCCTGGCAGCGCTCGCAGCGCTGTCGCTGATGTGCGTGGCCGGCGCCGCCGTGCTGCCGGATGACCGTGCCGACCTCTTTTGGAGCCAGTACAAGGGCGGCGGAATGGACATCAAGGGCGAGTCGGTGCTGGTGCGCAAGAAGTTCGCCGAACAGTTTGCCGTGCAGGCCAACTACTTCGTCGACAAGGTCAGCGGTGCGTCGGTCGACGTCCTGAGCAACGCCAGCGTCATCAAGGACGAACGCAAGCAGAAGAGTCTCTCGCTCGATTACATCCACGACAAGACTCAGTACAACCTCTCGTACACCAACAGCACCGAGCGCGATTACATCTCGAACACGACGCATTTCTCGCTGAGCCAGGACATGTTCGGCGATTTGACCACGGTAACGCTAGGATTTACGGACAGCCGGAACAAAGTAGGTGAAAACA
>DASWEO010000137.1:0-6563 GCA_036394715.1 Steroidobacteraceae bacterium
GCGCGTCAGGAATCGTTCCGGCGAAAAGTAAGACTCTTCCCTACATCGACACGCGTGCCCGCACCCTAGCTTCAATCGAGCCGCGCGCTCATCATGAACCGCGTGACGGACGTATGTTCCGAGGCCTCAGGTTGCCGCGAAGGGCGGCGAAGGAGGAACCGTGAAGATTGTCATCAGTTTGGGTCTTGCGGCGTGTCTACTGTGCGGCTGCGTTGCGGGAAGTCTCATGACGCATGAGGACAGCCCTGCCGCCGTACAGCGTGATCAAGGCCCGGCGCTGTGCCGCGACGGCACGACGCCGCCCTGCAACACTCGAGATTAAGGGAAGACTCGGCGGCGGTTCTGGGCGCAAGGCAAGCACCAGAAATAAAAAACGGCGTGGGTCTTTTGAGGGACCCACGCCGCCGGGATATCGCACCAGCGGGGGAGTTGGCTGGCTTGCCGGCGCGAGATTCTCCTAAACCTTATCTGCTTCGGGCTGCTTAGCCCCGAAGCTCAGATATATCCTGCCAAAATCGCCGCGATGACGGGCGGACGCTTTATATCTGATGGTTCAATTTATCTCGCTTGACAAGAATGAATTTATGTGGTCGCACGCATTTGCGTGCGATGGTGTCGATACTAGGTGACGGCGGACGGCGCCACGCGCGGCTGGCGCAGGCGATACACGATGAGATAGGCGATGAGGACCACCACCAGCGTGATGCAGCTGAACTTGAAGTCTTGCTGCAGGCCCGGGGTGAATGCCATGGCGATCAAGACGGCGCCCATACCGGCGATAGCCACATAGCTCAACCACGGGAATAGCCACATCATCACCGGCGGCAGAGGTTCGCCATCGCGTTCGCGGCGTTTCCGCAGAGTGATTTGGGCTGCCGCGATGGCCATGTAGATATAAACGGCCAAGGCACCGGAGGAACTCACCAGAAAGTCGAAGACGCCTTTCGCTTTGGTGGCCGCAAGGATGCCGAGGAAACCCGCCAACGAACCCATCAGCACCGAGCCCACCGGCACCTTGCGGGCGTTCAACTTGACCAAGCCTTTCGGCGCATCGCCGTGTGCGGCGAGAATGAATAGCACCCGTGAACTCACGTAAAACGCGGAATTCATGCAGGACAGTACCGCCGTCAGGATGATGACCGTCATGATCTCGCCCGCCCAAGGCACGTGCATGGTATTGAGTGCCAGAGTGAATGGGGACTCGCCCGAACGGACCGTGTTCCATGGAGTCACCGACACGATCAGGAACAGCGAAATCACGTAGAACACCAGAATGCGTCCGATCACCGCGGAACCCATCCTGGCGACCGCGCGCCCGGGCTGCGCGGATTCGGCCGCGGCAATGGTGGTGATTTCTGCACCGGTCATCGCGAAGAAAACCGTAGGCACGGCGGCGAGCACCGAGATCCAGCCATGCGGCGTAAATCCACCATGGTCCACCAGGTTGCCGAACGTCGCTCCGTGCGGCGCGGTCCAGCCGAAGGCATACGATGTCGCAATAGCGATGAAGACCACGATGGCCGCGACCTTGATGGAGGCGAACCAGAATTCGAATTCGGCATAGGACCGCGCCGACATCAAATTCACGCAGGTCATCACGGTCATGAGTCCCACGCCGATGGGCAACGGCGGCAGCGGTATCCAATGCTCGAGGATCTTGGCCCCGGCGATCGCTTCGACGGGCACCACCAGAACCCAGAAATACCAATACAGCCAGCCCACCACGAATCCGGCACCCTCGCCGAGGCCGGCGCGGGCAAACTCGGTGAACGAACGCACCTTGGGCAGCGCCGTGGCCATTTCCGCGAGCATGCGCATGACCAAGAGTATCAAGAAGCCGCAGATGGCATAGCTGATGAAGCTGGCCGGGCCGCCCGCAATGATGGATGTGCTGCTGCTGACGAAAAGGCCGGCGCCGATGATGCCGCCAATCGAGATCATGGTCAGATGGCGGGGCTTCAAAGAGCGCGAGAGTTCATTCTTTCCCGACGCTTCAGCGGGGTTCGATACGGTCATCAGCGGCACCTCGGTGGACGAACGAACATCTTACCCTGCTTCCACGTCGACCCGCGGATCGCCGAGTTTCGGCACCGTCGGGCTGCCCCAGAGCTGCCGCTCGCGGATCCAAGGCAGGGGATACGCAGGGTGCGGGCTGTCGAATTCCCGCGCCAGCCGATGCGCATCCCACAGCGCCTGATTGAGCTGCGCAGGTGCCTTGCAGTCTCCCGTTCGAAAGATGTGCTGAATCTCATTCGGCGCCCATTCGGCCTTGCGTGCCTTCAATTCGCGCCATAGTCCGTCATTCGAGCTGCGCGAGGTCACGAGGATGACGGCATCCATGCCTAACTCGAACTCGCCGCCGTTGTCCTTGCGCGGTATCGCGCCGGAACGCGGCTCCGTGAGATCGGGACCGTATTTGTAGAGGTAGCTCAAGGAAACCTTGCCGGGCTCGATTCCGTCGACCCAATGACTGGTGTAAACCTTGACGCCCTTTTCGAACAGCATGCGCTTGTTGTTGAAGGACTCCATGGTAAAGACGCCGTACTCGGCGACATCGGCGGCGTCGCAGACATAGGTGACTTCCTTACCCTGATTCGCCATGTGTTCCGCGAGAGTGACGCCCATGAAATGCCCGTCGCCATCGAGGATCAGTACGCGCTTACCCGGCACGGGCTTACCCGCGGTGACCTGGAAGGGTGTCAGCACATGCGGCAGGGAATCGTCGGCGCCGGGAATCGGTCCGAAATTGGCGCCCCGGCCGTCGCCGCTCCAGTGCGAGCCCGTGGCGATGACGACGCGGTCGGCGCCGTAACGGAGAACTTCATCGGCCGTCATGGGGCCGACGCCGAGATGGACTTGGACTGCCTTCTTCAGCTTGGCGAGCTGGATTTGCCGGTACGTGATCACGCGCCCCCATTCGTTCAAGCGCGGCAGGATCGCCACGGCCTTCCAGTGGCCGCCCAGTTCCTCGTCCGCTTCGCGAAGGTGAACCACGTAGCCGCGCTCGCCCAGAATGCGCGCGCATTCCATGCCCGCGGGACCGCCGCCTACCACCAGCACGGAACAGGGCTGTGTGGTTTTCGTGAATTTCTCCGGATGCCAGCCGCGCCGATACTCCTCGCCGATGGTGACGTTCTGCGTGCACATGATCTGGCCGCCCTGCTGGAACTTGGAGACACAGATGTTGCAGCCGATGCACTCGCGTATGTCCTCGACCCGGCCTTCCGAGATCTTGGTCGGCAGGAAGGGATCGGCGATCGACGGACGCGCGGCGCCGATGATGTCCAGCACGCCGGCGCGAATCAAACCGACCATGTCGTCGGGGCTCGTGAGCCGGCCGTTGCCGACCACGGGGATACCGGCGCCGAGAATGGACTTTCCTTGTTTGATGAATGGCGTCATCCAGCCGGACTTGCGAAAGCGCGATGCGCCGGCGTCCTCGCCCCACTCCGCGTAGTCGCCGATTTTCAATGCCACCGCGTCGACCACCCCTTCTTTGCGGAACAATTCGAGCATTCGCACGCCGTCTTCGCGGGCCTCGACCCCTTCGGACCCGTGCAGAGTGTCGATCTCGAAGCGCGTCGTAATGCCGCATCGATCGCCGAGGGCGCGCTTCAGCGCGTGCAGCAGCTCGATGAAAAATCTGGACCGGTTTTCGAAGCTGCCGCCATAGTTATCCGTGCGCCGGTTGAAGCGCGGCTCGAGAAACTGCATGGGCAGCGTGTCATCCCCCGCGGAGACTTCCAGAAGATCGAATCCGGCCTGTTCGGCGCGTTTTCCGGCTTCGACGTACATGTTGATCACGGAACGGATGTCGAGCTCGTCCATTTCGCAGCCGTAGACCGAACGCGTGGCGAATATCGGCGACAACCACTGGCTCGGAGCGCGGCCGAACTCGCGCGACTCGAGCGAGGGTGCGTTGCCGCCGCTGTACCACAGTTGAATGCCCGCAAGGCTGTGATACTTGTGCGCCACCTCGCACAGGTATCCCAAGTTGAGGACGTCTCCCTCATCCCAGATGCGCGCGGAGATGTAGGGATATTCGTCGGATTCGGGATGGATGGAGCAGAACTCCGTAAAGACCGCGCCCCAGCCGCCCTCGGCCTTCATGCCGCGCAAATGGGCCTGGGCACCAGGTCTCTCCGCGCCGGGCCCGGCGCAGTGCGAGGTTTGCCAGAAGCGGTTGCGAAGCTTCTTGGGGCCGATCTTGATCGGCTCGAACAATACGTCGTGCTTGGGATCTCGGGACATATTTCTGTTCCTCTATAGTCTTCGCCGGCCGCCGGCGCGCCATTCCCCCTCGTTCGCCATGCGCGGCCGTTGCGCTCGGCTCCCTCACGCCCGTCTATACTATCCAGGGTAACCGGCGCCGCATGGTGGACAAACTATGATCTTTGCGGAAAAAATTGTGTTGGTCACGGGCTCGACCACCGGGATCGGTGAGGCCTGCGCGCAAGTCTTCGCAGAATCGGGAGCCAAGGTCATGGTCTCCGGCCGCCACGAGCCGCGCGGCCGCGCCGTGGTCGAGGCGATCCGAGCGAAGGGCGGCCAAGCGCAATTCGCCGCGGTGGATTTGCGCGCCGCGGGCGCCTGTGACCGCCTTGTCGCCGATACCATCGAGCGCTGGGGAGGGCTAGACATTCTGGTCAACAATGCCGGCATTCTCTACACGGCCGATGCGATCGGCACCACCGACGAGCAGTGGCTCGACACCATGGCGGTGAACGTCAACGCGCTGTTTTACCTGAGCCGCGCAGCGGTCAAGCATATGAAGGCCGCCGGTAAGGGAGCCATCGTGAACATCGCCTCGGAATGGGGCCTCAACGGCGAAGCCAATCATGTGGCCTACTGCGCCAGCAAGGGAGCCGTGATTCAGATCACGCGTTGCATGGCCTTGGATCATGCGCGCGACAATATCCGCGTCAATTCGGTGTGCCCCGGCGAGATCCACACTCGAATGGTGGACGACATTCTCGCCAAGCGCGGCGGCGATCCTGCGCGCAATCTGCGGGACCTCGCGGCGGGTATCCCGATGCGGCGCTTGGCACATCCCGCCGAAGTCGCGCGTTGCGTGCATTTCCTGGCGTCCGACCTCGCGAGCTACGTGACGGGCACGAACTTGAGCGTCGACGGCGGAAATGATGCCACGGCGGGGCCGTACCCTTGAGACTGATACGGCTCTCGAGACTGATACTGCCGATCCCGAGTCGATGCGTATCGCTCCCGGGCGCTCCGCTTCGAATCGCCGGGTCAAAGCCATGCGCTCAACCGATGATGTCCGCGATGGGCTGAGATTTGACGGTACCAAGATTGTGCGCATCGCCGGCCGGCGCATGCCCATGTTCATAAGGCTTGGCAATCACCATGTACAAGCCGCCCAGTACCAAGACGCCGATGGTCGTCACCAGCATTGCATAGTTGACGTACCACGGATCATTGGGGCTGCGCGGCCACAAAATGTTGACGATGGCGCTGACACCGTAGGCAAGGGCCAACCCGTTCACCAGCCAGCCCCGAGTACCCAGCGTGAAGGGGCCCGCCGGCCGCCAGCCCTTGGCGCGGGCAATCAATGCGCCCAGCACGATCATTTGAAACGAGATATAAATTCCGATGGCCGCAAAACTGATGATGGTCGCGATGGCGTCCTGTAGCCACAGCGCGGAGAGCGCGATCAACGCCGGGATTGCGCCCATGACGATGAGTGCATTGGCCGGGACGTGGTGACCCGGCGACATGCGGCTCAGGAATTTACTGCCGAAGATCATCTGATCCCGAGCGTAGGCGAAAATCAATCGGCTGGCGGCTGCCTGCAAACTCAAGAGACAGGAAATGAAGGACACCAGCACGACCACGATGACGGCACGAAAGCCGGCTTCACCCATGGCCGCACGCAACAGTGTGACGATCGGGTCCTTATCGGCGCCCGACATCACGGCGCCCATGTCGGGAATCGACAGGATGAACGCCAGGCAGACCCAGGTGGCGGCAGCGCCGCCGATGTAGATGGTCATGCGCATGGCCTTCGGGATCATGCGGCTCGCGTCCGGCGTCTCCTCGGCCACGTCGCCGCAGGCTTCGAAGCCGTAGTAGCAGAACATGGCGGCGAGCGAAGAGGCGAGGAAGGCAGGCAAATAATTGCCGTTCGCGTTCACGATGGTGGTGTCGATCAGCGCTTTGAGCGGCTGATGGCGAGCAAACAGCAGGAGATAAACGCCGACCACGATGGCGCCCACCAGTTCGCAGACGAAGCCGAACATCGCGACCCGCGCGAGCAGGCGCGTACCGCTCAAATTCAGCACCGTGGTCATGACGATGAGCACCAACGCGATGATGGTGGTGGCGATGGGAGTGCTGTCGACGCCGAACAGTTGCGCGAGAAACGGCGCCACACCGGTCGCCACGCCCGCCATGGTGCAGCACAGGGCCCAGGCGTAAACCCATCCCGCCATCCACGCCCAGCGTTTCCCCACCAGGCGGCGTGCCCAGGGATACAGGCCACCGGAGATCGGAAACTGCGAGACGATTTCGCCGAACACCAAACTCACCATGAGCTGACCCACGCC
>DASWEO010000138.1:0-2265 GCA_036394715.1 Steroidobacteraceae bacterium
GCGGCTCGCTTGTAGGCATGGCGTTTCCAGTCGGTGGAGGGCATCAAGCCCGGCTTTTCGCCCGGAATGTCGATTCCGGTGACCTCGCCGAATCCGAATATGCTCATGAACTCATGCATGCGGTCGATGCCGAGCTTGCTCGCGACCGTGTAGAAGTACACGTCGCACGATTGCATGATGGCGTGGCGCATCGCGAGGACGCCGTGACCCTTGGGCTTCCAGTCGTGGAATACATTCCTGCTGCCGGGAAGGCTGAAATGGCCCGGGCAGAATAGGGTTTGTTCGGGGGTCATGACGCCATATTTCAATGCGGCCATCGCGAAGAATGGCTTGACCGTCGAGCCGGGCGGGTAGGCGCCGCGCAGCGCGCGGTTGATGAGCGGCTTGTCGATATCGTTTTGCAGGGCGTCGAACTGCTTGGTCGTGAGGCCGCGCGCGAACGCGTTGGGATCGAATCCCGGCGTGCTGGCGAGGGCGACGACGTCGCCCGTGTGCGGATCGATGGCGATGGCCGCCCCGCGTTTGCCCGTCAAAGCCTCCTCTGCGGCCCGTTGCACGCGCATGTCGATGCTGAGGATCAGATCCGCGCCGGCGACGGGCTGGCGTACATTCAATTTGGGCGTAAAGGCCCCCTGGCGTTCGACCGGCCGGCCGGCCGCATTGACCAACACTTCGCGGTATCCCGGGGTTCCGTGCAGCAGGCTCTCGTAGGCGCCTTCGACCCCTAATTTGCCGATCAGCGTGGTGCCCGCGTACGCGGCAGAATCGATGTGCTTGAGGTCTTGCTCGCTGATCGCAGCGACGTAGCCGAGCGCGTGCACGGCCATTGGACCGAAGGGGTAGTGCCGGGACAAGCGAGTGCGGATGTCCACCCCCGTGAATTCGTAGCGATGCACCGCGAAGCGCGCCATTTCCTCATCGTCCAGCTGCAGCTTGACCGGCACGCTTTCGTAGACATGATGCGACAGGATGGTGCGTTTGATGCTGTTGGTGTCTTCAGCATCGAGCAAACCGATGGCCACCAGGCGAGCCAGAGTGGCGTCGATCTCCGGAATGCCGCCGACTTGTTCTCGGACCAATTCCAGCTGAAACGCCGGAAGATTCTCGGCCATGACCACTCCGTGCCGGTCGAGGATCAGGCCGCGGCTGGGCGGAATTGGATCGGTGCGCACCCGATTTCCCTGCGAGAGTTCCGCGTAATAGTTGTGCCTCAGCACCTGCAGATAGAAGAGGCGCGAGGCGACGGTCAGGAGCAGCACGCTCACGCATACGGCGGCGACGATGCTGCGAATCGTGAAGATCCGCTGCTCACCCCAGTGGTCTTTGATGCGGACGCGGCGAACCACGCTACCGGCTCCGTTCGGCGTCAGCGTTCATGCAGACGCCTCAATATGCCGGCCAGCACCGGCCACAGCAATGCCCCGATGACGGGAGCGAGCCAGCGGCCGAACGCGGTCACGGGATTGCCGGTGGCGCCGTCGACCCAGAACAGGATGAACTGATACCCGGTCAACAAGGCGAATATGGTCAGGCATTGCGAAAGCATCGAGAATACTCGCAGGCGCAGCCGGAGGTGCGTCGCCCACGCGGCCATCAGCGTGAGCGCGAGCGCGTGCTGACCGAGCACCACGCCGTGGATCACATCGAGCGCGAGACCCGCCATGAATGCCAGCGTGAGCCCCCCGGCCCGAGGCAACTCGATGGACCAGTAAAAGACCACCAGCACCAAAAAGTCCGGACGAAGCGATTCCAGCATCGAGGGCAGGGGTAAAACCGCCAGCGCCAGCGCGACGAGCGCCGACAGGGCCATGGGCAACCGACGGATGCGAGTATCGCGCATCATTCGTCGTTCGCTCCCGCAGGCGGCGCTGTCTTCGCAGGCGGCGGATTTTTAGCGGGCGGCGGAGCCTTGGCGGGCGGCGGAGTCTTGGCGGGCATTGCGGCCGTGCTTTGCGACTGCGGCTGCGCCGGCGCGGCGGATGTAGCGGGTGCGGGCGACGATGCCTGCGTCTTGAGCCAGACGAACATCAGCTCGCGCGACCGATCGAGTGCGGCGGCGGGTTTTACATCGACGTCCGCAAGGGACTGGGCGGAATCTCGCTTGACTTCTGCCACGGTACCCACCGGATAGCCGGCCGGGAATCCACCGCCGAGCCCGGAGGTCACCAAGAGATCCCCGGAGATCACATCGGCGCTCGTCGGAAGGTAGGGCAGCTTGAGCCGGCCCATATCGCCCGTGCCCACGGCAATGGTGCGCAATCCATT
>DASWEO010000139.1:0-5962 GCA_036394715.1 Steroidobacteraceae bacterium
GCCGTCGACTTCTTCGGGCTTCGTCAGCTTGCGCTCCAGCAGATCGTCGGTGCGCAATCCAAAGTCCAGGGCCAGGGCCGCGGAAATGTAGATCGACGAATAGGTGCCGGCGAGAATGCCGATCACCAGCGCCGCGGAAAACGCGTGCAATGTTTCGCCGCCGAAGAACAGCAGCGCGAGAACCACCAGCAGGGTCACCAGCTTGGTCATCAACGTTCGCGACAGCGTTTGATTGATGGATTCGTCGATGACTTGGGCGACGGAGAGCTTGCGGGCCGTGCGGGCACGCTCGCGTATGCGGTCGAAAACGATCACGGTATCGTTCAACGAATAGCCGATCACCGCGAGGATCGCCGCGATGGCCGTCAGATCAAAGGTCATCTGGGCGAGCGCGAAGAACCCCACTACGCAGATCGGGTCGTGCAATACCGCCAAAATCGCGCCGCACGCCAGCTTGAGCGTGAAGCGGAACAACACGTAGATCAGGATCAACACCAGGGTGGCGAACAGCGCCCAGCCGCCCTTGATGAAAAGTTCCTGTCCTACCTGCGGACCGACTACCTGCGTACTCTGAAGTTTGACGCCGGGGGCCACCGTGCCGAAGATCTCCAAAATGCGCGCGCCGATCTGCTCGCCTTTGACATTCGGGTCGGGCGGTAAGCGAACCAGGATATCGCGCGAGCTGCCGAATGCCTGGACCTGGGCGTTCGCCACCCCCGACTTCGCCAGAGCCGTGCGCAGCGACTCGATGTTCGGCGCCTGGGGGAAGTTGGTCTCGACGGTCACACCGCCGGTGAAATCCACGCCGAGATTCAATCCGCGCACCGCCACGAGGCCGATCGACGCGACGATCAAAACCGCGGACAGCCCGTACCAAACCTTGCGGGTTTGCATGAACGGGAAGCGCGTGACCTTGTGAAAAAATTCCATGGATAACCTCGGATCGAACTCTTGTTCTTAGATCGACAGGCGCTCGACCTTGCGTCTTCCGCCGTAAATGACTTGCACCAATGCGCGGCTGCCCATGACGGCCGTGAACATCGACGTAGCGATGCCGAGCATCAACACCACCGCGAAACCGCGCACCGCGCCGGCCCCGAACAGCCACAGCACCAGTCCCGCGATGAATGCAGTCACGTTGGAGTCGGCGATGGCCGAGAACGCACGGTCGAATCCGGCGGTGATCGCCGCCCGCGGCGAGACGCCGTTGCGGAGCTCTTCGCGAATGCGTTCGTAGATCAAAATGTTGGCATCGACCGCCATGCCGACGGTCAAGACCACCGCGGCGATTCCCGGCAGGGTCAGCGCCGCGCCGAGCAGCGACAGCAGAGCAGTGAGCATCACCACGTTGGCCGCGAGAGTGAGGTCCGCGACCAAGCCGAATACTTTGTAGTAGACGGCCATGAATATGAACGCGGCCAGCATGCCGAACACCATGGCGTGCACGCCCTTGTCGATGTTGTCCTGGCCGAGGCTGGGGCCGACGGCGCGCTCCTCGACCGGGGACAACGGCGCCGCCAATCCGCCGGCGCGGAGCAGCAGCGCGAGCTCGCGGCCTTCGATCGGATTGACGCCGGTGATCTGAAAGTTATTGCTGAACACGCCGCGAATGGTCGCGCGATTGATCACTTCTTCGGTGGTGCGGTCGACGACCACGCCTTCGGCATTCTTTTCGCGCGAACGGTCGATGAAGACCACCGCCATCAAATGACCGAGATTCTCCTGTGTGTTCTTCAGCATCTTCGCCGCGCCCCGGCTATCCAGGCTCACCGACACGGCGGCGCCGTCCTGGGTATTCGGCTGGAATGAGGCATCGGTCAGCTGATCGCCGGTGACCACCACTTCGCGCTTCAACAGCACCGGCTGCTTTTCGCGGGTGTAGTACAGCTTGGAGCCCAAGGGCACGCGGCCGGTGCCCGCCGCTTCGAGCGGACTATTGGCCTCATCGACCATGCGGAATTCCAGGGTCGCCGTCTTGCCGAGGATTTTCTTCACCTCGGCCGAGTTCTGCAGGCCGGGCAATTGAATGGCGATGCGGTCCACGCCCTGGCGGGCGACCTGCGGCTCCGACACCGCGAGCTCCGGACTATTGAGGCGATTGCGCAGGATGACGATGTTTTGTTGAACCGCGTAGTCCTGGCGTTCCTTGATTTGCTGGGGCGTCAGCTTCAGTTCCAAGGCGGGAGCGCCGTCGACCGTCGTGTCGGCCAAGCTCAAGGATCGGCTATCCGCGAGGATGGCCGCCTTGCCCCGGGCGAAGCTGTCGGCGTCGCGAAACAACACCCGCACCCGGTACAGGGGGTAGTCCACCAGCACGTCTTGATACGGCACCCGGGCATTGCGCAAGGAGGCGCGAAAATCCTGCTCGTAGCGGTCGAGCAGCTGCTTGACGGCGCCCTGAACGTCGACCTGATAAACCAGATAGACGCCGCCGCGAAGATCGAGGCCAAGTTTCAACGGGCTTAAGCCCAGGTTACGCATCCATTCCGGGACGCGCGAAGCCTGCGAGAGGGCGATCGTGAATTGGCCGGGACGCGCTTCGGCGATCAGATCGCGCGCCTTCAATTGATCCTGCTTGCTGCTGAAACGCAGCGTGAGGCGTCCCTGATCGAGAAACGCACCGCTGGGTGTAACGCTCTTGTCCTTGAGGATTTGCAGCACGGCCGTGCGATCGCTGTCGAGCACCGCGGCGCGGTCGCGCGCCAGCTGCAGCGCATTTTCCTCGCCGAACACATTGGGCACCGCCAGGAAGATCCCCAAAGCCAACGCGATCGCGACCAGCGCGATCTTCCAGCGCGGATACGAAATCATGCGCTCTTGACCGTGCCCTTGGGCAGCACCTGCGCAACTTGAAATTTCTGGAGCTTGACGCTGACGCCGCTGGCTATTTCCAAGGTCAGAAACTGCTCGCCCACCTCGGTCACCTTGCCGAGAATGCCGCCGGTGGTCGCTACTTCATCACCCACGGCGACCTTGGAGAGCATTTCACGCTGTTCTTTGGCGCGCTTGTTCTGCGGCCGGATGAGCAAAAAATAGAACACGACCAGGAGCAGGACGGGCAGCAGCAAGGCACTCAGCATGCTTTGCCCGCCGCCCGCACCGGCGGCCTGCGCATTTGCTGTATTTATCAAGAAATCCATAGTGTTACACTCGTTTTTTGCAGCAGACGCCATGACACAAGGCGGCGTAGTATACAGGAGCGGTGCGCAAACTTAACGCGCGGTTCCAGCCGCCTTCAGGGCGTAAAATTCGGCCGCGTAGGCCTCGAACCGCGACGCCTCGATCGCTCCCCGTATTTCCTTCATCAAGCGTTGATAGAAGTAGAGATTATGAATGGTGTTGAGGTGCGCGCCCAATATTTCGCCGCATTTATCCAAATGCCGCAAATAGCTGCGGCTGTAGTTCCGGCAGGTGTAGCACTCGCACCCCTCGTCGACCGGACCCGTATCCCTTTGATGAGCCGCGTTGCGGATATTGATCACGCCGGAGCGCGTGAACAGATGCGCGTTGCGCGCGTGGCGCGTCGGCATCACGCAGTCGAAGAGGTCGATGCCGCGCCGCACCGCCTCGATGATGTCCTCCGGCCTTCCCACGCCCATGAGATAGCGCGGCTTGCGGAGCGGCATCCGGGGCAGGAGTTCATCGAGCACGCGGTCACGCTCCGCCTGGCTCTCCCCCACCGCGAGGCCGCCCACGGCGAGGCCGGCAAAACCGACTTCCTCGAGGGCGGCCAGCGACGCCAAACGCAGGTGCGGATAGATGCCGCCCTGCACGATGCCGAACAGGGTGCCGGGAGGTTCCGTGCGGTAATACTCGTGAAAGCCGCGCACCGCCCAGCGCATCGACAATTCCATGGATGCGCGCGCTTCGGCCTCCGTGGCCGGATACGGCGTGCATTCGTCGAAGCTCATGGCCACATCCGAAGCCAGGGTACGCTGAATCCGCATGGATTCCTCGGGTGAGAGGAACACCTGCGCGCCGTCGACGGGCGAGCGGAACTGCGCGCCCTCCTCGGTGATTTTTCGCATCTCCGCCAAGCTCCAGACTTGAAAACCGCCCGAATCCGTGAGGATCGGCCGCTCCCAGTGCATGAAGCGATGCAATCCCTGATGCGCCGCGATGACATCCAGCCCCGGCCGCAGATACAAGTGAAAGGTGTTGCCGAGCACGATTTCGGCGCCGATTTCCTCGAGATTCTCGGGTGTCATGGCCTTGACCGTGCCGTAGGTACCGACCGGCATGAACGCCGGCGTCTCCACGGTGCCGCGCGGGAATTCGAGCCGGCCGCGCCGCGCCGCCCCGTCTCTCGCCAACAGCTCGAACTGCATCGGTCCCTGCGCACCGCCGTGAGGTGCACTCATGCGCGCTGCAGCGCCGACGCGGACGGTGTCAGAAACATCACGTCACCGTAGCTGAAAAAGCGGTACCGCGCCTGCACCGCGTGAGCGTATGCCGCCAGCAGCGCCTCTCGTCCGACAAAGGCCGAGCACAGGATCAACAGCGTCGACTCCGGCAAGTGAAAATTGGTGACCATGGCATCCACGGCGCGAAACCTGTGGCCGGGCTTGATGAAAATACGCGTGACGCCCTTATAAGGCGCTATGCCGTGCTCGCCCCGGCGCCCGGGCTCGCGCTCACCTTCGCGCTCGCGCCCACCGGCGGCGTCCGCAGCACCGCGACCGTTCGCGCGAAACTCGCCTTCCGGCGCAAGGGCCGCGGTCTCCAGACTCCTCACCACCGTCGTACCCACCGCGATCACGCGTCCGCCGGCTGCGCGCGCGGCATTGATCGCATCGCAGGCGGCCTCGGGCACCTCCAGGTATTCCTCATGCATCTCATGCCCTTCGATGTCGTCCACCCGCACCGGCTGGAAGGTGCCGGCGCCGACGTGCAGGGTGACGAAGGCATGGCGAATTCCCCGTTTCTCGAGCGCGGCAAAAATGTCCGAGTCGAAATGCAGGCCCGCGGTCGGCGCGGCGATTGCGCCCGGAGCGCGCGAATAGACGGTCTGATAGCGCTCGAGATCGGCGCTTTCCGCCTTGCGGCCGATGTAGGGCGGCAACGGCATTTCGCCGTGCGTCTCGAAAAAAGCCGCAACATCGCAAGAGAACTGCAAGTGGTAGAGATCGCTCCGTCTTCCGAGCATGCGCGCGGTACAGCCTCCGGGCAGCATCACCGCGGCGCCCGGCTTCAAGCCCTTGCTGGCGCGCAGGTGCACCAGCGCGGTATTCGCGGTCAGCGCCCGTTCGAGCAGGATCTCCACACGCCCGCCGCTCTCCTTGAGGCCGAAAGCCCGCGCGGGAATCACGCGCGTATCGTTGAAAACCAAGAGATCGGCGGACTCGAGCAAGGAGGGAAAATCGCGAAATTGCAGGTCCCGCCGCGATCCGTCGGCACCGTCCAGCGCCAGCATCCGGCTGGCGGAGCGCGTCGCGGTGGGCCGTTGGGCAATGAGTTCCTGGGGAAGATCGAAATGAAAGTCCGTGCGGCGCATTGAGCCAATCATTCTATCAAGAGCGGCAATCGCCCCAATTATCAAATATACTGCGCGGCCTGGCATGCCCGGATGGCGGAACTGGTAGACGCGCCGGACTCAAAATCCGGTGGTGGTGACACCGTGTGGGTTCGATTCCCTCTCCGGGCACCAGAATCTTATTTATGGACATCATTTGAATTTCTGCAGCAACTGCGGCTCACCCGTCGAGCTCAAGGTCCCCGCCGGGGATCATTTACCGCGTTTCGTATGTGCAAATTGCGGCATGGTCCACTACAAGAACCCCTTGCTGGTTCTGGGCTGCGTGCCCGAGTGGCAAGGCAAAGTCTTGCTGTGCCGCCGCGCCATCGAACCGCGCCTGGGGTTTTGGACGGTGCCGGCCGGTTTCATGGAAAACGGCGAAACCTTGCAAGCCGCGGCGGCGCGCGAGTGCTACGAAGAGGCGCTGGCGAAGGTCGAGATCGGCTC
>DASWEO010000140.1:0-7667 GCA_036394715.1 Steroidobacteraceae bacterium
CGTCACCAAGTGAATCCGCATGCCGTGCTCCAAGGCGCGGAGCTGCTCGAGACTCTCGGTTTCCTCGAGCGGCGTCGGCGGCCACGACGCGAATTGCAGCAGGCTGCGCACGCGGTAGGCATAGATGCCGATGTGCCGCCATGCGCCGGCAAAGCGGGTGGGCCGGCCGCCCGCGACGCCGTCTCGCGGCCAGGGCACGGGCGCGCGGCTGAAGTACAGCGCCTGTCCGCCGCGGGCGCGCAGCGCCTTCACGCAGCTGGGATCGAGAAATTCCGCCAGAGACTGTATGGGGGCGACGGCCGTCGCGATGTCGATCTGCGGCCGCGCGGTCAACGCTTCAGCGACTTCGTTGACCACCGCCGCGGGCATCATGGGTTCATCGCCCTGCAGGTTCACGACCACATCGTCCGCCGCGAAGCCTCGCGCCCGCACCACTTCGGCGATCCGATCCGTACCCGAAGCGTGCTGAGCCGAGGTCATCAGACAATCGGCGCCGAAGCCCCGAGCGGAATCGAATATGCGGACATCATCGGTGGCAATGACTACGGAAGCGGCACCGCTCGCCCGCGCGCATTGCCACACCCATTGGATCAGCGGCCGGTCGCCTATGGTGCGCAGCGGCTTGCCCGGCAGGCGTGAGGCAGCGTAGCGCGCCGGTATGACTACATGGAACATGGGGCGATGGACATGGGGCGGAAACGCGTCTGCCGCTACCGGTCCAGCAGCGGATCGTCGGCGCTCAAAACTCGGGCCTCCTCCGGCAACATCACGGGAATGCCCTCGCGCACGGGATAGGCCAGCCGATCCGGCCGGCAGACGAACTCGAGCGCATTGCCTGTACCGAAGGTCCGCAACGGTCCTTTGCAAATCGGACACACCAACAAGTCGAGCAGACGCTTATCCATAACACCTCAACGAAGCGCGGTGCGCTTTGCGATAGCCTGAGTCACGATGTCGAGCAGGATACTCGATTCGCCGCCGTCGAAACTCGCGGTCACCGGCACATACCAATGATTTGGCCCGGCTATCCGCTGGCATTTTACGGCATCTTTCTCGGTCATGAGCACCGGACGCTGATCGGCGAAAGAGATGTCGGCGGACTGCAAATGCGCGTGGTCCGGGAGCGGATGACCGAGAACTTCGATACCGTGCGCACGCAGCATGTTGAAAAATCGCTCCGGGTTGCCGATGCCGGCTACGGCGTGCACCGAGCGGCCCGCAAATTCGTCCAACGCCTTGGGCGTGCCGCCGATCAGGCTCAAGGCGCCTTTCGCCTCGAGCCGCATGCTGAGGGCGCCGTCGAGGAGCGCGCGGCCGCCGTTCACCACGATGGCGTCCGCGGCCGCCAGGCGCGCCGGCGTCTCGCGCAAGGGACCGGCCGGCAGCAGCCAGCCATTGCCGAAGCGCCGATCGCCGTCGATGACGACGATTTCGCAATCGCGCGCCAAGGCGTAATGCTGCAATCCATCGTCGCTCACGATGACGTCGCACCCTGCGTTGACCAGCAGCTGCGACGCGGCGGGACGATCGCGGCCGATCGCCACCGGCGCTCCGGTGCGGCGCGCCAACAAGATCGACTCGTCGCCGACCACGCTGGGGTCATCGAAGGAATCGATGAGCCGTACGCTTCCCGAGGAACCCCCATAGCCGCGAGTGACCACCCCCGGCTTGAACTTAAGATCGGTCAGGCGCGCGACCAGCCAGCACACCAGCGGCGTCTTGCCGGTGCCCCCCACGCTCAGGTTCCCGACCACGATCACCGGCGCCGACACTCGGATCGACTTGCGCAGGCGCTTGGCGTACAGATAGCGGCGCGACGCCGCCACGGCGCCGTAGGTCAGGGACAGCGGCAACAGCCACCACGGCGGCGCCCCGCCGTCGTACCAAATTCGATTGAGCCAAGATTGGACCGACATGCCCGGTGCCGCCTTCAAGCGTTGGCCAGCATTCCATGCAATCCCGCGTACAACCCGCCGCGCGCCAACAATTCCCGATGGGTACCGCTCTCCACGATTCGCCCTTGGTCGAGAACGATGATCCGATCGGCGCCCTCGATGGTGGACAGGCGGTGCGCGATGACCAATGTCGTGCGGCCCTGCATTAGAATCCCCAGCTCTTGCTGCACCCGCCTCTCCGACTCGTTGTCGAGCGACGCGGTGGCTTCGTCCAAGATCAGAACGGGCGAGTCCTTGAGCAGCGCCCGCGCGATGGATATTCGCTGCCGCTGGCCGCCGGAAAGATTCTGCCCCCGGTCGGTCAACGGCGTATCGAACCCCTGCGGCTGCTGCGCGACGAACTCCATCACATTGGCGGCACGTGCGGCGGCTTCCACCTCGGCATCCGTTTTGCCGACGGCATTGAAGGCGATGTTGTTGCGTATGGTGTCGTTGAACAAGACCACATCTTGACTGACGAGGCTCACCTGGGCACGCAAGGCCGTCAGCCGATACTCGCGCACATCGACCCCGTCCAACAGCACCGAACCCTGCTGTGCATCGTAGAACCTCGGCACCAGACTGACCAGCGTCGTCTTGCCGCTGCCTGACGGTCCGACGATGGCTACGGTTTCGCCGGGACGCACCTGGAAACTCACATTGCGCAGGACGTCCCCCTTATCGTCCGCGTAGGCAAACGACACATTGCGGAACTCGATGTCGCCGCGCGCGCGCTTGAGCTCGAGCGTGCCGCCGCTGCCCTCCGTCGGATGATCCAGGATCTCGAATACGCTCTGGCCCGCGGCGATGCCTTGCTGCAAGGGACCGCTCATGTTGACCAAGCTGCGCAGCGGCGCCGGAATCAGCATCAGCGCGGTCAGGAAGCCGAAGAACTCGTCGACCTGCAAGTGATGGGTAAACACCTGCCGTATCGCCACATAGAGAACGCTTCCGAGCGCCACCGACGCGATGCACTGGACCACCGGATTGCTGACCGCCCTCGCGCGGATCAGCTTCATGTTCGAGGCGCGATTGTGTTCGTTGACGCGTTCGAAACGCTCGGTTTGGTGATCCTCGGCATTGAAGATCTTGATCAAGCGGTGCGCGTCGATCGCCTCTTTGGCGACGCGCGTGATGTCGCCCATGGAATGCTGAATTCGTTCGCTGTAGCGGCGGAAACTGCGGTTGGCGATTTTCATCAGCCAGGCGATGATGGGCGCGGCGACGATGCAAAACACGGCCAGCCGCCAATTCATATAGAACAGCGTGATCAGGAGCACGAGGATGGACAGGCTGTCGCTGATCAGGGAAATCGCCGCGCTGGTCGCCGCGGCCGCCACCAACTCGATGTTATTGGTCAATTTCGACAGCAAATGCCCGGACTGTTGGCTGTCGAGATACGCCGTGGGCAGCCGCAGGTAGTGCGAGAACACATCGTGCCTGAGGCCCTTGATCACCTGTCTTCCGACCCAGCTGGGATAGTAGCTCTGCACATAGTCCCCGATGCCCCGCAGGGTGAACAACACCACCACTCCCAGAGGCACCTCCCAGAGGACTGCCGGGTTCTTCACCAAGAACGCGCCGTTCAGGAATTTCTTGACCAGGTACGCCAGAGCTGCATTGGACGTCGCGAACAGGATCGAGCCCATCACGCCGATCAGAAATACGCCTAGATGAGGTTTCGCGTACTTCAACAACCGCCGATATATCGCCCAAGAATCGCCGGCGGCTTTCAAGCCCGCAGCGGGTGCTGTGCTCAAGGAGCGGCTTCCGCATGGAAGGTCGCGATATTGAGCTGGGCAAACCCCAGTCTGCCCGCCACATCCATGGCGGTTACCACGGCCTGGTGCGTGGTGCGCGCATCGGCGCGAATCGTGATGGGACCTCGGTCGGAACCGGCTTCCTTGACCAGCGCAGTCCGCAAAGTGTCGGGACTCGCATTGATCAAGGTGCGTTCGTTGACCCGGTAGCTGCCTTCGGCCGTCACCGTGATCACCAAGGGTTCGCGCGGCCCCCGCGGCACCGGTATCTGGCTCGCCTGAGGCAGCTGAACCTTGACGCGCCCCTCTTGATTGAACGTCGTCGACACCATGAAAAAGATCAGCAGCACGAGCATGACGTCGATCATCGAGATCAAGTTGATTTCGGGGTCTTCACGGTGGCGCGGGCGCAGGTTCATGTCAGCCGGCCACGACCAGCATGCCGCGCTCGTCCAATGCATCGACGAGCTTCATGGCTTCCTTTTCCATGCGCACCACCAGGCGCTCGACCTTGCCCCGCAGGAAGCGGTACGCGATCAGCGAGGGAATCGCCACGGTCAAACCTGCCGCCGTCGTGATGAGCGCTTCACCGATGCCGCCGGACAATATTCTCGGGTCGCCGATGCCGTTGGCCGTGATCGCATTGAACGCATGAATGATGCCGGCCACCGTTCCCAGCAGTCCCAGGAGCGGCGCGACCGCCGCGATCGTGCCCAGAGTGTTCAGAAACCGCTCCAGCTCGTGCACCACGTGCCGGCCGCCGTCCTCCAGCCGCTCCACCATCAGCGCGCGCGGCCTGTCGCGATTGGCGAGTCCGATGGCCAGGAGCTTGCCGAGCGGCGAATTCTGCTCCAGGGCAGCGACCAGTTTGTCGCTGAGCTGATCGGCTTCGATCCAGTTCCAGACCTTTTGGGACAAGTCACGGGGTATCACCCGGCTGCTCTGCAAGGTCCAAAGGCGTTCCAATATGATGGCCACCGACGCGATGGAACATAAAATAATCGGCCACATGAAGCCGCCGCCCGCGCGGATGATCTCCCACATTGCGTCCTCTTTGGTCGGATTTGAATCAGCGGGCATGATACTTGACCGCCGACGGTTGAGATACCGCCATCGGCCGGGGGCTAACCCGTTGATTTGCGGGGTGGTCATGGATCACTGTCGCCAACCGGCGAAAACGGCATAATGCCGCTTGGCTTGGGTGGGGAGTCATCGCAATCCATGCAACACTGGCTGAAACGCATCACACCGGACCGCACCACGCTGGAGAAGCTCTGGTGCTTGAAGCCTTTCAAGAGGCTGGTGGTCGATCGCGGATGTTGGGCGTTCCATCGGCTCAGCGTGACTCGCGCGTTCGCCCTCGGCCTGTTCATCGCGTTCATTCCGCCCACTCCCCTGCCCGTGCATCTCGTGACGTGCGTCACACTCGGGATGCTGTTCCGGTTGAACCTGCCCGTGCTGTTCGCCACGGTTTTCGTCAGCAACCCGTTCACCTGGCTGCCGCAGGTGGCCGGCTCCATTTGGGTCGGCGCCAAGCTCATGGGAATGGATCTGATGCCCTACGTGCATGAACTCCATCATCGGCATCTATGGGCGCAGGTCTGCCAACTATGGGCGCCGCTGCTGCTCGGCGCCCTGGTTCTGGGACTGGTCGCAGCCGGATTGGGCTATGTGCTGGCGCAATTCGCTTGGCGCGCCCACGTCCTCCTTCAGCTGCGGCGCCGACGCGCCCGGTCAAACGGCCGCGGCACGGCGCTCGACCAGCACTCCGTCGGCGAGCACCAGCACGCGATCGAGCCGCGCCGCTAATCGCTCATCGTGGGTGACGATGACGAGGCTGGTGCCGAACTCGCGATTCAGCTCCAGCATCAGTTCGAACACCTGCGCCGCATTCATGCCGTCCAGGTTGCCCGTGGGTTCGTCGGCCAACACCAGTTTCGGCTGGGTCACGAGAGCGCGCGCCACCGCGGCGCGCTGCCGTTCGCCGCCGGAGAGCTGCGAGGGGCGATGCGTGAGGCGTTCGGCCAGCCCGACGCGCGCCAATAGAGCGCTCGCCCGCTCCCTCGCGGCACGCGGACTCATTCGCCGCACCAGGAGCGGCATCGCGACATTTTCGAGCGCGGTGAATTCCGGCAGCAGGTGGTGGAACTGATAGACGAAACCCACGGCGCGATTCCGCAACAGGCCGCGCTCGGTATCGTTCAAGCGATTCATCGCCGATCCGGCGATCTCCACCGTGCCGCCGGTCGGCAAATCGAGTCCTCCCAGCAGCTGCAGAAGCGTCGTCTTGCCGGATCCGGAGGCGCCGACGATGGCGATTCTCTCGCCCGCGCGCACGGTGATGGACGCCGCCCGCAACACCAGGATTTTAACGTCGCCCTGGACGAATTCCTTGGCCAGATCCTTCCCCTCGAGCACCACCGCATTGGAATTCGGCATCATCTTTTCCATCCTCAATCGTTTCGCAGCGATTCTGCGGGCAGCAAGCGGGCGGCGCGCGCCGCCGGATACAGCGTCGAGAGGCAGGCGAGCACGAATGCGAAACCGCAGATGCGCACCACGTCCGAAGCCCGCACGCGGGCCGGCAAGTCGCTCATGAAATACACGCGGGCGTCCAGGAACTTGAATCCGACGATGCCTTCGAGCCCGTGCACCAGATCCTGCAGGTTCACGGCGATGAGGACGCCGAGCAGCACGCCGGCGCCGATCCCGAGCAGCCCGATCAAGCTGCCTTGCACCACGAATACCGCCAAGATACTGCGCGGCGAAGACCCGAAGGTGCGCAAGATGGCGATGTCGCGGCGTTTGTCCTTCACCACCATGACCATGGTCGACACGATGTTGAATGCGGCGACGGCCACCATCAGCGACAGAATGAAGAAAAGCATGCGTTTGGTGATCGAAATCGAACGAAAGAAATTGGCATGCTCGTTGGTCCAATCCTGGACCTCGAAGTCCCCGCCGATCGAGATCGCGGCGGCGCGCGACAGCCGCGGCGCGGCGTACATGTCGGCGAGACTCAAGCGAATGCCGGTTGCTTCGTCGCCCATTCGCAGGAGCTTTGCCGCGTCCGGCATGGCGACGATGGCCATCCGCCGATCGTATTCATACATGCCGATGGACAGGATGCCGGTCACCTCGAACGCGCGCATCCTGGGAATCACGCCCACCGGCGTCACGTCGCCCAAAGCCACCAGCAGCACCACTCGATCGCCGACTTTCGCACCGAGTTCCTCGGCCAGCGCCGATCCCAGTATCACGCGGTACCTGCCTTCGGTCAGATCGCTCATTCGGCCGCTCGACAAATGCGGCGCCAAATCGACCACGCGCCGCTCCGCCTCCGGCAGTACGCCGCGCACCAGCACGCCGGACGACTTGTCGCCGTGGATCAGCATGCCTTGTTCCTCGATATACGGTGCCGCGCCCACGACGCCGGGGAAGCGCTCGAGTTTCTCGAGATCGGGCCGCCAGTTCGTGATCCGCCCTTCCAGCCCGGAAATCGTTGCGTGCGCCGTCAGGCTCAAGATTCGGGTCCGCAACACCTCCTCGAAGCCGTTCATCACCGACAGCACCACGATCAGCACCGCGACTCCGAGCGCAAGGCCCAGTATCGCGATGCCGGCGATCAGCGACAGGGAACCGCGCTTGGGCGATGCGCGCAGATACCGCAGGCCGACGAATCCCTCGTACCAGTAGCGCATCATTCGTATCGCAGCGCTTCGGCAGGTTGGGTTCGCGCCGCCTGCAGAGCGGGATACACGGTCGCGGCCAGTGTGAGAATGAACGCCGCCGTCCCGATCCTCACCACGTCCCCGGGATGCACCTCACTCGGCAGACCCGATATGTAGTACACGTCCGGATCCATGAAATGAAATCCGAAGGTCTGTTCCAGGAAGGGCACGATCACGTCCACGTTGCAGGCAAGCGCGAGGCCGAGCGCCACGCCGAGGGCGGCGCCGATCCAGCCGATGAG
>DASWEO010000141.1:0-3457 GCA_036394715.1 Steroidobacteraceae bacterium
TCGCCGCCGTATTGCCGAACCCAGAGCGCTATTCAGCGGCAGCGCCGTCCAGGTACGTTCAGCTGCGACGCGAATGGATCTTAAGCCAGATGCAGGCACTGGGCGGCCCGGAAATGCTGGATGAAATCGATGCCTACCCGAGTTCGCATCGCTGAGACGTAATATACCCTCGAGGATGGCCGGTATTTCGAATATCGCACGATTCTGAATGCGCGCGACGCTGGCTCGATACTCGTCGAGACGGCTCGTTATCGCCGCTACGCCGCTGCCGATGGCCTTGAAGGAGTCCAGCACGATTCCGGCATTGTGTTCTTCTACCCAATCGGCGTTGTAGCGCTCCTGCAGCATGGTCCACGCGTTGCGCACCACGATGACGGGCAGATGCTGTTGAATGGCTTCGCTGATGCTGCCGGGACCCGGCTTGCCGATGAAGAAGTCGGAGAGCTGCATGAAATAGCGGATTTGCGAGGAAAAACCGATGACGGCTCGGGGCGCTCCCGAACTCACCGCCCGCAGTTCATCCACCAGCGCGGAATTGTGGCCGCAGACCAGGATGAGCTGCGTATCGTCGAGACGCTTGACGATACGCCGCATCACCTTCGATCCATGCCCGCCGAACATGACGATGCCCGTCGGCCGGTCCGGATCGAGCTGCAGCTTGCGCCTCTCGGCGCGTCGATCGATATTCAAAGGCCGGTAGAAATCGGGACGAATGATCATTCCCGAGGTCGCATGGATGCTCGCGTCGTCGTAACCGGCGGCCCGGGCCTGTTCGAGCGCCTTGACCGTCCCGCAAATCAAGTGTTGCGCCTGATGGGGCTCGATCCAGAAATGCGGCGGAGAATCGGCGAAGTCCGTCAAGATGGTCACATAAGGCACGTTCGGCCGCACCGCCATCAGGGCGTGATACATGGCGCGATTGAAATTCGGCACCAGTGATACCACCATGTCCGGCTTGGTCTTCTGCCAATGACGCTGCAGCTGGGCGGTCAAGGATTTGTGGCTCAATCGAATGAGCGCCTGCAGTATCTTCAGCTCCTGGCCCAACCCTAAGGTCCAGCCGCGAGCCAGACGCGCATTGTAGTATTGCTCGGGCTTCATGCCGGTGGTCTTGCCGAACACATCCCGCGGATCGAGTACTTCGAACAGATTGACGAGCCGCACCTGCCACGGCAGCGCCAATTCGCGGATCATCGTATCGAGCGCCACGGCCGCGGAGCGATGTCCTCCCCCCGCGTTGAAATACACTAGGTCGATGGATTTCATTGTCGGCATCATTGTGCGTACGGAGAATGACAGAACGATGAATTTGGCACGGCCGGCCTTTGGCCCCCTTCACCGAGGTACATCCATGAGAGTTTCGCGCGTCTTTCGACACCCTTGGCCGCTGGCCGCGAGCCGCCTGTTGCTGGCCGCGAGCCTGTTGCCGGGTACGGGCCTCCTGACGGCCGCCGCCGAGGTCCAGGCTTCCGGCGCGGTTCGCGCGCCGAGCCCGCCGGAATCCGCCGGAGGCAATCCGACGCATCTCAGTCACGGCCGCTTCAAGGACTTTCTCGTTTACAAGCCCTCAAGCTCACCCACCAGTTTCGTGCTGCTTTTGTCCGGCGATGAGGGCTGGAATTCGACCGCGGACGCGTTGGCACGGCGGCTCGCGCAGCAAGGCGCGATGGTCGCCGGCATCGATTGGATGAAGTTCAAGGCGAATCTCGAAGCCGATGGCGATCAATGCGTGTTCCCCGACGGAGATTTGGAAAATCTGAGTCACTTCGTGCAGGCCTACTTCCACACCTCCACCTATCTGTCTCCGATCTTGGTGGGCGTTTCTTCCGGTGCCGCCATGGCCTACGCCATGCTGGCGCAAGCGCCGCGCAATACCTTTGCGGCCGCGTTGACGCTGGGATTCTGCCCCAGTCTCGACATGCAAAAACCGCTGTGCAAGGGCTCGGGGCTCGAGTCCGTACGCGGCGCCCGCGGTCACGGCGTGGAATTTCTGCCGATCAAGAATCTCGGCGATCCCTGGGTGAACTTGCAAGGCGCAAGCGACCGGGTCTGCCCCGCGGGAGCGACGCGAGACTTCATCTCCCAGGTTCGCGGGGCGGCAGGCGTGACACTGCCCAAGGTGGGCCATGATTTCGCCTCGCTGCCCGACTGGCTGCCTCAATTCACCGCCGGCTACAACAAGCTGGCGACCCACAATCCCACGCGCGTAGCGCCTCCGCCCGCAGGTTTGAGCGACCTACCGGTTGTGGAAGTCCCCGCGCAGCCCGTCGCCGCACAGCCCGTCGCCGCACAGCCTGGCGTGGCGCCGACCGATACCTTTGCGATCGTCATGTCCGGTGACGGCGGCTGGGCGGGACTCGACCAGGACGTTGCCGCCGCGCTCGGCGCCAAGGGCATACCGGTGGTCGGTCTGGATTCGCTGCGCTATTACTGGACCGCGCGAACGCCGGAGGGCCTCGCGGCGGATACCGACCGCATGATTCGCTACTATCTTCCCCACTTCGGGAAACAGCGCGTATTGCTGATCGGCTATTCGCAAGGCGCCGACGTGCTGCCCTTCGCGGTTAACCGGCTGCCCGAGGCAACGCGCGCGCGCGTCGCCCTGGTGGCAGTCATGGGCATGTCCGAGCACGCACTATTTGAATTTCACTTGAGCAGCTGGATCTCGGACAGCAGCGCGGGACCCGAGACACTGCCGGAGATCAACCGAATTACCGGCGCACCGGTGCTGTGCATCTACGGCGCTGACGAGAGCGACTCGTTATGCCCGAAATTGGACTCCAAGAAATTCAACATCGTGAAGCTCAAGGGTGGCCATCATTTCGACGGCGACTATGCCAACCTGGCGAGGCAAATCCTCGCGGCGGCGAATCGGTGAATCGCCGCCGCGAGACAGAGAGGCTCAATTAGCCTTGATGCCTTCCACCTGAATGTGGAGCAGTACGTCCTGCTTGAATCCGTACTGCTGGCCGTAGTTCACACCGAAGTCCGCACGATTGAAGTTGCCGCTCGCGTCGGCGCCGCAGACCTGCTTCTTGAGCATGGGATGATCGATGCATTTGAACGAATTGATGGTGAGCGTCACCGGCTTGGTCACGCCGTGGAGCGTCAGTTGGCCGCTGATCGTCTTGGGGGCTCCGTTCGCGAAGTCCACGAACTTGCCCTTGTATTCAGCCGTGGGATACTTGGCCACGTCCAGCACCTCGGGGCCCGATACATGCGCATTGAGCTTGTCGTGCGCGAAATCGATGCTTGCGGCGTCGACGATGACCTCAACCGTTCCGGTTTTCGCCGCGGCATCGAGTTCGACACTGCCGGTGGTCTTCTTGAACGTCCCGCGCCAGGTGGAAAGCCCGCCGAAATGATCGACCTCGAAGCTCGGATGCGTATGGTCAGGATCAATCGTGTAGGAAGTCGGCGCGCCGAGCGCGGAGACGCTGACCAGCGCCAGGATCGA
>DASWEO010000142.1:0-6651 GCA_036394715.1 Steroidobacteraceae bacterium
CTTCGGGGAGCGTTTGGATGAGGCGGTGCGCGGCGAGCGGATCGATCAACATCCGCTCCTGGTGCGGCGGTTCCGCAATCTCGGTGAAATCGGCGATTGCCGGATTCTGTACATCGACCGCTCCGAAAGCGCGCAGCTTCAGCAGATTCTCGCCGCTCTGGATCACCGGAGCATACTCACCGTGTCCGACCTGGATGGCTCTTCGCAGCGCGGGGTCATGGTCCAGTTCACGACGGACAACAATCGAATCCGGCTGCGCATCAATGTGGAGTCGGCGCGCGCCTCGGGCTTGACCATCAGTTCAAAACTGCTCCGATCCGCCGACATCGTCGGCACGCGCGACGGGACCTGACGCATGGGCTCGTCGTCCACACCCATTCGCCGCATCCTGATGCGCATGATTTTCATCTCGAGCGGGGCGGTGCTCGCGGTGACCACCACGGCGTTTTGCGCCTACGAGTTCCTGACCTTCCGGCAATCCAGCGTCCAGCAGCTGCAGACACTGAGCCAGGCGATCGCCAGCAACAGCACGGCCGCGCTGGCATTCGACAATGCCGATGATGCCGCAGTGGTTCTGTCGGCCTTCAGAGCTGACCCGCACATCGTCGCTGCGGCCTTGTACGATGCGAAAGGCAAGGCTTTCGCAACGTATCCGCAGGGACTGGCTGCGGCGCGTGTTCCGGCCCGGCCGGGCGCGCCGGGTTACACCTTCGGGCGCACCGAACTGACCGGCTTTCAGCCGGTCGCGGAGGGCTCGAGGCAGCTGGGCACGCTGTTCGTCGAATCGGACCTCGGCGCCATGTATGCGCGCATCAGGCTTTACGCGGTGATCGTCTTTTTGGTGATCGGCATTTCATTCCCGCTGGCCTATTTGATTTCCCGCCGGCTTCAGCATCAGCTGCTGCATCCCATTCTGGCGCTCGCCGAGACGACCCGCGCGGTATCGGAGCGCCACGACTACACCGTCCGCGCGGCGCCGACCGGCGCGTACGAATTCGACCTGTTCACCGACACCTTCAATCACATGCTCACGCAGATTCAGCAGTCCGAAGGCAAGCTGCACGCCCAACTCAGCCGCCTCAGCCTTCTGCAGCACATCACGCGCGCAACCGGCGAACGCCAGGACTTGCCGAGCATCTTTCAGGTGGTGCTCGGCAGCCTCGAGGAGAACCTGCCGATCGATTTCGGGTGCATGCTTCTGCACGACGCCGCCGCGCCGTCGCTGACCGTCGACGTGATCGGCGTCGCCGGCAGAGAGTTTGCGGACAAACTCGGCTTGAGGGAACGGATGGATGTGCCGATCGACGCGAACGGACTGTCGCGCTGCGTGGCGGGGCAGCTGGTCTACGAACCCGATGTTCTGCAGGTGCCCTTTCCTTTTCCGCAGCGGATGGCCGCCGCCGGGCTGCGGTCGGTGGTGATCACGCCGTTGATCGTGGAGAACCAGGTATTCGGCGTGCTGGTGTGCGCGCGCCGCAATACCGAAGCCTTCAGCAGCGGCGAGTGCGAGTTCCTCAAGCAGCTCAGCGAGCACGTCGCCCTCGCAAGCCATCAGGCGCGGCTATACGGCGCTTTACAGCAGGCGTATGACGACCTGCGGCAAAGTCAACACACCGTGATGCAACAGGAGCGGCTGCGGGCGCTCGGGCAAATGGCGAGCGGTATCGCCCACGACATCAACAACGCGATTTCGCCGGTTTCGCTGTATACCGAATCGCTGCTCGAGCGCGAACCCAATCTCAGCGAGCGCGCACGCGGGTATCTGACCACCATTCAGCGCGCCATAGAAGATGTGGCGAGAACGGTGGCGCGCATGCGCGAGTTCTATCGCGAGCGGGAGGCGCAGCTCACCCTCGAGCGAGTCGACGTCAATCGCGCCATCCGCCAGGTCGTGGAGCTGACGAGGCCGCGCTGGAGCGATCTACCGCAGCAGCGAGGAGCGATGGTGGAACTGCGGACGGAGCTGTCGGATAACTTGCCGGAAATCATGGGCGCGGAGCACGAGATCCGCGACGCACTCACCAATCTGATTTTCAATGCGGTCGACGCGATGCCCACCGGAGGCACTCTCACGGTGCGAACCCGCGAATCCCCGGGCGGCGACGGCGGCGATCGCATCCTGATCGACGTGAGCGATACGGGGGTCGGCATGGATGAAGACACGCGCCGCCGCTGCCTAGAGCCGTTCTTTACGACCAAGGGCGAGCGCGGGACCGGGCTGGGCCTCGCGATGGTGTACGGCATGATCCAGCGCCACAGCGCCGAACTCGACATTGAGAGCACCGTCGGCGCAGGCACGACCGTGCGCCTGAGCTTTCCGTCCTACACGTCGTCCAACGTGACGACCACACGGGTGATCAAGCTCCCGGCCCTGGGCCGCCGGCTGCGGATACTCTTGGTGGACGACGATCCCATGCTCATCAAGTCCGTGCAGGATACCTTGCAGGAAGACGGGCATCTGATCACCGCCACTCACGGCGGCCAGGGCGGCATCGACGCCTTTGCCGCTGCGCAGAAGCGCGGTGAGAGCCACGATATCGTCGTCACGGATCTCGGCATGCCCTATGTGGATGGCCGCAAGGTTGCGGCCTCGATCAAAACGCTGTCGCCCATGACGCCCGTCATTCTGCTGACCGGATGGGGTCAGCGGCTCGTGGCGGCGAACGATATCCCGCCGCACGTCGACAAGGTGCTGAGCAAGCCGCCTCGCTTGAGCGAACTGCGGGCCGCCTTGTCGGAGCTGGTTTTGTGAACCGCGCCGCCGCCCGGCTGCTCATCGTGGACGACGAGTCGGCCCAGATGCGCGCGCTGTGCGACACTCTGGTCATGGAAGGGTATGCCACCCACGGCTTCAGCTCGGCGCGGAAAGCCTTGGCGGATCTCCGTCCCGGCGAGTTCGACTTGCTGCTGACCGACCTGATGATGCCTGAGATGGACGGCATCACCCTGATCAATGCGGCGAAGCAGATCGATCCGGCTCTCGGCGCGATCGTGATGACCGGCCACGGCACCATCGACACCGCCGTGCAGGCGATGCAGATCGGAGCGCTCGACTACATTCTCAAGCCGTTCAAGCTGAATGTCATTTTGCCGGTGATCTCACGGGCGCTGGATGTGCAGCGATTGCGGCGCGAAAACGCGGAGCTGCAGGAGCGTGAACAGAGAAGGTCCGAAGAACTCGCCGCCGCCTATCAGGATCTCGAGTCCTTCTCCTATTCCATTTCGCATGATCTGCGCGCGCCGCTGCGGACCATCGACAGCTTCGCGCAGATTCTGGAGGACGATTTCGCGCAATCGCTCGGCGAGGAAGCACGGCGGGTCATCGGCATCATTCGCCGCGGCAGCCAGAAAATGGACCAGCTCATCGTGGGTCTACTGGAGTTTTCGCGCGCCGGGAGAGAGCGCCTCCATCTTGACCGCATCGACATGACGGCGCTTGCCGGCTCCGCCGCCGCCGAAGTCACGGCGGCGTACACGGGCCCCAAGGCGCACATCGACATCGCCGAACTGCCGCCCGCCGCGGGCGATGCGACGGTCATTCGTCAGGTCTGGTGCAATCTCATCGGCAACGCCCTGAAGTACAGCGCGAAGCGGCCGGAACCGCGGGTCATAATCAGCGGTCGAATAGAAGGCCGTGAGGCGATCTACCAGGTGGAGGATAATGGCGCCGGTTTCGACATGCGTTACGCGGACAAGCTATTCGGGGTGTTCCAACGGCTGCACCGGACGGAAGACTTCTCCGGAACCGGCGTCGGGCTGGCGATCGTGCATCGCATCGTAGTGCGCCACGGCGGACGCATATGGGCGCAGGGCGCGCCGGATGCCGGCGCGTGCTTTCAATTCGCATTGCCGACCGCGGCGCCGGCCGACCCCGCGCCATGAAAAAATTACAGCTGGTGATGGTCGAGGACAGCGACGCGGACGCGGAGCTCGTGTTGAGGAACTTGGCCAAGGGCGGTGTGGATGCCGTGATCCATCGCGTCGAGACGGAACCCGACTTCGTGCAGGCGCTGCAATGGATGGCGCCTGACATCATTCTCTCCGATTTCTCTCTGCCGCAGTTCGACGGATTGCGCGCACTTGACATTGCCGTTGCATACGCCCCTGAGACGCCGTTCATATTCGTTTCCGGAACCATCGGCGAGGAGCGGGCCGTCGACGCGTTGCGGCGCGGAGCCATCGACTATGTTCTGAAGACCAATTTGTCGCGCCTTCCCGCCGCAGTGGAGCGCGCACTGCGCGAAGTGTCGCTGAAAGCCGAGAGAGCAAGGTCCGAGCAGCAGCGGCACGATCAAGAGATCCGGCTGCAGCGCCTCACGCGGACCTATCGCATGTTGAGCAGTACGAGTTCCGCGATTCTGCGCTTGCGCAACCGGAACGAATTGTTCGATGAGGTGTGCCGCATCGCCGCCCATCAGGGCGGCTATGGTCGTGTGGTCATCAGCCTGATCGATCCGGACGCAAAGACCGTGCGGCCGCGCGCTTGGGCGGGAATGGATTCGCCGACCCTGCGCATCGTCGATTGCGTGGCGCTCGACTCCGGCCCGGATTCCATGGGCATGACGGAACGCGCGATCCGCTCCGGCGCGCCGTCCGTTCACAATGACCTCGTCCGCGAGCCGCAGCCGCCGGCACAGAACGAGGTGTTGACCGCTCTTGGGTATCGGGCGGCGGCCGCGCTCCCGCTGCTCATCGACGGCACGGCAATCGGCGTCATCTCGCTCTTCAGCAGTCAGCCGGAAGTGTTCGATGCGGCGGAAGTGGACGTGCTGTTCGAGCTGACCGCCAATCTGGCCTTCGCTCTTCAATACCTCGAGAAGGACGAAGCCGTTCACTTTCTGTCCTACTTCGACAGCTTGACGGGGCTCGCCAAACGACCGTTGTTCTGTCAGCGCCTGGCTCAGCTCATGAGTCTCGATGCGGCCGACGGAGGATCTCTCACGGTCGTGGTATTCGACGTGCAGAAACTGGGGGCGATCAATGACTCTCTCGGCCGCTATGTGGGCGACCGGCTGCTCGAAAAAATAGCGGCCCGTATGAAGCAGGCCCATGCGGACTCGGAATCTGCGGCATATTTCGGCGGCGGAACATTTGCCCTGATGCTCGCCGGCGTCGGCAATGCCGCGGATACGGGGCGTATGCTGCAGAATGCCGCCGCTCAGCTGTTCGTCGAGCCCTTCGAGATAGACGGTCAGGAATTGCGTCCTGCGATCCGCTCCGGAGTCGCGTTCTATCCGCATGATGCGAATACGGCTGATGCGCTGGTGCAAAACGCCGAGGCGGCGCTCAAGGCGGCGCGGGAAGACAACGAGAAATACATGCTGTATGGACTCGTGACACAGCGTCCGACGTCGCGCAGCCTGGCGCTCGAGGCACGCTTGAGCGGTGCTCTGGATCGCGACGAGTTTCGTCTTCACTACCAACCGAAGGTCAATATCGGCAGCGGCCGGGTCGAGGGTTTCGAGGCGCTTCTGCGCTGGCAAGACACGGTGGACGGTCTGGTGGCGCCGTCGCTTTTCGTTCCCTTGCTCGAGCGCTCCGGCGCCATCGTGGATGTCGGGGAATGGGTTCTGCTGCAAGCGGTCCGCGACATCCGCAGCTGGAATGCCGCCGGGCTCGCCGCCGTGCGAGTTGCCGTGAACGTTTCGCCGTTACAGCTGCGGCGGCGCGACTTCGCGGATCGGGTGCTGGCCAGCATCGGGTCAACGGACAGGCAGCCGTGCCGCGTGGATATCGAGATTACCGAAAGCATGCTGATGCAGGACTTGGAGCTATCCATCCGCAAACTCGCGCAGCTTCGAGAGGCGGGGATTGGAATCGCGATCGATGATTTCGGGACCGGCTATTCCTCGCTGCGCCTCCTCGCGAGGCTTCCCGTCGACACGCTCAAGGTGGATCGTTCGTTCATACAAAGCATCGCCGATACCCCCAACGTCGCGACCCTGGTATCGACCATCGTTTCGCTGGCGCGCGCCTTCAACATGCACACGGTGGCGGAAGGCGTGGAGACCGGTGGGCAGCTGGAGATTCTGCGCGCCATGAAGTGCGAGGAAGCTCAGGGTTATTTGTTCGGCCGCCCGACGCCGGCGTCGGAGGTCGGGGCCGCCATCACCCGCCTTTCGCAAAAGACTCGCTGAGCATCGACCCGCCCCGCCGAAGGGGATCGGAATTCTCTGTGCGGCGGTGCGCCGCGCATTGAAACTCCGCCCCTTCGGCGCCGATTTTCCTCGGTGTCGGCCGTCGAGATTTATCGCAAGAGGTGGTGCTCATGCATCCACTCACCCATCCACTTGCGTAGATCCGTATCCACGACCATCGCCCAAAGCGCCAACGCGGCGACCAGAAAACCGACGACGATGGAGTTGGTTCGCGCCGTCATGTGCGCCGCAAAACCGAGCGCCCAGGGTGCCACCATCAACCAAAGTCCGAGCGCGGCATTGGTTCCATCCTGCCAGGGACTCCAGATCTCGACGACAAAGCGGCTGCCCGCCGTTGCCAGCAAGATGGCCGCCCCAACCAGCCAAGCGCACCAAATCTCACTTGATTGGCCGACTGCGAAGTGCAGCACCCGGGGCGACAGCAACATCCACAACCCCAGCAAGGCGATAACCCAGTCGCGCAACCGTAACCGCTTTAAATCCGCTAAGCCCA
>DASWEO010000143.1:0-48605 GCA_036394715.1 Steroidobacteraceae bacterium
CTCAAGCGTACTCGTCGATCAGAGACTTGGGAGGACGCGGGGTTGCGGGATCGGCGCTGTTTCCCGCCTGCGGCGCGGGCTTGTCGGGCGGTTGCTTGTCGCCGCGCGGCGGACCCCCTGAACCGTCCCGGGAGGGTCGCCTGTCGGCGATGGGGAGCGCCGGGTAAAGGCCGGAGTTGCTCAAGCGGTCAACGTCGCTCATTGCTGAACCCTCCCTCACTCTGTCTTGGGTTGCTCGTCAGGCGCCGGCTTCACCGGCTCTTTGACCAACACGGTTGCTTCCAGCGCCGCGGGCGGCACGCGGTACAGCAGGCGATTCTCGGCGCTGCTGCCATCGGCTATCTGGACTCCGGGCGTGGCGGTCCCCGGCGTTTGATCGGTGGCTCGCGCGGTCAGCGGCGCGCCGGGAGCCACCTCCTCCAGCACCAAGACGACGACGCGCCGATTGGCGTTGCGGCCTTCGCTCGTGTCGTTCGGCTGACGCGGATGAAATTCTCCGAAGCCGACGATTTCGAGCCGCAGCGGGTCGATGCCCTGTCTCGTGAATTGATGCACCACACTGGCGGCCCGCGCCGCCGAGAGCTCCCAATTGGACGGGAACGAGGCCGTGCGGATCGGTCTATTGTCGGTATGTCCTTCGACGCGGATTGGATTGGGAAAAGGCTTCAAGACCTCCGCCAGCTTGTCCAGCACGGGTTCGGCGGTCGGCGCGAACTCGCCGGCGCCGCTCGGAAATAGAATGTCGGTGTTGATCTCGATTTCCAGCCACATGTTCTCGCGGCGCACCGTCACCAGCTTGGCATCGATCAGTGCCTGCATGGCGTCTTGAACCTGGCGCTGCATGCGAATCAAGGCACCGGGGAGATCGGCGGATCGCATGCCCTCGGACTTGGTCGGATCCCTCGGCTGGAGATTGCCGTCCCGCGTGGATTTGTCGTCCTTGAGTTTGATGAACACCGTGGGCGTGATGCCCGTCAGCGGTTTGTCGCCGCCCTTGCCTGGCTCCTTTTCGCCAAGGTTGACCGGCCGAATGCTCTTCGGCGCGCCGTGGAAGGCCGCGATCATCGAATCGGACAGAACGCGAAATTTCCCCTCGTTCACCGACGATATGGCGTACATCACCGTGAACAAGGCGAACAGCAGCGTCACGAGGTCGCCGTAGGGAATAGCCCAGGCTTCCGCGTTCACATGCTCTTCGTGCTTCTTCTTGCGGGCCATGACGTCCTATCAGTGGTGGAAGTACCCTTGCAGCTTCGATTCGATATTGCGCGGATTCTCGCCCTGAGCGATGGCGATGATGCCCTCGATCACCATGGTCCGAACCTGCGATTGGCCGTGAATCACGGCCTTCAATTTGTTGCCCATGGGCAGGAACAACAGATTGGCGAACGAGATTCCGTAGATGGTTGCAATGAAGGCTGCGGCGATGCCGTGGCCGAGCTTCGACGGGTCATTGAGGTTCTGCATGACCGCCATCAAGCCCATGACCGCGCCGATGATGCCGAGCGTCGGCGAGTAGACGCCCATGGCTTCGAAGACTTTGGCGGCTTGGGTGTCGAAATGCTCCATGGCATCCAGTTCGATTTCCATGCTGGAGCGGATGGCATCCGGCTCGCCGCCGTCGACCAGGGATTGCAGGCCCTTTTTCAAGAACCCGTCCTTTTCGGCTTCCACCGCGGACTCGAGGCCCAGCAGCCCTTGCTTGCGCGCAATATTGCTCCACTCGACTATCTTTTCGATCATCGCAGCCGGGTTGTTGACGGGCGGTTTGAATACCCAGGAGACGATCTTCCAGGCACGTATGAAAGTCGCCAGCGGCGTCTGCACCAGGGCGGCGGCGAATGTTCCCACCACCACGATGACGAACGCCGCGCTCCCGACCAGGGCGCCCGCGCTGCTGCCTTTCAAGATCGCTCCACCGATGATGGCGATCAAGCCCAGCACGACACCGATGATGCTCAGGATATCCATGGACTAGTTCGGCTGCAGCCACTCCGCGAGGCGTGCGCGCAAACGCACCAGTGCCTGCCCGTGAATCTGGCAGACGCGCGATTCGGATACTTCGAGCACCTCGCCGATCTCGCGCAAATTCATGTCCTCGTCGTAGTACAAGGAGAGCACCAGCTTTTCACGCTCGGGCAACACATCGATCGCCGAGGCAAGCGCTCCGCGAAATCCGGCGTCTTCGATGTGATCGAATGGGCCCGGCCGCTCGTCGCGGGCGTGATCCGCCGGACTCGATTCATCCTCGCTCGACCCCATTTGATCGAAACTGAACAGCCGGCAGCTGGCCGCGTCCTGCACCAGCTTGTGATATTCCTCGATGGACACCCCGAGGCCCTGGGCAATGTCGGTGGGGCTCGCATCCTGTCCTTTGGCGTTTTCGATCTTGCGCACCACGTCGGCCATTTCGCGCATGTTTCGATGCACCGAGCGGGGAGTCCAGTCGGATTTGCGCACTTCGTCGAGCATGGCGCCGCGGATCCGAATGCCCGCATAGGTCTCGAAATTGGCGCCCTTGGAGGCGGAATAGTGCTTCGCCGCGTCGAGCAAACCGATCATTCCGGACTGAATGAGGTCGTCGACTTCCACGTTCGGCGGCATCCGGCTGACCAAATGGTAGGCAATACGTTTGACCAAATCGGCATGTTTCAACACCAATTCTTGTTGCGGCACCTGATCGACGGGAACGTGATCGTCCGTCATCGGCTTCGGGCCGCGCTTCTGTGTATTCGAGTACTGTGTGCTTGCTCTCATTGCAATACCGTCGAGGGACCGATCCGAGTCCCTACCATGCGTTCGACAAAGAACTCAAGGTGACCTCGTGCCCCTTCGGGCACAGACCACTTATCGGCCTTCGAGGCCAGATTCTTGAGGGCAATGGAGGAAATAGACGCCGGGTAGGCATCGACCACGGCGGTTTGGCGTTGCACCGCACGCCTGAGATAGTCGTCAAACGGTACGGAACCCGCGAACTCCAGCGTCACATTGAGAAATCGATCACAGACTCGCTCAATTTTCTGGAAGAGACCGGGTCCCTCGCCCGATCGACGCGTCTGATTCGCCAGGATCTGGAAGCGCTGCACGCCATGCTCGCGGCTCAGCACCTTGATCAACGCATAGGCATCGGTGATGGAGGCGGGCTCGTCGCAGACTACCACGACGACATGATGGGCCGCCTGCGTGAACGTCGTGACGCTGTCGCTCAATCCCGCCGCGGTATCCACCACCAGGACTTCGACCCGGTGATAGAGATCGCTGAACGCGCGGATGATTCCCGCGTGCTCCGCCTCCGACAGATTCGCCATCCGCTTCATGCCGGACGCGGCCGGCACGATTTGCAGGCCGTGCGGTCCGGTGACGATGGCGTCCTCCAGAGAACATTCGCCCTTGATCACGTGGCCCATGTGGAACCTCGTATGAAGTCCTAGAATCACGTCGACGTTGGCCAGCCCCAAGTCGGCATCGAGCAACATGACCTCTCGGCCTTGCGCGGCGATCGATACCGCGAGGTTGGCGGACACCGTGGTCTTGCCGACCCCTCCCTTGCCGCCGGTGACGGCAATCACCTTGACCGGCCGCGTGGAGTTGAGCTCGGCCAGTGCTTCGGCGTGTTCAGGGGATAGTCGATGATCACGCATGGGCGCTTGCTCGGCCGAAGTTGCGGACAAAATAGGCCTCGTCGCGCGGCGGCGCGTCGGCTTTCAATTTCAGGGCGGTGCGCACCAGCCAGACTCGCTTCTGATGGGCGGCGTGCAGGTCTTCCGGCACCCGCTGCCCGTCGCATACGTAGGCGATCTTCAGCTTGTGACGCAGCGTCGTTGAAATCACCGCGCCCAAGCTCGCCGCCTCGTCCACCTTGGTAATGACGCAGGCCTCGGGAGCGGCCCGCGCGAACGCCTGCACGATCTCGTCGAGCGCATGGCCTTCTCCCTGCGCGGGGAGCGCCAACAATACTCGTGCGCGGGCCGCACCCAGTTGCAGCGCCGCGAGCTGCTCGGTGAGCCGAACGTCCCGCGGACCCATGCCGGCGGTGTCGATCAGAATCAGCTTCTTCGATTTGAGCCGTTCGAGCAGCCGGGCCAATTCCATGCCGCTGTTCGCGGAGTGAATCGGCGCGCCGAGCACCCGCGCGTAGGTCGTCAGCTGATCACGGGCGCCGATTCGATAGCCGTCGGTGCTGACCAACGCCAAATCCCCGCTCCCGTGCTGCATGCACCAGCGCGCGGCAAGCTTGGCAATGGTCGTGGTCTTGCCGGCGCCCGTCGGACCGACCACCGCCATGATCCCGCCGCTGACACCGCCGCCGACATCGTTGACCACGGGCAGGTGCTTGACGAGCAGCGCCAGCGGAATGAGCGATTGATCGTCCAAACTACTGCGCTGCGGAGTGTGAGCCGCCAGCGCCATGGCCACATCGGGTGCAATATCCATGGCCGTCAGCTCTTCGAGGACTCGTGCTTTCAGGGGTTCGCGCATGCGCTTGTCGTTCCACGTCATGCCGGCGAGCCCGGTCTCGAGCATCTGACGCAGATCTTGTAGTTCGCGCTGCATGGCACCTAGGCCCGGATTGGGTCGAGGCGGCTGGGGCGCTGCAAATAGTTCGGGCGCTATGGCCGGCAATGACGACAACGTCAGCTTTCGAAATGACGCGGGAATCAGTTTCGGTGATGGTTTCGGCACGGGCGGCCGCGCAGCACCTGCCGGCGCCGGCGTCGGCGCCCGTGATGGAGCAGCGATGAGTTCCGGAGATGCAGAGGGCGCCGGTGCTGACGCCTCTGGGCTCGCCGCCAGGGTACGCTGCCGATTCGCCTCGACGAACAAGGCCTCGTCATAGTCCACGGCGGCAATGACCTCGATGCCGTCCGCGCCGCGTCGGCTGGAGAGAATGACGGCATCCGGTCCCTGCTCGGCGCGCACCAGCGCCAAAGCTGCTCGCATGCTCGCCGCCGAGTAACGTTTTATCTTCATGTCAACCTCCACGAATCAAACAATATCAACGTCCAACCGCAGCAATCACTCGGATGCGGCGGTTTTCCGGTATCTCGTTGTAGGCCAGCACCGCAAGCGACGGAGTCGAGTGGCGCATCAACTTCGCGATCCACGGCCTGATTTTCGGTGCAACCAGCAGTACCGCGGGTTCGCCCGCCGCTTCTTGGCGGCGCGTGCTGTCGGCAAGCGCTGTCTGAACTCTGTCGGCAAGTCCGGGTTCGAACCCGGGCGATCCGTCGCCGCCGCCGGCCATCGAGTCCTGAAGCACTTGCTCGAGCGCCGGATCCAGGGTGATGACCGGCAACTCCTGGCGCAGCCCGCCGATGTTCTGCACGATGCTGCGGCCGAGAGCAATGCGCACGGCGGCGACCAGCGCCAGCGGATCCTGGGTTCTCGGGGCGAGCTCCGCCAGCGTCTCGCAGATGGTGCGCAGATTGCGGATCGGTACCCGCTCCAGCAGCAGGTACTGCAGCACCTTGACGACGACGCTCATCGGCAGCAGCTTCGGCACCAAATCCTCGATCAATTTCGGCGCGCTCTTCCCCAAGCGGTTCAGCAATTGCTGTGCTTCCTCGTGGCCGAGGAGTTCGTGAGCATGGGACTGCAACAGGTGGCTCAAGTGAGTCGCGATGACGCTGCTGGCGTCCACCACGGTGTAGCCCTGGGCTTGCGCCTGCTCGCGCCGTGATTTCTCGATCCAGATCGCCTCCAACCCGAAGGCGGGATCCTTGGTCGGGGAGCCCGGCAGGGTTCCCGAAACCTGTCCCGGATTGATGGCAAGTTCGCGGTCGGGGAATACCTCGGACTCGCCCACCGGCGCGCCGAGGATGGTGATGCGGTAGGAGCTGGGTCCGAGTTCCAGATTGTCGCGAATGTGCACGGGTTGCACCAGGAAGCCGAGTTCCTCGGACAGCTTCTTGCGCACGCCCTTGATGCGTCCCATCAATTCGCCGCCCTGATTGCGATCAACGAGCGGGATCAGGCGATAGCCCACCTCGAGGCCGATCAGATCGACGGGCTCGACATCGTCCCAGGACAATTCGCGCTGTTCCGAGGGGACCGCCGCCGCAGCGGCAGGGGCCGCCGCGGCCACCGCATCGGACGCCTTGCGCTTGCCGAGGAGATAAGCACCGACCGCGCAGGCCGCCGCCATCCCCAGGAACACGAGATTGGGCATGCCCGGAATGATGCCGAGCAGGGTGAGTATGCCGCTGGTGACCCCCAGCGCCTTGGGCTGCCCCAGCACCTGGGTCATGATCTGCTGGCTCATGTCATGCGGCCGCGAGACGCGCGTGACCAGGATGGCGACCGCCACGGACAGCAGCAGCGCCGGAATCTGCGCCACCAGTCCGTCGCCGATCGTGAGCAGCGCGTAGGTGCGGCCTGCATCGGCCAGCGACATGCCGTGCTGGGCAGCGCCGATGATGGTGCCGCCGAACAAGTTGATGAACACGATGAGGATGCCGGCGATGGCATCGCCGCGGACGAACTTACTGGCACCGTCCATGGCTCCGTAGAAGTCGGCTTCCTCGCGAACTTCCTGCCGCCGGACGATGGCCTCGGCCTGGGTGATGATGCCGGCGTTCAGATCGGCGTCGATCGCCATCTGCCGGCCGGGCATGGCGTCCAGGGTGAAGCGCGCGCTGACTTCGGAGATGCGGCCCGCGCCCTTGGTGATCACCACGAAGTTGATGATCACGAGCACCGTGAACACGACCATGCCCACGGCGTAATTGCCGCCGACCACGAATTGGCCGAACGCGGCAATGACGCGCCCCGCGGCATGCGACCCGGTATGGCCGTTGATCAGCACGATGCGCGTCGAGGCGACGTTGAGGCCGAGGCGGAGCAACGTGGCGCCGAGCAGCACCGTCGGAAAGGTGGCGAACTCGAGCGCCCGCCGCACGTAGATCACGGCCAGCAAGATCATGATCGACAGCGTGATGTTGAACGTGAAGAAGATATCCAACAGGAACGCCGGCAGCGGCAGCACCATCATGGCAAGGACTACCATGACCAGCAGCGGCACTCCCAAGCCGTTGCGGGCGAATTCGCCGAAGGTCGCTGCAGCGGCGCGCGCGTTCATGCGTCGTCGAACTCGCTGCTAACCTGCGGGTTCGGGCGCGCCACCCGGGCGGCAATGGTCGGGTTCAACGTGCGCACCCTGAAGATATAGGAAAGAACCTGGGCCACCGCCGCGTACAGGCCGGCGGGGATTTCCTTGTTCAAATCGGTCGACCGGTACAACGCGCGCGCCAATTTCGGCGACTCGAACACCGGCACGCGATGTTCCTCGGCAATCCGGCGGATATTCTGCGCGACGAGATCGACGCCCTTGGCCAGCACGCGCGGAGCGCGCATTTGCTTCGGGTCGTACTTGAGCGCCACCGCAAAGTGAGTGGGATTGACGATCACCACGTCGGCGGTCGGCACCTTGTGCATCATGCGGCGGCGCGCCAGCGTTTGCTGCATTTGCCGGATGCGCTGCTTCGTTTCCGGGCGGCCGTCCGATTCCTTGGCTTCGTCGCGTACTTCCTGGCGCGTCATGCGGAGCGACTGCTTGAACTGAAACAGCTGCAGCGGAACATCCACGATCGCCACCAGCGCAAGCGACGCGCACAGCCAGACGAACGACCAGCTCAGGAGCCCGGCGCCGCGGCCGATCGCCGCGCGAGGTTCCATGTGCGCGAGCGCCAGTACGTCGCGGAAAGTCCACGACACGATGGCCGCGCAAACGCCCCCGACCACAGCGCATTTCATCAGCGCCTTGCCGAGTTCGGAGGCCCCGCGCAGGCCGAATAGCCGCTTGATTCCGGCGAGCGGGCTCAGGCGCGTAAAATCCGGCGCCATGGCCTGCGGGCTGAAATTCCAGCCGCCCAACAATACCGAGGCCAGCAACACCAGGCCGATCAAGGCGCCGAACACCGGCAGCAGCACGGTGAGCGCGCCAATGCTTGCCTCGCCCAAGGCGCGCATCATGCCGTCGGTGTCGCGCAGATTCTGCGGATCGATGACGAGCGCGTGGCGCACCATCTGCGACAGATGGGTGGCCAGCGAGCCGCCGACCGCCACCAGCATCGCGCTGCCGCCGATCATGGTGGCGAAATTGGTGAGTTCGCGCGAGCGCGGCACTTGACCGCGCTCGCGCGCATCCTGCAGCCGCTTTTGTGAAGGCTCTTCGGTGCGTTCACCGCCCTGCTCGGCTTCGGCGGCCATCAACGAACTCCCGCGGCGGGGGCGCCGACGAGTTCGCCGACCGCCGTCAGAGCGCTGTTGATGAGGCTGGAGACGCCCGCCATGATGCCGTCGAGGCCGACGATGAGGACGAAGAATCCGCAGAGCAGGGTGATGGTGAATCCGATGCCGAACAGATTGAGCTGCGGCGCCGCGCGGGTGACCACGCCGAGCGCGAGGTTGACGATCACCAGGGCGATCACGGCCGGCAGCGCGATCAGGAGTCCGGACTCGAAAACCCGGGCCCCCCACAAGGCGATCGACACCAGGAAATTCTTGTCGATGTGCGCGCCGCCGATCGGCAGCGTCTGGAAACTCTGGGCCAGGGTGCCGAGCAGCACCAGATGCCCGTTGATCGCGAGGTAGGTGAGAATGCCGGCGATCATGAACAGCTGACCGAGAACGGTGGTGTTCGCGCCGCGCTGCGGATCGACCAAGGTCGCAAAGCCCAAGCCCATGGTGAGGGAGATGGTCTGGCCGGCGAATATCAGCGCTTCGAAGGTCAGCTGCACCACCATGCCGATGGCGACGCCGATCAGTACTTCCTGCGCGGCCGCGAGCAGACCGGCGCCGGAGAAGATCGACAGAGCGGCCGGAATCTGCACCAGGGGCGCCATCAAGAACCCGAGCGCCAGCGACATGACGATCTTGACCCTGCCCGGTATGACGGTTTCGCTGGCAATCGGAGCGGCCAGGACGAATCCGCCGACCCGCAGCATGGGCCACCACATCCTTCCTACCCACTGGGACACGTCGGCGGCATTGAGAGTCAGGGGTTGCACGGGCGTTCTAGCCGATCACGGTCGGAATGCTGGTGTAAAGATCATGCGTGAAATCGGTGAGCACACGCAGGATCCAAGGGCCGGCCACGAACAAGGTGAGTACCAGCAGCAACAGTTTCGGAATGAAGCTCAACGTGGACTCGTTGATTTGGGTCGCCGCCTGCAGCATGCCGATGACCAAGCCCGCGATGAGGGCAATCAGCAGCAGCGGCGCCGCGATCATCGTGGTCACCACCAGCATGCGGTGCGCCAGATCCATGACGGTCTCGGGCGTCACTGGTGGAAACTCGAGGCCAGAGTGCCCATCAGCAGCGTCCACCCGTCCACCACCACGAACAACATGATCTTGAACGGCAGCGACACCAGGACGGGAGAAAGCATCATCATGCCCATCGACATCAGCACGCTGGCGACGACCAGATCGATGACCAGGAAGGGAATGAACACCATGAAGCCGATCTGAAACGCGGTCTTCAATTCGCTGGTCATGAAGGTCGGGATCAAGACGCTGAGCGGCACGTCTTCCGCGCTTGCAAATTGTGTTTTTCCCGAGAGCTTGGTGAACAATTGCAGGTCGTTCTCGCGAGTCTGCGCCAGCATGAATTTTTTCAGCGGCTGCACCGTGCGGTCCAAAGCCGCTTCGCCGGCCAATTGACCGTCCAGGTACGGCTTGATGCCGTTCGCATACGACTGCTCGATGGTCGTGCTCATGACGAAAAAAGTCATGAACAGCGCCAGGCCCGTCAGAATTTGGTTCGAGGGCGTCGTCGCCATGCCGAGCGCCTGGCGCAGAATCGACAGCACGATGATGATGCGGGTGAACGCCGTCATCGCCAGCAGAATGCTTGGCAGCAGCGTCAGCACCGTCATCAGGATCAGTACCTGAAACGTGAGCGAGTAGGTCTGCGCGCCGTCGGCAGCCGTCTTGATGGCGATGGCCGGCAGCGCGCTCTGGGCCATTGCCGCGCCGCAGGGCAGCAGCGCCAGGATCGGCAGAAGCCCCAAGATCATCGCCGCCATCGGCGCGATCCGCGATCGGCGGCACAATATCCGGCTCACGCGAAACCACCACTCCCGCTCACGGGGAGCCGCCCGGCCGCTTCATCATGTCCCGCAGGCGCTCGGCGAATGCCGGCGCCTGGGCGCCGCCATCCTTGAGCACGATGGGCGCGGCCAGCGGCGTCAGCGGCACCAGCCCCGAGGCGCTGATCCCCACCAATACCTGCGATTCGCCGACGCGAATCAGCGCGATGCGGTCTCTCGGCCCGATGCTGAGCTCATCGACGACGGCAATCTGCCCCGAGCCCCGGGGACCCGCCAATTTGAGCCGCTTCAACGCCCAGCTGATGACCAAAATCAGCGCCACGATGGCGATGAGGCTCAAGGTGAGCTGTGTCAGGCTGCCCACGGACAAAGGCGAGGCGGGTTGCGCCATCCCCGTCATCGAGCCTGCTCCATCCTTTCGGTGGCGCTCACCACATCCGTCAACCGGATGCCGAATTTCTCATTGACCACCACCACTTCGCCGCGCGCGATGCGCACGCCGTTCACGAGCACGTCCAGAGGTTCGCCGGCAAGGCGGTCGAGCTCGACCACCGCGCCGGGCGCGAGCTGCAACAGATCGCGCACCGGCATGCGGGCGCGCCCCACCTCGAGCGCCAGCGTGACCGCGACGTCGAGGATCAGATTCAGGTTCATTTCGTGGCCGCCGGCGCCGGCTGCGGGGGGGCCTAATTCACCGAATTGCGCGCGCGCGACGGCGGCATTCTTCGGATCGGGCGTGCTCATGTAGGGGCTCCTGGAAGTATTTTGAGTGCATTGCGTCCCTGCGAGACGCCGAACCGGCCGCGATACAGCGGCACGTTGCCCGCGAACAGCGTGACCTGCTGCGGCGGTTCGATGGGAATGATGTCGCCCGGCGACAGCCGCACCAGCTCTCGCAAGCTGATTTGCGCCTGCGCGAGAACCGCGCGGGTATCGAGTTCGGCATCCTGCAGCGCCGCGGTGAGCGCGGGCGCCCATGCTTCTTGGCTAAGCAGCGTCGTTTGGCCGCCGTCCGCGGCGAGCGCCTCGCGCACCGGCGCAAGCAGGACTTCAGGCAGCAGCCAATCGATGTGGCCGCTGCGCGCGCCGAATTCCACCGTGAATTTGACGACCAGAAGCGCTTCGAGCGGAGCGCCCAGCTGCACCAGTCGCGGATTGGTTTCCTGCTTCACGAGCTCCAACTCCAGCGGCGTCACCGGCGCCCAGGCGGCGGTCAAGTCCGCGGCGAAACTGCGCAGCATCAGCGCGAGGAAGCGCTGCGCGGCCGGGGCGATGGCGGCTTGCGGGTCGACGGTGGCTCGGCCCGATCCGCCGAAGAAACCGTCCAGCAAGGTCAGCAGAAGGTCGGGTTCGACGCTGACGAAGGCAAAGCCGGGCAGCGGTTTGAGCCGCACCACGGCGAGACTGGCCGGCACCGGCAGCGCGGCCTGCAAATCTGCGCTCTTCGCCGACTCCAATGAAGTGAACTGCATGGCGGCATCGCGGCCCAGCAATGTGGACAGCGATGCACCGGCGCGCTCGGCAAAGCTCTTGCTGACGACTTCCAGCAGCGGCAACTGCATGCGATTGATGCGCTGCGCCGCGAAATCATAGGGCCGGACCGCATCCGCGCCATTCTTTTCGAGCAGCGCCGACACCTCTTCGTCCGAAATGGCGGCGCGGGCTTGGGCCTCGGGCATTACTGCACCACGAAACTGGTGAACAGCAGATCGTCGACATCCGGACCGCCTTCCTTCTTCTGCACGGCGCGGATCTCGGTGAGCGCTTCCTGGCGGAGCTTCTCCTTGCCTTCGCGCGACATCATCGATTGATAGTTGCGGTTGCTCATGAGCAACAAGAGATTGTTGCGGATCAGCGGGATGTTCTTCTGCACGCTGTCGACGGCCTTTTGATCGTGGGCCATGACTTCCATGGTGATTTGCAGAAAGCGCACCACGGAACCCTCTTCGAAATTGACCACCAAGGGCGGGTCGATGGCGTAATAGACCGCCGCCTTGCGCGCTCCGCCCTCCTCGCCGTGAGCGGCGGCGGCCACCGGGACGATGGCCTTGATCTTGCCGTCCTTGTCCAGTTGCAGATCGGGAAGCGGGTGCAGCTTCGCGTTGATGGAGCCGCCGACTATGACGGCGACGAGGGTCAGCACGAAGATGCCGGCCCCATTCATAAGAGAGCCCATGAAACCGCCGGACTGTTTGGGCGGAGGGGGAGGAGCATCGTCGGCTGCATCGGCCATGGCGTTTTCCTAGCGCGGTCACATGCCGCAGCCAGGAATCGAGCAAGTTCTATGCCAGAAAAAAGCCCAGCTCTATTTATTCAATGAGTTCAGCAGCTTACGTGCTAGCTCGCGCGCCAGGGCGTTCGCCGCCCCAGCCACCCGTCGATTAATTGACGCTTCGGGCCCCGCGTTTCTCGAGTCGCTCGAGCTCGAGTAGCGCAAGCGCCGTCCCGTCGCCGTACGCTTCCCGAGCCATGCGCTCGGGAGCCTTACGGCTTCGGCGCCTTCCATGCCTTGGCGAACGAACTCTTGCCGTCGGTGTAAGTGGTCCAGACGTTCTGGGTGGCGGGATCGACGGCGACGTTCTTGGCGGTCGCCGCCGTGGTCACGTCGCCGAGCAGCAGAACCTGGCCGCCGGTGGTGCGAACCACGGACATTTTGTCCGCACCGGCACAGTAAACGAGACCGCTCGACGCGCCGAATGCGATCTGATCCACTTTCTGCACGATGTCGACGGTATCGGTGACCGAGCCCGTCTTGGTGTCGATCACGACCAGCTTGCCGTTGCCGCCGGCCGAAAAGATGCGGTGATTGTCCGCATCGAGCGCCAAACCATGAGGTTGCGCGGCGGCCGCCGTGGGCCACCGGGCGATGACCTTATTGGCGGCGGGATCGATCACCGCCACGACGTCCTTGCTCTTGATGTTCAAGTAAATCCGATCCGTCGATTCATCGTAGACCATGAACTCCGGAACTCCGGGTATGGCGACCGTGGCAACCACCTTGGCCGTCTTCGGATCGATGACCCACACATCCGCGCCCTCGTCGTGCGTGACATACACCATGTGATTTTTCGGCTCATAGATGATGGCGTCGGTCGGCCCCGCCATCTTGATCGACTTGACCTCCTTGAGGGTCGCTGCATCGACCACCGCAACCCGCTCCTCTTCTTGAACGCTGACGTAGTAGAAGGTCGATTCAGGATCCATGGCCGTGTCCACGGCTGCGCCGACCTTGAGGCGGCTGATCAAAGCGGGCTTGCGCAGGTCGATGAAATCCGACGTTCCGTCCTTCTCATGCGCCGCGAGCAATCGCTGCCGCTTCGAGTCGATCCGCAGAAAATCGAATTTGCCGCTCGACTGGGGTATCTCGACCGACGCCGCGGGCTCCAATGCCAGCGGTGGTGCTGCCACCGAGACGGTGGAGACCGAACAAAGGGCGAACGCAGCGATCATCGAGCGGTATGAATTTTTCATGTGGATTTCACTTGGGTGCAATTGTTGAGAAATGCGTCGAAACTAGAATAGCAACTCAACATTAAACAAATCTTAACGGCGGCGGCGTGAAGCGGCGGCGGCTAAACCTCGGCGGCGTCGTGCAATAGCGGCGACGGAGCCGACTCCGCGGCGTCTTGCGGCGTTTGGGCCGGTATCTGGAAAACCATGCTCAAGCCCGAGCCATCGGGCGGCGCTTCGGCCCAAATGGTGCCGCCGTGAAGAGAAATGATGCTGCGGCAGATCGCAAGACCCAATCCGCTGCCCTCGTCCGCAGCGGCGTTGGCAGGCGGCAAGCGGAAAAAGCGCTCGAAGATCCGTTCCCGATATTCGGATGGAACCCCCGGTCCCTGATCGGCGAGTTGCACGCGCCAAAAGCCCTCGCGGATGGACGAAGTCAATGTGACACGGCTGCCCTGCGGAGAGGCGTTCAGCGCATTGGTGAGCAGGTTGAGGAGGACGCGGCGCAGCCAGTGCGGCTCGGCCAGCACGCTTCCGAGACCTTCGTGGCTGCACACGAATTGCAGGCCGCGATGCTCCGCGAGAACGCGTGCGTCCTGGCTAAAACTCATTAGAATCGCCTTCGGATCCTGCGTCGTCAGATTCAATCTGATCTCGAACGACTCCGCACGCGACAAGAACAGGAGTTCCTCGATGATGTTGCTCAATCGAGAGACTTCCTCCAACTGCACGTGGACGGATTCTTCGTTGTCGGCATCGAGATTGCCGTCGACGAGAAGCTTTTCCGCCTGAAGCCGAATCAAGGAGATGGGCGTCTTCAATTCATGGGAGGCTTCTGCCGTAAACCGGCGAATCTGCCGGAACGATATTTCCAGCCGGTCGAACATGAGATTCAGCAGCAGCGCGAGCTCGGAAATCTCATCGCGGATGCTGGCAACCGGAATGCGTTCGCTGAGATTGTCGGAACTGATGCGGCTGGCGGTCTCGCGGATCAGTCGCACGGGCCGCAACGCAAGCCGGCTCAGCCCGAAGCCGATCGCAACACTGACTGCCAGCATGACGGCAAGCAGCCAGAGGCAGGTCTGAGTGTAGTAGCGCATGGCCTCGTGGACGTTGTCGAGCGGTGTCGCGATGGTGACGTCGAATGGACCGAGAATGAATTCGCCGACGCGCAGTTCGCCGACGCCGGGCAGAACCGCATTGAACGTGCGTTGACCCGGAACGTCGGGAATCTCCAGACCCCGCAGATTCGTCGAATAGAAAATCGGCCGGACCGGGCCGTGCGGATCATCGACGGTAATGAAAAAGAGAACCGAAGCATAGTCCGTCGTCTCGCGGATACGGGCATCGATGACGCGATCGTTCAACGACGCATAGTCGGACCCCAAATGAGCGCTGATCTGCGCGAACTCTGCGCGATTCATGAGATCGAGGCCATGCACCAGGTTGATCTTGAGAAGGTAGTACCCTGCGACGAACAGGCACACCAAAGTCGCGGTAGCGGCGGCGGCGTACCATAGCGCGAGCCGTGCGCCGATGGATCTCACAGGAGTTGGTAGCCTATGCCGCGAAACGTCTTGAACAACGGCCTGTCCGGAACCGTGTCCAGTTTGGACCGCAGCCGGCTCATGTACACATCCAGGAGATTCGTCTCGTTATCATGTTCGGACGACCAGCACTTCTCGCAGATCAGCTTGCGGGTGAGAATTCGGCCGACGTTCTGCATGAAAATCTCCAGTAGAGCGAACTCGCGGCTGGTCAAATCGACCGGCTCACCGGCCAGGTGCACCGTATGTCCTATGAGATCGAGCTTGATGCCGCGGTGTTCGAGGACCGCCTCCTTGACGGTCGATTGACGGCGCAGCAGGGAACGCAGGCGCGCCAACAGTTCTTCCAGGCTGAACGGCTTCGAAAGATAATCATCCGCTCCCAGATCGAGTCCTTTGATCCGGTCCTGAACGGCATCGCGGGCACTCAAGATCAACACCGGCTCATTGAAGCCCGATTTGCGCCATTGGCTCAGCAAGTCGATTCCGTCGCCATCGGGCAACCCGAGGTCGAGAATGATCGCGTCATGGCTGGATTCGCAGAGGGCGTCGAGCGCCTCGCGGCAGGACCGGACCCAAGTCACGACGTAGGAATGCTCCCGCAGGGCTCGTTCGATAAACGCGCCGATGCGGCGTTGATCTTCGACAATGAGTATTTTCACGGCCGTATGCCCATTTCGAGACTGTCCCGTTTCTGTCCTGCCAGCTTCCCGTTGCTCTTCTACCAGATGGTGACGCGCCGCCCCGGGGGGAGATACATCTTGTCGCCTTCCTTGACGCCGAATGCGGCGTAGAAACCCTCCTGATTGACCACGGGTGCGGTACCACGCACCGCGGGCGGCGAGTGCGGGTCGGCCTTGATGTGCTGAATTGCGTCGGCCTCGCGCACCTTGCCGCGCCACACCTGCGCCCAGCCCAGATACAACCGCTCATCGCCGGTGAGACCCTCGATCACGGGCGCCGCCCTGCCCGCCAACGACAGGTGATAGGCTTTGTAGGTGATCGCCAGCCCCGAGTTGTCGGCGATGTTCTCTCCCAGCGTCAATTCACCGTTGATGTGGAATCCGGGCACCGGTTCATAGGCCTCGTACTGTGCGACCAAGGCGCGCGTCTTGGACTTGAACTTCTCGTGGTCCTCCGGGGTGAACCAGTCGCGCAGGTTGCCGTCGGCATCGTACTGACTGCCGTTGTCGTCGAAGCCATGGCTGATTTCATGGCCGATGACGCCGCCGATTCCGCCGTAGTTGACCGCGTCGTCGGCCCGAGCGTCGAAGAACGGCGGCTGCAGGATCGCGGCCGGGAACACGATCTCGTTCATCGGCGGATTGTAGTAGGCATTGACCGTCTGCGGCGTCATCTGCCATTCATTTCTATCGACCGGCTTGCCCAATTTATCGAGGTTGCGCCGATACTCGAACTCGTTGGCGCGCATCACGTTGCCCCACAGATCGTCGCGTGAAATTTGCAGGGCGGCATAGTCGCGCCATGTGTTGGGGTATCCGATCTTCATCACCAGCTTGGAGAGTTTTTCCTGGGCTCCCTTCTTGGTGCCGGGGCTCATCCAGTCCAGCGTATCGATGTCGCGGCGGTAGGCATCGAGCAGATTTCGAACCAGCGCTTCCATGCGCGCCTTGTTCTCCGGCGGGAAGTATTTCGCGACGTAGAGCTTGCCCAGCGCCTCGCCCATGGCCTCGTCGAGGAGCGCAATGCCGCGCTTCCATCGCGCGCGGTTTTGAGGGATACCGCTCAGCACGGTGCCTCTGAACGCGAAGCGCTCGTCGACGAAGGATTTCGACAGATACGGCGCCGCCGCGGCCAGCACATGCCATTTGAAATAAGCCTTCCACACCGGGAGCGGTGTCGCCGCCATCAGCTTGTCGAGGCCGCTGAAATAGCTTGGCTGGCTGACGATGACCGAGTCGACTTTGCCGTCGATGTCGGTGCCGCGCACGTAGCGCCGCCAGTCGTAGCCGGGCATCAGCTTCGGTAGATCGGCGATCGCGGTCTTGTTATAGGTCTTGACGGGATCGCGGTTGTCGACCCGCGTCCATTGCAATCGAGCCAGCTCCGTTTCTAGATTGAGGATGGCGGCGGCATGAGTCTCTGCCTCCGCATCGCCCACCATCCCCAGCATCTTGGCCACATGCGTGAGGTACTTGGCGCGCGCGTCTTTGAGCTTGGCGTCGTCTTTGAGGTAGTAGTCCCGGTCCGGCAGACCCAATCCGCTTTGATGAAAGATCACCGCGTACTGCAGGGAATTTCTGGCGTCCTGATTGATGTACAAGTTGAAGGGCGCGCCCGCCCCGATACGATTCAGATGCGCGATGAGCGCCGGGATGCCGCCTTTGTCGGCGATCGCGTCGATAGCGGCAAATTCAGTCCGCAGCGGCTTCATTCCCAGCGCTTCGAGCCGGGCCTCGTCCATGAAGCTTTGATACAAATCGGCGATTTTCCGGACCTCGGCGTCGGCATTGCCGGCCTGCGTCGCCTGGGCTTGTCCGTGAACGAGACCGTCGACGATCCCGCGCAGCTGCTCCTGAGTCGCGTCATCCACGTAGGTGAACGACCCATAGGAAGCCTTGTCGGGCGGCAGCTGAAAGCTGTCCAGCCATTTGCCGTTCAAGTACCGATATAGATCGTCCTGGGGACGAACCGAGTGATCCACATAGTTGAGATCGACCCCGGACCGCAGCGTCATGGCTGGGGCGGATGCGCAGCCGATCAGGGCGAGTACGCCCACGCCGCAGGTGACATATCGTGACATGAACCCTCCGAATAAAAACTCTATGACGATCAGGGACCTTCCGGGACCCTTTAGAACTTCAGCGATACGCGCAGGCCCGGCCCCGCGTCATCCAGCACCAGGTGCGCGCCGTGTAATTTGGTGACCGCCGCCACCAACGACAGCCCGAGCCCCGAACCCGGAAATCTGCGCGCCTCGTCCAACCGCACGCGGCGGCCCAGAACGATCTCGCGCTTGTCGGCCGGGATGCCCGGCCCATTGTCTTCGACTATCACTTCCGGTTCGCTGCCCGAGCCGCGCAACTGCACCCGGATGTGGCCGCCGTCGGGGGTGAACTTGATGGCATTGTCCAGCAAATTCGCCAGCGCCTGCGCCAACAGCTGCCGGCTGCCCAGCACCTCCGCCCCCGAAGCGACCGAACTCTCCAATATGATGCCGCGCTCGTCGCTCACCGGCGCGTACAGTTCGACCACGCTCGCGACCAATTCCGACAGATTGACCGGTTCCCGCGCCACCGTGCCGGTTTCGGCGAGTGCAATGCGCAGCAGCGCGTCCAAGGTGCTCCGCATTCGATCGACTTCGGTGGTGACTCGTTCGAGGACCCGCCGCTCCGCCGAACCCACGGTGAGCTGCATCATCGCTGCCTCGGCGGTGGACTGCAGGCGATTGAGCGGCGTGCGGAGGTCATGCGCGGCGCTGTCGAGCACGGTGCGCATGCCCAGCGTGAGCTGCTCGATCTTGTCGAGCATGGTGTTGATTTCTCGGGCCAATGTGTTCAATTCGTCGTCCGCATCGCGAACCGGCAGCCGCTGCGAGAGATCGCCGCGCATGATCTGGGTCGCCACCGCCGAAATCGCACCCGCCTGCGCCAGAATGCGCCGGCCCATCCAAAAGCCGCCGCCCAACCCCAGCAGCAAGGTCATCACCACCGCGGCGATCAGACCGCGCATCATGAGGCTCTTGACGTCCTGCCGCTCCTGCACATCATGTCCCACCAGCATTCGATAACCGCCGGGCAGCGGAAAGCGCTGCGCGCGCATTTCGTGCTCGCGGGTTTCATCGCCGAACGGCACCGATACCTTGAACAGGAACCATTTACCCTTGCCGGCTTCGAGCTTCGGCCAAGCCGGGACATTGCCCGCGACGGGGCGCAGCTGCGGGTCCACCATCAAGTACACCGCGCCGCGCACATCCTGATCCTGCGAGCGCTGTTCGATCAACTCGATGAAATCGCTGCGCGACAGCACCAGCACCTGCTCGCGCAATCCCTGCACTTCCGCCTCGATGAGATTGTCGGTGCTGCCGTCGACCACGCGCGAGACGGCGAAATCGACCGCGCCCAAGAGCGCGGCCGCGCCGCAGGCAAACGCGATCGAATAGACGATGGCGATACGGAACGGAGAGGTATCGAGTACGCGGAGAAACCGTTGATCGGGTCCCACGGGTGGGCCGCTATTCGTCTTCGCGCAAGCTGTACCCTGCGCCGCGCACCGTGTGCAGCAGGGGTTTGTCGAAGTCTTTGTCGATCGCCTGCCGCAAACGGCTGATGTGCACGTCGATCACGTTGGTCTGCGGGTCGAAATGGTAGTCCCACACGCCCTCGAGCAGCATGGTGCGCGTCACCACCTGTCCGCTGTGGCGCATCATGAACTCCAGCAACTGGAATTCGCGCGCCGTGAGCTCGATTTTCTTGCCGTTGCGCATGACCCGGCGCGTCATCCGGTCGAGCTCCAGATCCGCCAGTTTCAATCTGGTATTCGCTTCCGCGCTGCCGTTCTCGCCGCGTCTTGCGAGCGCGTCGATGCGCGCCAGCAGCTCCGACATGTGATACGGCTTGGTCAGGTAATCGTCGCCGCCGGCGCGGAGGCCCGTGATGCGATCGTCCACGTCGCCGAGCGCGCTCAAAATCAGGACCGGCATCTTGCGCCCCGTCGCGCGCAGCGACTGCACCAAGGCGAGTCCATCGAGCTTCGGCAGCATGCGATCGACGATCGCCAGATCGACGGCAATCGACGAGGCGAGGTGCAGCCCCTCGAGACCGTTTCCCGCCACGTCGACCGTGTGTCCTACCTCGCGCAGCGCTTTGGCCAGGTAATCACGTGCAACTTCGTCATCTTCAACAATCAAGATGTGCATGGCTTGCTATCTTACAGCCGTTGGACCCGTGTTTGTCGGCACGATAGACTAAAGCCAAGATCGCACGGGTTGTCCAACAAGCTCATCAAAAGGCCGCTTTCATTATGCCCGACCGGATCTCTCAAACCAACACATGACCAACCATTGATGCCCGCGGCGCCGAAGAGTTCCCGCGGCACACTGTGCGCGGCGCTGCTGGCGATGTGCTGGGCCATGCCGGTTCTGTCCAAGGAGGAGCCCTTGCTGGAGTATGGGCTTGGAGTCGGCGCAGTGGCATTCGAAGACTATCGCGGCTCCAACAGCGCCCACGTCTATCCCCTGCCCATTCCGTATCTGGTGTACCACGGCAAGTTTCTAAAATCGGATCGCGAGGGCGTTCGCGGAACTCTGTTCAATCAAGACCGGGTCGAGCTCAATTTGAGCGTCAATGCGACCACGCCGGTACGCAATGATCGGGAACGCAACGGCATGCCGGACCTCAGATCCACGCTGGAGCTCGGGCCCTCGCTGGAATTGCATTTGTTGCGCAGCGACGATGCGCGGATCAAATTCGATCTGCGAATGCCGCTGCGCGCCGCATTCACAGTCGAGGCCTCGCCCAGAATGATCGGCTGGACGTTCACGCCGCGCTTCAATTTGGATGTCGCGGACCCTTTCGGGTTCACGGGTTGGCACCTAGGATTGCTCACCGGGCCCTTGTTCGCCGACCGCCGCTACCACGATTATTTCTATACGGTCGCACCCCGGTATGCGACGGCCGCGCGGCCCGTCTACCAGGCGGTCGGCGGCTACGCCGGCACGCAGGCGATCGCCGCCGCGTCCAGACGCTTTCCGCATTTCTGGGTGGGCGCGTACGTGCGTTATGACACCCTGTCCGGGGCCGCATTCGTCGACAGCCCGCTGGTCCAGAGCAGAAGTTATTGGTCGACGGGATTCGGTATTTCCTGGATGATCCACCGGTCTTCGACCATGGTCGAAGTACCCGATTGAGTACCCGCACCGATGCTGCGTCCTCTGAAAATCGCCTATGAATATTTCGCGCTCTACACATCGCTGACGCTGCTGGGGCTCATCTGCCTGACCTGGTCGGTGTTCGCGCTGCCGCTGTATTTCATTCTGCCGCGGCGCATCGGCACCGCGGTCGGGCGGCGCGGCATCATGTCAGGATTTCGCCTCTATGCCTGGTCTCTGTCCGTCACCCGCACCTACCATTTGGATTTGCGCGCCATCGACACCTTGAGGGACGGGCCGCCGGTGATCTTGGCCCCCAATCATCCCTGCTTGATCGATGCGCTGCTGATCCTGACGCGCCACCCCAACATCGTCTGCGTCATGAAATCGGCGCTCATGAGAAATGTGTTTCTCGGATCCGGTTCGCGTCTCGCGCGCTACGTGCCCAACGACTCGTCGCGCCAAATGGTCAAGGACTCCGTGTCGCATCTCCGCGACGGCGGCGTCCTCTTGTTGTTTCCCGAAGGCACCCGGAGCACCCGGGCGCCGATCAATTCGTTGGTGGGCAGCGTGGGACTGATCGCGAAGCACGCCAATGTCCCGGTGCAAACCCTGGTGATCGAGACCGATTCGCCCTTCTTGAGCAAGGGTTGGCCGCTGTTCCGGCGGCCTGACTTGCCCATCACCTACCGGGTAAGGTTGGGGAGGCGCTTTGACCCTCCGGCGGACGTCCCTGCGTTCACGGCCGAACTCGACCGGTACTACCGTCAGGCGCTCGAGGGGGCGCTGCAGTCGCGCTGGCTACAGTGCAAGTAGGCATGGACGCGCGCCATGCCGCCCGCACCCCGGTGCGGTCCAGTTCTCACTTGGTGCTCATTCCGAGCTACAACCCGGGGCCCAAGGTGTATGCGACCGTGCGCGCCGCTCTCGATCAATGGGCTCCCGTCTGGGTGGTAGTCGACGGCAGCACCGATCAAACCGCGCAAGGCTTGTCGGCCATGGCCGAAGCGGAACCCGGCTTGGCTGTGTTCGTGCTTGCGGAGAACCGCGGCAAGGGTGCCGCCGTGCTGTACGGATTGCGCGAGGCGCAGGCTTCCGGGTTCACCCACGCCTTGACCATGGATTCCGACGGTCAGCACCCCGCCGAACGGATTCGAGGCTTCATGCAGGCGTCGCTGGCAGAGCCCGGTGCCATGGTGCTGGGCGTCCCGGTATTCGACGCCAGTGCGCCCGGTTTGCGGGTCAAGGGCCGCCGAATCTCGAATTGGTGGGCCAACCTCGAGACCCTGTGGGCCGGCATCCACGACTCCCTGTATGGCTTTCGCGTGTACCCCATTGACCCTCTGGTCGCGGTCATGAGCCGGCAACCCTGGATGCGGCGCTTCGACTTCGACGTCGAGGCAGCGGTGCGCCTGTGCTGGCGCGGCGTCCGGCCAGTCAACCTGCCCGCGCCGGTGCGCTACTTTCGTCCCGAGGAAGGAGGAGTGTCACACTTCAACTACGGGCGCGACAACGCCTTGCTGACCTGGATGCATTTTCGGCTATTTTGGGGCTTCGTCGCACGACTGCCGCTGTTGTCGCTGCGGCGCATACGCGCACGGGTGGCCAGGCGACGGTAATGCGACGCCGGTGGGTTGCCGCTCCGGCCGGCACCTATATAATGCCCGCAACTTTATAAGTTCAATTGAAAGCCTAGCCTATGTCCGACAAAGCGTCGCTCATGCAACAGCCGGCGCCCCTGGCCGATGTCGGTCTACAGCGGGAAATTGCCGGCCTGTTCGTGCAAGCCTTGAACCTCGAGGTGCTGCCGCAGGACATCGATCCTGAGGCCCCCCTGTATGGTGAGGGCTTGGGGCTCGACTCCATCGATATCTTGGAGGTGGCGTTGATCGTCTCCAAGCAGTACGGCATTCAATTGCGCGCCGACGCTTCGGAAAATCAGCAGACCTTCCGTTCCTTGAGGCACCTAGCAGAGTACATTGCGGCACATAGGACCAAGTAGCGATGCGTTGGCGGCGTAGGCTGCAGCTGGCTGCGGTCGTCGTATTCCTCGTCGCTTACGCAGGACTGTCCCACTACAGCAACTCCGCGGCAAAGACCCGCGATTTGGGAGTGGGTCTCGCCTTGGGCCCGGTGCTCACCGTCGGCCTCCTTCTACTCTGGCGCTGGACCCACGCATGGGTGGCCCTGCTGGGGGCGGCAGCCGCGGCCGTGCTCCTGCGTCACTACTGGCCGGTCTTGGAAAAGAACTTCCCCGTGGTCTATCTCCTGCAGGAGGGCGGCTTCTACAGTCTCATGGCGGCCAGTTTCGGTGTGTCCCTGCTGGGGAATCGCGTGGCGCTGTGCACCCAGCTTGCGGACAAGGTGCATGGGCCGCTGACACCGCAAGAGCTGCGCTACACGCGCCGCGTCACGGCCGCGTGGGCCTTGTTTTTCCTCTTGATCACCGGCGCGACGTTCGGGCTGTTCCTCTTCACGCCGCTGCGCATTTGGTCGCTGTTCGCGAATTTCTGCGTGCTGCCGCTGATCGGACTCATGTTCGTGGCCGAGTATGCCGTCCGGCGGCGTGTGCTCCCGCAGGTGCCGCGCCGAGGCATACTCGCCGCGGTGCGGGTTTATTTCGCGAACTCACCCTAAGCTACCGTCACCCTAAGCTACCGTAAGATGGATACGATCGCGTTACTGTCCCACAGCACACCCTCGGCGGTGATTGCGTACCGATCACAAGTCCCGGTCACCGCTCAACGCTTCTTATCCGACGCCAAGCACCTGGCGCAGCGCTTGCCCGCCGGCGAGCACGTGCTCAACGTGTGCGCCGATCGATACCGCTTCACGGTGGGTCTCGCGGCTTGTCTCATCACCGGGCGCGTCAGTCTGTTGCCATCCACGCACACGCCCGAGGTGATCGGGCAACTCGCGAGCTTCGCGCCGGACGCTTTCTGCCTGACCGACGACCCGCTCTGCGATATCGGCCTCCCGAGAGTCCATTATCCCGAGGACTTGCCCACCAGCGAGAAGGCTTGGGCCGTGCCGGAGATTCCAGTGACTCAGCTCGCGGCCATCGTCTTTACCTCGGGATCGACCGGCACACCCCTGCCCTACAAGAAAACTTGGGGCCGCCTTGCACGCTGCGTGCGCGACGGCGCCGCCCGTTTGGGGCTGTCGGACGGCAGGCGCCATGTCCTGATCGGCACGGTGCCTGCGCAGCATATGTACGGCTTCGAATCTACCGTGCTGCTGGCGCTCATGAGCGGCAACTCCTTCTGCGCCGAGCGGCCCTTTTATCCCGCCGATATCGCAACCGCCCTGGCGGCGGTGCCCCGGCCGCGCGTGCTGGTGACGACTCCCGTCCACTTACGCGCCCTACTTGCATCGGAGATCGATTTGCCGCCGCTGGATCTCGTCGTCTCCGCGACGGCTCCCTTGGATCAGGATCTGGCGCGCAGAGTGGAAGGGAAATTTCACGCGGCACTGCTCGAGATTTATGGCTCCACGGAAACCGGGCAGATCGCCCTCCGCCGCACCGCCGAGTCGGCCGGCTGGCGGCTGTGGCCGGGAGTTCGGCTGAGAATTTCGAACGATCAGGTGTTCGCGCACGGCGGTCACGTCGAACAATTGACGGCCATGCAGGATGTCATCGAGATGACCGGCGACGACGAATTTCTTCTGCACGGCCGCACGGCGGACTTGGTCAATATCGCCGGCAAGCGCAGTTCATTCGGCTATTTGAACGCGCAGCTGAATGCCATCCCCGGCGTGGCCGACGGCGTGTTCTTCCTGCGCGACGGCGCCACCGGCTCCACCGGAGTGGCGCGCTTGGGCGCGGTCGTGGTCGCTCCCACATTGAGCGCGGCCGCGCTCATCGAGCATCTGCGCCAGCGGATCGATCCCGTGTTCCTGCCGCGCCCGCTGATCATCGTCGAGCGCTTGCCGCGCAACGCCACCGGCAAGCTGCCGCAGCAGGAACTGCAGCAGCTGGCAAGCCGTCACCTGCAGACGAATGAAGCGCCGTGAAAGCTGCGGCGGCCATGCAGAACTCCATCGAGATCCCGAGAGACCACCCGGCGTTCGCCGGTCACTTTCCCAAGTTTCCCGTCCTGCCGGGCGCCGCTCTGCTGGATGCGGTGCTGCAAGTCTTACAACGCGAGCGGGCCGTCGATCTCACTCAGTGGCGTATCGCATCCGTCAAATTCATCGACGTCGTACGCCCCGGTGACGCACTTTGCTTGGAGCATCTCGCCGCGGGCAAGAGCGGGCTGATTCGCTTTACGGTGCGCGTCGCGGACCGGACGGTGGCCAGCGGCAGCCTGGCGAGCGCGACGCCGGAGGGCGCGCCACAGCCGGATGCCGCCCCGTCGAGCGGCGGCGCATGACCCCCAAGGCCGCGAACGTCGCGGACCCACAACCCAAGGCGGATTGGATCAGGCATCGCGAGCGGGGCAGCATGGCACTGCTCCGGATCATGGCGTTCGTTTCCCTGCATCTGGGCAGAACCTTGAGCCGGATTCCCCTGTATGGAATCGCGATCTATTTCTTTTTGTTCGCACCGGGCGCGCGGCGCCATTCTCGACGCTACCTGCGCCTCGCGCTCGGCCGGCGCCCGGGCGCGCGCGACCGCTTTCGTCAAATATTGAGCTTTGCCACCACCATCCACGATCGCGTCTATCTGATCAACGAGCAATTCGGGATATTCAACATCACACTCGAAGGCGAGACCCAGATACTCGCGCTAGTAGACAAGGGCCGCGGTGCCTTGCTCATGGGCGCCCACATGGGCAGCTTCGAGGTGATGCACAGCCTTGGCCGGCGGCGGCACGGACTCAAGGTGGCCATGGCCATGTACGAGGAGAACGCGCGCAAGATCAACGCCATCCTCGCGGCCATCAATCCGCACCTCGAGTCCGACATCGTCTCCTTGGGCAGGATCGACGCCATGCTCAATATTGCCGAACGCCTCGACCACGGCGCGTTCGTCGGCGTGCTGGGTGATCGAACGCTGGGAGGCGAGCCGGTGCAGGCGGTGACGTTGCTGGGCGAGCGCGCCTACCTGCCCACGGGTCCCATGCGTGCTGCGGCCATTCTGCGCTGCCCGGTATTCTTCATGGCCGGGCTGTATCGCGGCAAGAACCACTACCATGTGGTGTTCGAGCCGGTCGCCGATTTTTCCTCGACTCCCGCGGCGCCGCGCCATTTCGCGGTCCGTTCGGCGATCGACCGTTACGCCGCCCTGCTCGACCAGTACTGCCGCAGCGACCCCTACAACTGGTTCAATTTCCACGATTTCTGGCGCAAGCCGGGCGCAGTGCGGTGAACGCCGCGACGCATGTTGCCGGCAGCATGATGCGGCGTGCGCTTGCACTCGTCGTGCTGGCCTGGCTCTGCGGCGCAAGCAGCGATCTGGACGCCGTCATGGGCGTGCTGGCGATGCGCCAGCACGGGCGGGTCGAGTTCATCGAGCAGCAGTTCCTCGCCGTCCTCGATCACCCGGTCGAATCCTCGGGCGAATTGCGTTACGACGCGCCGGATCATCTGGAGAAGCGCACTCTGCTTCCCCGCCCCGAAAATCTGGTGCTCGCCGGCGGCGTATTGACTGTGGAGCGCCGAGGCCGCAAGCATGTGCTCGACCTGCAGCGGTACCCGCAAATCCAGCCATTCGTCGAAAGTATCCGCGCCACCCTGGCGGGCGATCGAAGCGCGCTCGAGCGAATATTCCACGTGGAATTTGCCGGCAGCGTGGAGCGCTGGAACCTCGTTCTGGTCCCCGTGGACCGTCAATTGGCGCGAACCGTCAAGCAGGTGCAGATCGACGGGTCGAGAGACCAATTGCACAGAATTGAAATTCGCCAGGCCGATGGTGATCGCTCACTGATGACCCTGCGCGCAGCCGCGGCGCCATGAACCGGCGGCGCGCGAGCTTCCCTAAGCTCTGGCTCTGTTGCGTCGCCCTGGCGGCCGTCATCGTGGCGCGCGCGCACTACATCACCGACCTGTCGGCGTTTTTGCCCGCATCCCCCACTCCCACGCAGCAACTTCTGGTGGACCAGCTGCGCGATGGTCCGGCCTCGCGCCTGATTCTGATTGCTATCGAAGGAGGCGACGCCGGCGCCCGGGCGCGAGTGTCTGTTGCGATGGCGGCCCGCCTGCGCCGCGACCGCCAATTCTCCAGCGTCGACAACGGCGAGCCGGTCACTGCGGAGCGCGATCGCGAGTTCCTGTTTGAACATCGCTATCTGCTCAGCGACCAGGTGAGCGCGGCGCGCTTCTCCGAGCAGGGTCTGCATGCTGCCCTTCTGGACACGCTCGACGAGTTGGCATCGCCGGTCGGACTCATGCTCAAGCCGCTGTTGCCGAACGATCCCACGGGCGAGATGCTGCACATCATCGATCAGCTGGAGCGCACTCCCTCGCCGCCGACGAGCGATGGAGTCTGGGTTTCGCCCGGCGGCGCGCGCGCCCTGATGGTGGCGCAGACGGCGGCCGGCGGCTCCGATACCGACGCGCAGGAGCGGGCCATCGCGGCGGTGCGCGCGGCATTCGCGGCGGCGGTGCGCGCGGCATTCGCGGCGCCGGTGCACGAATCGTCGGCGGGCCGCGCCGCAGACCTGCGCTTGAAACTGAGCGGACCGGGTGTGTTCGCCGTCGGCGCGCGCGCCAAGATCGAGCACGCCGCGGTACGTCTGTCGATCGCCAGCAGCATACTGGTCGTGACGCTGTTGTTTGCAGTGTATCGGTCGCTGCCGGCGCTCGCCTTGGGGTTGGCGCCCGTGGCAAGCGGTGCGCTGATCGGCATCGCCGCCGTCGCGCTGGGGTTCGGCGCGGTGCACGGCATCACCTTGGGGTTCGGTATTACCCTCATCGGCGAATCGGTGGACTATTCGATTTATTTTTTCGTGCAGTCGCGCCGCCTGCCGCAGAACGAGGCGCCTGCGTCGAGCTGGCAACGGGCCTGGTGGCCCACCATCCGTTTGGGGATGCTGACTTCGGTGTGCGGCTTTGCTTCGCTCCTCCCTTCCGGTTTTCCCGGACTCGCGCAACTCGGACTCTATTCGATCAGCGGTTTGATCGCGGCCGCGCTGGTGACGCGCCATGTGTTGCCCGCGCTGCTGCCGAGCGGATTCGTCATCCACGATGTCACGCCCGTAGGGTCACGCGTCGCCCGGCTGCTGCACAGGGCACGACAGCTTCGCGGCTTGCCTCTCGCCGCCTTCAGCGTGGCGCTGGCGGCGTCGGCGCTGGCCGTATTGTGGCTGCATCACGATACGCTGTGGAATCGCGAACTCGCGGCGTTGAGCCCGGTCTCCGCGGAGGATCGAGACGCGGACGCCAAGCTGCGCAGCGATTTGGGCGCCGCGGACGTACGCGACCTCGTGATCGTCTCCGGCCCGACGCTCGATTCCGCGCTCAGCGGTGCGGAACGCGCTGCTCGGGCGCTGGAGGCCTTGGTGGATGCCAAGGTCATCGGCGGTTTCGACAGCCCGGGGAACTACCTCCCGAGTGCGGCGACTCAGCAGGCACGCCGCGACAGCCTGCCCGACCCATCGACGCTGCGCGAGAACTTGCGGCGGGCCACGGCAGGCGTTGGGTTGAGCAGCGACCGCCTGCAGCCGTTTTTACGCGACGCCGAAGCCGCGCGCCACGCGCCGCTCGTCACGGTGCAAGATCTGCAAGGGACTTCTCTGCGCGCCGGCGTCGACGCGTTGATCCTGCACGAGAGGGATCGCTGGAATGCGCTGCTGCCGCTGCACGCCGCCGATTCGGCGCAGGCGGTCGACACGGCCCGCGTGAGGACGGCGCTGCAGGACGCGAAACTCGAGGAGACTCGGGTGCTCGATCTCAAGCAGGAGTCCGACGCCTTGTATACCGGCTATTTGTCCGAGGCGATTCATTTGTCTCTGGGGGGCGTGCTGGCGATTCTCGCGCTGCTGATGATCACGCTGCGTTCGCCGCCGCGCGTCGCGCGTATATTGGCGCCGCTGCTGCTGGCCGTGCTCACCGTGGCCGCGGGCCTCTCGCTCTGCGGAGTGCAGCTCACCATCCTGCATTTGGTGGGCATGCTGCTCATCGTTGCCGTCGGTTCCAACTATGCATTGTTCTTTGACCGGCAGGCGAGCGTGCACCAGTCCGGCGGCGAATCGCTGACCCTCGCCTCTCTGGTCATCGCCAATGCCAGCACGGTCATCGGTTTTGGCCTGCTGTCCTTCTCGCAAGTCCCGGTGCTCGTGGCGCTGGGCACGACGGTGGCGCCGGGCGCCTTCCTGGCGCTGCTCTTCGCCGCGGTGCTCGCATCCGCCGACCCACCGGATCCCGAGACGCCGCGTGCGTAGTATTTCCGTGCCCGCACTGTCGACGGCCGCGGCACCCACGCGCGTGGTGTGGCTGCCCGGCGCCTACCATGCCGCTCGGGATTTCTTGACCGCCGGCTTTGCGGAGGCGGTGCGCATGCGGCGGATCGCCCTCGATCTCACTTTCGTGGACATGGAGATGGCGCACGTGGGCGATCGCAGCGCGCTGCAACGGTTGCGATCCGACATCGTGTTACCGGCGCGCGCGGCGGGTGTGTCGATCTGGCTGGGCGGAATCTCCCTTGGCGGCCTGTTTGCGCTGGACTACGCCGCCTCGCATCCCGATGAACTCGATGGGCTGTGCCTGCTTGCTCCGTATCTCGGCAATCGGATGCTGACCGCTGAAATCGCTCAGGCGGCCGGAGTTGCGGCATGGCAGCCGGGCGAACTTGCGGAAACCGACGAAGAACGCCGAATATGGCGCTACATCAAAAGCCGCCATGCGGATTCACGGCCGCTGTACCTCGGATTCGGCCGGGGAGACCGCTTTGCGGCGGCGCATGAGCTGCTGGCGGCAACGCTGCCGGCCGACTCGGTCCATGTGATCGGCGGCGGTCATGAGTGGTCCACTTGGATTCGGCTTTGGGAGAATTTCTTGGAATCGCGCTTCACATGAAGGGACAAGGCAGGCCCCAACAGGATGCCGGGGAGCTCGGCGCTAATGGGCAGGAGGGCGCCGCGCGGCGCTGGTCGCCGCCGCCGCTATTGTATGCGTCCGCCGCCGTGCACCTGGGTGCGGCTGCCGCGGCGCTGGCGCGCCCGCGCCTGTGGCCCTGGGCGCTCGGGGCCCTGGCCGCGAACCATGTTGCCCTGGCCGCGGCCGGGCTTTGGCCGCGCAGCCAGCTGCTGGGAGCCAACTGGGTCCGCTTGCCCGCCCGCAACGGCGTCGCGACGGGCGTCGCCATCACCATCGACGACGGACCGGACCCCGATGTCACTCCGCAGGTTCTGTCGCAGCTCGCCGAGCACCGAGCGCTCGCCACCTTCTTTTGCGTGGGTGCGCGCGTCGAGCGTTATGCAGACCTCGCGCGGGAAATCGTGCGCCGCGGTCACGCCATCGAGAATCACAGCCAGCGGCACCGGCACAACTTCTCCCTGCTGGGGCCCGGCGGCATGAGCGCGGAGATTTCGCGCGCCCAGGACAGCATCCTCGGAGTGACCGGCTCGAGGCCGCGGTTCTTTCGTGCGCCGGCGGGGCTGCGCAATCCGTTTCTCGACCCCGTGCTCACCCGCCTGCAGCTGCGCCTTGCCAGCTGGACGCGCCGCGGCTTCGACACCGTCAATACGAACCCGGATGCCGTGTACCGGCGCCTGGCGAATCCGCTGCAGGACGGCGACATCTTGCTGCTGCACGATGGCAATGCGGCACGCGGCCGCGGCGGCAAGCCGGTGATCCTGGAGGTCCTGCCGCGGCTGCTCGACGCCCTGGCGTCGATTGAGCTGCGGCCCGTCACCTTGCGCTCCGCGCTGTAAGCTATCCCCATGAGACCGCTGCTCTTCAAGAACTTTACCGCGACCAGTTGCATCGGCAAGGGCGTTGCGGCGACCCTCGAGAGCCTGCTCGAGCAGCGCAGCGGCCTCAGGAACTGCGAATTCGAGACCGTGGATATCGAGACCCACATTGGCGAAGTGGCCGGCGTGGACGATGCACGGCTGCCGGACCATTTGTACAAGTTCGACTGCCGAAACAACCGGCTCGCCGAACTCGCTCTGCAAGAGGACGGCTTCTTCGAGACGGTGCAGCAAGCGGCCGAGCGGTGGGGACGGCGGCGTGTCGGTGTGTTCCTGGGAACCAGCACGGCGGGCATTCTGCAGACCGAGCTCGCCTATCGCGAGCGCGATCCCGTCAGCGGCGCGCTGCCGCCGAGCTTCGAGTACGGTTCGACTCACAACTCGTTTTCCGTGGCCGATTACCTTCGCCGGCGATGCCGCTTGGAAGGGCCGGCCGTCGCGGTTTCCTGCGCATGCGCCTCCAGCGCCAAGGTGTTCGGCTCTGCGCGGCGGATGATCGAAGCGGGACTCATCGATGCGGCTCTGGTGGGCGGAGTGGATTCGCTGTGTCTCACGACCCTGTATGGCTTTCACTCCCTGCAGCTCACCTCGCCGACGCCATGCCGGCCATTCGACGTTGCGCGCGATGGCATCTCCATCGGCGAGGCGGCGGCATTCGCGCTTCTGGAGCGCGTGCCGGCCGGCTCGGACGGCGGCGACGTGCTGCTGCTCGGCATCGGCGAATCGAGCGATGCCTACCATATGTCGGCGCCGCACCCCGAGGGTCTCGGTGCGCGCCGCGCGATGCAGGCCGCGCTCGCGGCCGCTGCGCTCGAGCCCGGCGACATCGATTACATCAATCTGCACGGTACCGGAACCCCCAGCAACGATCGCTCGGAAAGTCAGGCGGTCACCAGCGTATTCGGCCCGACCACGCCTTGCAGTTCGACCAAGGGTGCCACGGGCCATACTCTGGGCGCGGCGGGTGCGCTCGAGGCCGTGATCAGCGCCCTGGCCGTCAAGAATGGGTTGATGCCGGGCGGGGTCCACACGAGCAAGATCGATCCGACTCTGACGGCGCACTACATCAGGGACAATCGCCGCGCCCCGGTGGCGCGCGTGCTCTCCAATTCGTTTGGTTTCGGCGGCTCGAACTGCAGCCTGATTTTGGGTCGAGCAGGATGACGCTGTCAGCCTATGTCAGCGGCCTCGGAGTCCTGGGGCCGGGCCTGTCCAATTGGCCCGAGGCGGCGGCCGTACTGTCCGGGCAGCGGGCGTATCGGCCCGCGGCCGCGGTCCTGCCGATGCCGGCGATCTTGGCGGCCGCCGAGCGGCGGCGCATCGGCCGCGTCGTCAAGCTGGCATTGGCCATCGCGCTGGAAGCCACGTCGCAGGCGGGTGAGGATCCCGCGGAACTCGCCAGCGTGTTCTCTTCTTCCGGCGGGGACGGGCACAACTGTCATGAACTCTGCCAAGCCCTGTCGCTCGCAGGCCGCGAGATTTCGCCGACGCGCTTTGCCAACTCGGTGCACAACGCGGCCGCGGGCTATTGGAGCATCGGCACGGGCGCCACGGCAGAGTCGAATGTGCTCTGCGCATTCGACGCGAGCTTCACCGCGGGTCTGCTGGAAGCGTTGACCCAGGTCGTGGTCGATCAGGTGCCCGTTCTGCTGGTTGCGTATGACAGCGAATACCCGCAGCCGCTGCACGCCAAGCGGCCGATCCCCGATACCTTCGGCGTCGCCATGGTGCTGACGCCGCAAAGACGCGTCCCGTCGTTCGCGAGAGTGGACGCGGCGCTCAGCGACTTGGAGTGCGATCGATTCGCGGACCCGGACTTGGAGGCGTTGCGCTGCGCGTTTCCCGCGGCCCGCGCACTGCCGCTGCTCCGCCTGCTGGCGGCGCGAACCGGCGGAACGGCGACTCTCGAGTATCTCGACGTATCACGCCTGGAAGTGCGAATCGAACCATGCGCCTAGACCGCCCCTGGATCGAAAGAAATATTCCCCACCACGGCCGCATGTGCCTCCTCGATGAGGTCATGGAATGGGATGCGCAACATATCCGCTGCCGCAGCGGCAGTCACCGCCTGCCCGACCATCCGCTGCGCTCGCAGGGCCGCTTGGGAGTAGCCTGCGGAATCGAATACGCGGCGCAGGCCATGGCAGTGCACGGCGCGCTCGCCGGCGGCGCTCTGGCGGACGCCGCCAAAGGTCGCTCTGAAGTGGGGTTTCTCGCCGGTCTACGGGATGTGCGGCTGCACGTTCTGCGGCTCGACGACATCGAATCCGATCTGATCTGCGACGCCTTGCTCGTCGCCGGAGATCAGGGCAGCGCGCTGTACGAATTTGCGATACGGTCCGAAGCAGAGCGGCAGCGGCTCTTGAGCGGCCGCGCGACGGTGGTGTTCGATGCCAACGAAGGCTTCAGATCGAACGAACGGCTAAAAACATGAACAAAGCGACTCGGGCCTTGGTCACGGGCGGCAGCGGCGGCATCGGATCCGCCATCTGCCGGCGCCTCGGCGTCGCCGGTCACTTCGTGTATGTACATGCGCATCGCAGCGTTGCGGCCGCGGATGCAATCGTCAGCGAGATCGTGACCGCCGGCGGCCGGGCGGCCGCGGTTCATTTTGACTTGACCGACGCGGATGCGACGCGCGCAGCAATGGAGAAATTGCTGGAGGACGGTGCGGTACAGGTTCTGGTGAACAATGCCGGCATCCATGACGATGCCGTATTCCCGGGAATGAGCCCCACGCAGTGGCGCCGCGTGATCGACTTGTCCGTCAACGGATTCTACAACGTGACGCAACCATTGATGCTGCCCATGATTCGCACTCGCTGGGGCCGGATCATCAATTTATCATCGGTGGCCGCGCTGATCGGCAACCGCGGCCAAGTGAACTATGCGGCGGCCAAGGGCGCACTGAACGGCGCCACCAAGGCGTTGAGTTTGGAAGTGGCGAGCCGGGGCATTACCGTCAACGCGGTGGCTCCGGGGATCATCTCGACCCGAATGGGCGACGCCGCCTTCGATGCCGCCGCCATCGCCGATATCGTGCCCATGAAGCGCGCCGGAAGCCCGGAAGAAGTGGCGAGCCTGGTGGCCTTCCTCGCCTCGGAGGAAGCCGCGTATATCACCGGCCAGGTCATTTCCATCAACGGCGGGATGGTCTCCGGTTGAATATCCCGGGCGCCGCCGTACGTCCGCGGAGCCGTTGACGATTCTGTCGAACCTTGGACTCGTGGTGTCGATGCTTCAATCGGACTTGAATTCGATTTCGCCATCTCACACCGTCAGGCGTAGGCATCGACGGCGCCGCTCGAGATGCGCGCCAGCGAACTCGCGGTTGATTGCACCGCCGCGGCGGACGGGCTGCGGCTCGCGGAGGGCATCGATTCATAGGGCTGCGAATAGGCGGAGCGATCCTGATAGGAGCGCTGCGAGATGTCGACGCTGACCTGGCCGAACCCTTGAGCCCCCAGCATTTCGCGCAGCTTCGACGAACTCGACTCCAACGCATCGCGCGTCACGGCGCTATGACTGGCGAGCCAGACCTGCGCGTGACTGCCCTGCACTGCGATTCGCACCTCGATGGGCCCGAGCTGCGGCGGATTCACCTGCAGCTTCGCGCCGTTCAGATTGTTGTCGACCATCCAGGACACGCGGTCCGCAAGACCATGCCCGAACTCCGGCGTTTCCACTCCCGCAGCGACCTTCAGAGCCGGCGGCGCGGTCGTCGCGTCGGCGACGGCGGTGGGATTGACGCCCAGTTGTGCTGCGCCGGCGGCGGAACCGTCGACTGACGTACCCGACAGCAGCGAATCGCCGGTCCCGCCGGACGCACGCTTGTCCGCTGCGCCGGCGCCGGCGAGCGCAGTGCCCGCCGGGGCCGCTGCCGCGGCTTTCGCCGACACTTCCGTCGCCGGCCGGGCAGCGGAAATCACCGGCGCCGGAACCGGCACCAGCACCGGCGGGCCATTGGGCCCCGCGGGACCCGAGGACTTGGCGGCTGTGGCGGGCGTGGCCGATTCATTCGTCGGCAACGCTGACAAATCGGCACCGCCCGCCGTACCGGTGTCGCCTGGGCCGACCGTACCGGTCGTGGCAGCCGACATGGCGGCCGCGGTGACCGCTTGCGCATTCGCGTCGGTGTTGGTCGAGGCGCCGGTACTCGTCGATGGGTTCGTCGATGAGGGGGTCGCTGGGGGCGCGCTGCCATCGGCGGCGCGGCTGGCGGGGGTGGGGCGGGAGGCCGCCGAGTCGATTGCCGCCGTGGTCGCCACCGTAGCCGGTTTGTTGGCGGCGCCTGCCGCCGTACCTGCCGCGGCTCGAGCCTGCGTTGTCGAGGCCACGGCAACAGCCGCCCTTGCGGCGCCTTTCGCCGGCGCGGCATCTCCGGGCACGGCGACTGCCGTCGCGCTGCTGGGAGCAGCTGCGCGGTCTCCGCCGGGCGCGCCCGCCTCGCCGGCATGCTCGACCGGCAACCCGAGAGCAAGGCCGAATCCCGCCCCCGGACTGGTTGTGCCCTGGGCGCCGGGCGCCGCAACCGGTGAGTCGACCGGCGCGGCCCCGGAGCTCTGATCGGCAGCCACAGCTTGCGCGCCCAAGATCGACGCGGCCGGCGGCCCGGCGGCCGTCAAGGCGTCGGCCGCGGGCGCGGCGCTGCCTGTCGTCAAGGGCGGCGCCGGGGGCGGCGCCGGAGGCGGCGAAAGATTGCCAGCCGCCGGCAAATGCCCGCCGACGGTGCCGGCATCGGCCGCTTTAGCCCCTGCCGCCTTGCGGACCGGCTTGGGGCCCGCGCTGCTGAGCGCCGCGGCAAAGTCCTGGCCTTTGCCGCCGGAATTCATGGAATTGGCCGCCCCCGCGGCGCTGGGCTGCGCCGGGTCGGACGCGATGGGGGTTTGCGATACCGGTAGTGTTGCATTCATATCACTAGGAATAGCAAGCCACGTGCCAGACGACCTGCCTCCGATGCCGCGATGTCAGCGGACCTGCGCCAAGGCGGGCTCACGTTTGGGCGCGAAGGGGCGCCCACAGCGCAGGAAGCGGCCGCGGCCGGCGGTCGAATGCGCCTGTCCGTCCGCGTATACGATTTCGCCACGAGAGATTGTGATGACCGGCCATCCTCGTACTTGCATTCCTTCGTACGGAGTGTGATCGACTGCATGGTGCAGCATTGCATTGCGGATCGTCACGATTTTATCCGGATCCCAGATCGCCAAATCCGCGTCCGAACCGACGGCGATGATCCCCTTCCTGGGGTAAAGCCCATAGAGCTTTGCCGGCGTGGTCGTGGTGATGTCCACGAATTGATTCAGGGTGAGCCGGCCCTCGGTTTGAGTCGCCGAGAAGAAGAGCGGGAGCCGAGTCTCGATTCCCGGAATCCCATTGAGAACATCCTTGAAGGGGGTGTTCGGACCGCCGGCGATCTTGTCGGCATAGTTCCAGGGCGAGTGGTCCGACGAGAAGACGGCAAGCGTTCCGTCCAAGACGCCACGCCACATCCCGGGTTGATTGGCGCGCTCGCGCGGAGGCGGTGTGCAGACGCACTTGGCGCCGCTCATATCGACCGTATCGATGTCCTCCGACGAGAGGAACAGATATTGCGGGCAGGTCTCGGCAAAAATCGGCAGGCCGCGCGCCTGCGCACGCCGAACCTCCTCGACCACGCTGGCCGAAGACACGTGCACGATCAGGATGGGAGTCTCGATGAGTTCAGCGAAACTAATCACTCTGAAGGCCGCCTCCCGCTCGCCGATCGACGGATGGGCGGTGACGTGGTATCGGAGGGCGGTTTTCCGGTTTTCGAGCAGCCGGTCGGTCAACCATCGGATGCACGCGTCATTCTCGGCGTGAACCATGACCATGACGCCTTCCTGACGCGCCCGCTCGAGAACGGTCAGTACCTCGTAATCGTCGAGCTTGAGCCCCTCGTAGGTGAGGTAGATCTTGATCGAGGTGCAACCTTGTTCGATCAGCTCCGGCAATTCTTTCGACAGCACCTCCGGCGTGGGATCGCCCACGATCAAATGGAAGCCGTAGTCGATATGCGCCTTCGGACGAGCACGCTCGTGGTAATCATCGACGATTCTGCGCAAGGATTGTCCGCGCATTTGCATCGCAAAGGGCAACACGGTGGTGTTGCCGCCGCAGAGCGCCGACAGCGTGCCGCTGCGGAAATCATCCGCAGTGCTGCGGCCTTCCCAGGGCTGTTGATCCATATGGCAGTGACTGTCGACTCCGCCCGGGAGCACGAGCCGCCCGGCGGCATCGACCGTCTTCCGGGCCGCCAGGGCATGCGGACCGATGTGTGCAATGAGACCTTTGCGCACGCCGATGTTCGTCTGCACAGGACCCTCGGGCAGCACGACCGCCCCACCCGTAATGGCCAGATCGTAAAGGGCGTCATCCACGTTCAAACATTCCTCACGGCGTTGGATGCGGCTATGATAGCTTTTGCGTGAGTCCACCGGTCGAGAGAAATTCGCGAATGTTTTACGCGCCCCCAACTCTTGATTCTCGGATCATGAATCGTCGGATCCCGGTGCGGGCGCGCGCATTCTGAGCGCCGACCCTGCCAATGCGGCCGACGTTCTCATCATTGGTGGGGGCATCGCCGGTGCGGGGGCGGCCTTCGAGGTTGCGGCGTTCGCCTCGGTGATCGTACTCGAGCGCGAGAGCCAGTGCGGCTATCATTCAACCGGACGGTCGGCGGCCAGCTTTACCGAGAACTACGGCGGCGACGTGGTGCGGCGTCTCGCCATCGCAAGCCGTGCATTCCTCGAGCGTCCGCCCGCCGACTTTTGCGATCATTCGCTGCTGTCGCCGCGCGGCATGATCACCATCGCACGGCCGGATCAGCTTGAGCTGCTGCAGCAGCAATTCGAGCGTGCGCGGGCCTTGGTGCCGACCATCACCAAGATAGATGTTGCGGCTGCGATCGCCCGGGTGCCGATCCTGCGGCAGGATTATGTTGCCGGGGCATTCATCGAACCGCATTCCAAGGAATTGGACGTCCACGGCCTGCACCAGGGCTTCCTCCGGGCAGCGAAGTCGAGGGGTGCACGCGTCGCCGTGAACGCCGAAGTGCAGTCGATCGAGCGCAAACTCGAGCGCTGGTTCGTGACGACGCCGGCGGGAACATTTTGCGCGCCGACGCTGATCAACGCCGCGGGAGCGTGGGCCGACGGCATCGCGGAGCGAGCCGGCGTCCGCCCTCTGGGATTGGTGCCGAAGCGGCGTACCGCGTTCAACATACCCGCGCCTCTTGGGATGGACGTGAGGGGATGGCCCATGGTCAGTGACGTCGCGGAGGAGTTCTATTTCAAACCGGACGCCGGCCAGCTGTTCGTTTCGCCGGCGGATGCAACGCCCAGTGCCGCCGTGGACGCCTATCCCGAGGACCTCGACGTGGCGGCGGGGGTCGAGCGCATGGAGCGCGCCACCACGTTGAACGTTAAGCGCGTCTCTCGAGCCTGGGCGGGCCTCCGAACCTTCGCCTCCGACGCGTCGCCCGTCGTTGGCTTCGACAGCAGCGCGCCGGGATTTTTCTGGCTGGCCGGACAAGGGGGGTACGGCATCAAGACCTCCCCTTCCCTGTCGCGCGCCTGCGCTTCTTTGATTCGCGACCGGCGGTTACCGGACGACCTGATGCGGCTCGGAGTCACGGCATCCCAATTGTCGCCGGAGCGGCTGCGCGGACGCGATGCCCATCTCAATTCCAATTCCAAGGGGACGACGACTTGACCATCCATCGTTTCGATAACGGATCCCGCTTCTGCCGGGTGTTGAGCCACGGCGATACCGTGTATCTGGCGGGCATGACCGCCGACGATACCTCCGGGGACGTCGTCCAGCAGACGCGCGACACTCTGGCGAAGATCGAGCACTATCTCGCCATGGCAGGGTCCGACAAGAGCAAGCTGCTGACGGCCGTGATCTGGTTGCGCGACATCGCCGACTTCGACCGCATGAACGGCGTGTGGGACGGCTGGATCGACCGATCGGCCATGCCGGTGCGCGCAACGGTGGAGGCACGCTTGGCCGGCGACAATTATCGCGTGGAGATCATGGTGACGGCGGCGCTGTGAACGAACATTCCCTGCTTCCGCGGCTGCGCGATCAGTTGCACGGCGGCCGGATGGACCGCCGTGAGTTCATCCGCTTCGCGACGCTACTGGGCGTGGCAGCCGGCACGGCCTATGCCATGGCCGGGATGTCCGCTCCGGCAATGGCGAGCAGCACGCTGCCGTTCCCCGCCGCCGAGCCGGGGGCAAAGCGCGGCGGAAAACTACGCGTCGGTGAAATGGTGGCCCGGATGGAGGACCCGGCAACCTATAACTGGAACGAAATGGCCAACCAGACACGTCCGATCTTGGAATACCTGACGCTGGTGGGTCCCGACAATGTCGTGCGGCCCATGTTGATCGAATCGTGGAAGCCCTCTGCGGATCTCAAGACCTGGACGCTGCAGGTTCGCAGCGGCGTCATGTGGCACAACGGCGAGGAACTGACGGCCGAGCACGTGGCTTGGAACATTCGCCGCTGGTCGGATCCGGCCTTGGGCTCATCCAATCTTGGCCTATCAACCTTTGCAGCACTGACGGAGTACACGGGCGACAAGGACTCCAAAGGTAGAGCGGTGCGCAGGCCGCTGAAGAACGGCGTCGAAGTGCAGGACAGCCGTACCGTACGCCTCAACCTTGCGAAACCTGTTCTGTCGGTCGCGGAGGACTGCGGCGAATTTTGTACCTTGGTGGTGCATCCTTCCTTCAAGCCGCCGCTGTCGCACAATCCGATCGGCACCGGACCCTATACCTTGGTGGAGTTGCGCGTCGGCGATCGCTGCATTCTCAAGCGCATCACGAAAACCACGGACGGCAGGGATTTTCATTACTGGGGCGGCGATGTATTTCTGGACGAGATCCACTTCCATCATTACGAACAAGAAAACCAGACTGCGGCGCTGGCCTCCGGCAGCGTCGATGCAATCTATGAGCTTCCCGTCGAGCAGATCGAACTCGCGCGATCGATTCCCGGCGCGCAGATCCTCTCCGTTGAAACGGCGCAGACCCTGTGCTGCCGCATGCAGGTCGACGTAAAGCCCTTCAATGACATCCGCGTGCGGCGCGCCGTCGTCAAGGCAGCCGACAATGGAGCCATTAAGAAGCTGGTGTTCGGAGAACACGGTTCGGTCGCCGCCAATTTTCATGTCGCCCCCATTCACCCGGAGTATTTTCCGCTGCCCCTGCAGGTACGCGACGTCGCCGGCGCCAGACAACTGTTGAAGGAGGCCGGTTACGAAAACGGCATCGATCTCAACATCGTCGTCGGCAACAACGACGGCCCGTGGCAGCAGGCGGCCTGCGAAGCGCTGCGCGACCAGGTCAAGGAGGCCGGGATCAATCTCGCCGTCACTGTAGTGCCGGCGACAAAGTTCTGGGAAATCTGGACGAAGGTGCCTTTCGGCGCCACCTCGTGGGCGCACCGCCCGCTCGGCACCATGGCACTCTCCCAGGCGTACCGCACCGGAGCGTCCTGGAACGAGAGCCACTTTTCCGATCCGGAATTCGACAAAGCTCTGTCGGAGGCCGAGGCGACCATTGATGTCCCGACCCGTAAGGCCAGGATGCAGAAGGTCGAGACGATTCTGCGGGACGCGGCCGTCGTGATTCAGCCGATGTGGCGGCCGGTATTCATTCTTGCTTCGGCCAGGGTGCATGGCTACAAGGCTCATCCGGCCAGGCAGATGCAGCTCACGAAGGTTTGGATGAGCTGACCCAGATGGGGAATCTCATCGTCCGTCGCGTGACCCAGATGTTGCTGATCATGTTGACGGTCTCACTGCTGCTGTTCGCGATTTTCGACAGCGATCAGTTCCGCGAAAAGGCCGCCGTCGCCGAGCTCGGCGGATTCGGCGTGGCGACTCTGTCCGCCGACGATTACCACGAGTGGCTCGAGAAGAAAGGATTGAACGAACGCTTCTTGGCGCGCTACGGACGGTGGCTCGAATCCGTCCTGCACGGCGATATGGGCCAGTCGATCGAGAAAGACATTGCGGTGTCGGTCCTGTTGAAAGAGAGCTTGACCAACACCGGGATTCTGGCTTTCTTCGTGTTCTTGATCATGATTCCGGTGTCCCTTACCCTCGGCGTGCTCGCGGGGATGAATACGGGCTCACCCCTCGACAGGGTCATTTCCATCGTTGCCGTCTTGACGACGTCGATCCCGCAGATTGCGACGGCGGTGCTGCTCACGGTGATCCTGGCGTTGGGGTTGGGTTGGGTGCCCACCAAGTCGGCAATGGCCGACGGTTGGTCGTTTCGCGGACTGGTGCTGCCGCTGCTGACCCTATTGCTTTACGATATCGGGTACCTGGTGAGAATGACACGCGCCGCCATGACCGAGGTCATGGCGTCCCAGTACATTCGGACGGCGGTATTGAAGGGTTTGCCGTATCGGCGCGTCATTTTGAGACATGCGCTCAGGAATGCATTGATCGTCCCCGTGACGCTCATTTTTCTCGAGCTCAATGGGCTGCTCTCCCAGGTCGTCGTGGTCGAAGTGTTCTTTCAGTACGCGGGGTTCGGCCGCATGCTGTTCGATGCCGCCAATTTCGGCGATCTCCAGGTATTGCAAGCGGCGACGCTGGTGGCGGTATGCGTCGCAGTGGGCTCGCAATTGCTATCGGACGCTGCCTACGTTTTCCTCAATCCGCGCGTCCGTTTCACCTAGAACGCATATGAACTCTCGCGTAGTGATATTGCTCGCGCTGATCTGGTTTCCCCTGACCGCCTATGTGATGTTCCGCTCGGCGCTGGGCGCGCTCGCAAACTACCTGCTTCTGCCCGCCATTCCCAGCGTCATCGTGCTCTACGTCCTCGCGCTGCGCAGCTGGCGCGAGTCCTGGGTGGCAATCGTCGGCGTCAGTTTGATCTCCTTCTGGCTGCTGATGGCGGTGGCGGCGCCCTATCTGCCGCTGGTCGATCCCAACAAACCGCTGGTGCCCTTCTTGGCGCCGGGCGGCGTCAGACACGGGATACTGTTTCTATTGGGCTCGGACATGCGCGGCCGGGACGTCCTGTCGCGCACGGTGTGGGGCTGTCAACGCGTGTTGGTCTGGGGAATCACAGCCACCTCGGTGGCTTACGCGGTCGGCGCGGGCTGCGGCCTGATCGCCGGGTATCTCGGCGGCTGGTGGGATGAATTCGTATCGTTCGCCTCCAATGTGCTCCTGTCGTTCCCCGTGATGGTGTTGTTCATCCTGGTATTGAATCTACTCGGTCAGAGCGGCTTCAATATCATCATTGCGGTCACCTGTTCGTCGGCGCCCGTCATCATGCGCATCGTGCGCGGCTTGGCCTTGGACGCGAAGTCGCGCGACTACATACAGGCAGCCCAAACCCGCGGCGAACATCCGCTCTGGATCATGTTGGTGGAGCTGCTGCCCAACGTGCGCGGACCGATTATCGTCGACGCCAGTCTGCGGCTCGGCTATACCACCGTCGCCATCACGACGCTGACGTTCTTAGGGTTGGGTCTGCAGCCGCCGGATCCCGATTGGGGCCTGATGATCAAGGAGGCCGCCACCGCCGCTCTATTGTGGAAATACTCCTACATGATGATCGTGCCGGCGTTGTCGGTGTCGAGCCTGATCTTGGGGTTCAATCTGATCGCCGATGGTTTGCGCGAAATGAGCCTGCGGGACTGACGCAAATCATGAGTGCGCAAACGAACGCGGCGGCGCGCGCTACACCGATCCTGGAGTGCCGGAACCTGTCGATTGCCTACGCCGGCCGCACGGGAGATGTGCCCGCGGTAATCGACTTCAATCTCGCGCTGATGCCCGGCGAGGCGCACGGTCTCGTCGGGGAATCAGGCTGCGGCAAGTCGACCATTGCGCTCGCCATCATGCAGTATCTGGGCAGAGCGGGCCGCGTCGTGGGCGGACGGATCCTGTTCCGGGGACGCGACCTATTGGCCATGAAGGGCGAAGAATTGCGCAGCATACGCGGCGGCGCGATCGCCATGGTCTACCAGGAACCGATGGCATCGCTGAATCCCTCGATGACCATCGGTGCGCAGCTGATCGAAGTGCCGATGTACCATGAGAGCATGGAACGCCGCGCCGCCGCCGCGCGGGCACAGATGATGCTGGATCGGGTGCGCATGGCCGACGGCGAACGAATCATGCGCTCTTATCCGCATCAGATTTCCGGCGGCCAGCAGCAGCGCGTCGTCATCGCCATGGCGCTGCTGTCGAATCCCGCCCTGCTCCTGCTCGATGAGCCCACCACTGCGCTCGACGTCACCGTGGAGGCGGGAATCGTGGATCTGATTCGCAACATCTCAACGGAGTTCGGCACGTCCATGCTGTACATCTCGCACAATTTGGGGCTGGTGCGGGAGACCTGCGATCGCGTCACCGTCATGTATTCCGGAGAAGCGGTGGAAGTCGGGTCCGTCGCCAGCGTATTCCGCGGCATGCGGCACCCTTACACTCGCGGACTATTCGCGTCGATGCCGGTGCCGAGCGCGGACAAGAACAGCCGCCCGCTGGTATCCATCCCCGGTCAGCCTCCGCCGCCCCGCGCCCGGCCGCCGGGCTGCTTCTTCGGACCGCGCTGCGCGTCCTTTGTCGCGGGGCGTTGCGACGCGCGGCCCGTTCCGCTGTCATCCATTGACGCGTCGCAAGGCCATGCGTCTCGCTGCCTGCGAGTCGATGAAATCGCCTGGGATGCAGCGCCGGCGCCCGGACCCGGCAATATCACGGCAACCGTCGGTGACATCGTGCTCAAGGTCCAAGAGCTCTCCAAGCGCTTTCGGCACGTGACTGCAAACGACGGGCTGACATTCGATGCGCGGCGCGGGGAGACGGTTGCCATCGTCGGCGAGTCCGGTTGCGGCAAGTCCACGTTCGCGCGCATCCTGATGGGTCTGATACAAGCGAATTCCGGATCGATCGACCTTGCGGGACTGGAACTCAGCAAGCTGCCGGTGACGCGCAGGAACGCGAATACCATCCGCTCGTTGCAGATGATCTTTCAAAATCCATTCGACACGCTCAATCCCAGCCATACCGTGGGTTCACAGATTGCGCGCGTCATCCGCAAACTAGGCGTGCTGCGGGACGAGTCCCGGGTACGGGAGCGGGTCCTCGATCTGCTCGACTTGGTCAAGCTGCCGCGCGACTTCGCCGAGCGCCGCCCGCGGCAGTTGTCCGGCGGGCAAAAACAACGCGTCGGCGTGGCGCGCGCCTTCGCGGGCAATCCGAGCGTCGTCGTGGCCGACGAACCGCTCTCGGCACTCGACATGTCGGTGCAGGCAGCAGTGACGGAATTGCTGATCGACATTCAGAGGCGGGAGGGCACCACCCTGCTGTTCATCAGCCACGACCTGTCGGTGGTACGCTATTTGTCCGATCGCATCGTCGTCATGTACCTTGGCCAGATCATGGAGCAGGGGCGGACGCACGAGGTATTTACGCCGCCCTATCATCCGTATACGGAGGCACTCCTGTCGGCAGTCCCGATTGCAGATCAGCGGTATGCCAAGCGCAAGGTGCTGCTGACCGGCGAAATCCCGTCGGCGGCGAATCCGCCCGCCGGCTGCCCCTTCTCGACCCGCTGCCCCTACCGGATCGTGGGCACCTGTGATCGACGTCCGCCGCCCGTCCAGGAATTCTCAGCGAGCCACCGCATTGCCTGTCATCTGCCGCGCGAGGAGTTGTTGGCGATGCAACCCGTCTTTGAGGAGGTGACACAGTGAATCGATACCTGACCCTGGCCGTCTGCCAGACCGGCCCCATCCAGCGCAGCGCCTCGCGCACCGAGACGGTGAGCCGGCTGATGCATCTTCTCGAGAGCGCCGCGAAAGCGGGCGCGGAACTCGCCGTCTTCCCTGAACTGGCGTTGACCACGTTCTTCCCTCGCTGGCCGCTCGAGGATCAGCGCGAGATCGACTCGTTCTATGAAACGCAAATGCCGGGACCGCAGACACAACCGCTGTACGATGCGGCGCGCAGGCTCAAGATAGGTTTTGCCCTGGGCTTCGCGGAGTTCGGACGTGAGCACGGCGACCGACGGCGCTTCAACAGCATGGATCTCGTGGGTGCGGATGGCGTGCCGATCGGACGCTATCGCAAGATGCACATACCCGGTTCCGAAGATGCGCAGGCGGGGGTCACGACCCATCTGGAGCGGCGCTATTTCGAGCCCGGCAATCTCGGTTTTCCCGTGTATGCCTACCGTGGCGTGCGTGTCGGTCTGTCATTGTGCAACGATAGACGCTGGCCGGAAACCTATCGAATGCTGTGCCTCAACGGTGCGCAGGTGGTGCTGATAGGCTACAACACTCCTGTCGTTCTCGATGAGGCACCGGCTCTGGCGCACCTGCGCATGTTCCACAATCATCTGCCGATGCAGGCCGGCGCCTATCAAAACACCGTGTGGGTAGCGGCCGCGGCTAAAGCAGGGTTGGAGGACGGACAAGCGTTGATCGGCGGGTCCTGCATCATCGCCCCCACCGGCGAGATCGCGGCATTGGCGATGTCCCTCGACGATGAAGTCGTGGTTCATCGCGCCGATCTGGATTTGATCGCCACGTGCCGGCGCGTGAATTTTGATTTCGCTCGCTATCGCCGGCCCGAGGAGTACGGCCTGATCGCGCAGCGCGCCGGACCCATCACCGGATGAAAACCAGGCATCCGCGGTTCTTTGATCCGCCTTCGGCAGGAGAAATCAATGCGTAAATCCTTGTGGGCATTGATGATAGCGACTCCTCTCGCATGCACCCTACCGCGGCAAGGTATATTCCATACTGAATAACTGACGTGACGGGAGCGGTCACCGTGACCCGCGATCCATACCAGGGGACATTGCGCCGTTGCGGCTACCGCAACCTGTACGCGCAGACGACAATATCGAAGTGGGTGCGGCTCGACCTCAGGCGGCTCGATTGAACTTCAACACCAGAGTCGCACACCCGAGCAAACCCGCGCCCTCGATCCAAGCAAGCCAGCGGTTCATGCCGCTCGACACCCCGAACTTGGCCGACGCATGCAGCGCACGGTGAGCGAGCCAGCCGTAGCCCAGTAGAATGCAAAATTCCGGCAACATGGATGTCGCCGCCAAGATCACCATCTGCGGCGCGACCGACCGGACCGGATCGATGAACTGCGGCAAAAGCGCCAAAAAGAATAACAGCGCTTTGGGATTCGCGAGTTGCAGGGTGAGTGCACCCAAGTAGACACGCCGTCGGTCACCCTGCTCGACGGCCGCGGTTTCACCCAAAACCACCGCGTGACTCGAACCAGCCGAGCGCAGCGCTTTGACTCCAAGATAGATCAGGTACGCCGCACCCACCCATTTGGCAATCATAAAAAAACGCGCGCTGGCGGCGATGATCGCACCGAGACTAGTCGCCGACAGCGTGAAATAAATCGCGTTCGCGCTGATGATGCCGGCGGCCGCCGGCAGCGAGCGCCGCAGGGCGCCGCGTACGCCCTGCGATACGACATAAAACACCGCCGGACCGGGCGACAGCGACAGCGCCGTCTCCATCACCAAAAACAGGAGCCAGGTTTTGAATGTCATGCCTACCTTCCAAATGTCCGAGTCAGGAGCTTGTGTGACTAATGATCGCCGGCCGCAGCAGGCGCATCAATAGTCAGACAGGCCCCTAGCTTACCAGCGCCGGCGGGCGCCGCAGCCAACTGATCTAGCCGACTGGCGCAGAGTGCCTCACAATAGGGGATGATCAACCGAAAGCCAGTTACTCTGCACCGCCTTCGCGAAATGCGCGCCTTGGGCGAAAAGATCGCGATGCTGACTTGCTACGACGCCGCATTTGCGCGCGTTTTGGATGAAACCGGCGTCGACTCGCTCCTCGTCGGAGACTCGCTCGGCATGGTGCTGCAGGGCCGCGCGAGCACTCTTGCCGTATCCATCGACGACATGGTTTATCACACGGGATGCGTGGTGAGGGGCAATCGCACGGCCTGGGTCATTGCCGACATGCCCTTTGGCAGCTATCAGGAATCTGCCGACGTAGCGATGCGCCACGCTGCTCTGTTGATGCAGCAGGGCGCACAGATGGTCAAACTCGAGGGCGGGGGCTGGACGGCGCCCATCGTGCGCTTCCTCGTGGATCGCGGCGTCCCTGTCTGCGCGCACTTGGGCTTCACTCCGCAGTCGGTGCACGCGTTGGGCGGTTATCGGGTGCAGGGGCGCGACGAGGCGGCGGCCCGGGTCTTGCGCTGCCAGGCTGAGGAACTCGCCGGAGCGGGGGCGGAGCTCTTGGTGTTGGAAATGGTGCCGGCCGCCCTCGCCCGAGATTTGACGAAATCACTCTCGATTCCCGTCATCGGCATCGGCGCCGGCGTCGGCTGCAGCGGCCAGGTCCTGGTGCTGCATGACATGCTGGGACTGACGGGGGGCGAGCCGCTGCGGTTCGTGCGCAACTTTATGGATGGCAGCGCCAGTATCGAGCTCGCCGTTCGCCAGTATGTAGCCGACGTAAAGAGCGGACGATTTCCCGACGACGCGCTCCACGGCTTCTGAACGAATGGCCATGCAGATAATCAAGACGGCCGCTGAATTTCGCGCGGCTCTCGAGCCCGGGCACAGGCGGGTGCTGGTGCCGACCATGGGCAACTTGCACGCGGGTCACTTGTCGCTGGTACGCATAGCGCGAGAGCGCGGCGACCTCGTGGTCGCCAGCATATTCGTCAATCGCCTGCAGTTCGCGCCGCACGAGGACTTCGCCACGTATCCGCGCACTTTCGAGCGCGATTGCGAGCTTCTCGCCGCCGCCGGCTGCGACATCGTGTTCGCGCCGGCCGAGAACGAAGTCTACCCGGAGCCTCAAGGCTACAAGGTGCATCCGCCGCCGGAGCTTGCCGATATTCTCGAGGGACAAGTGCGGCCGGGGTTCTTTACCGGTGTGTGCACGGTGGTGCTGAAGCTCTTCAACATGGTCGAGCCCGCCTTAGCCGTGTTCGGAAAGAAGGATTATCAGCAGCTCCTGGTGATCCGAAGCATGGTGCGGCAGCTGGCGCTGCCGATCGAAGTGGTCTCCGCCGAAACCGTACGTGATCCGAGCGGGCTTGCATTGTCATCCCGCAACGGCTACTTGAACGACTTGCAGCGCGCCCAGGCGGCGCAACTGCACGCCTCATTGAGCAAGCTGGTCACTGAAGCCAAGTCCGGACGCACCGACTGGCGCGCCCTCGAGCGCGAGGCGCAAGATTCTCTGACCGCAAGAGGTTGGCAGCCGGACTATGTAGCGGTTCGGCGGCAGCGTGACCTCCGCGAAGCATCGACGGGCGAGCCGCTGGTCGTGCTGGCCGCCGCCCGCTTGAGCGGCACGCGGCTCATCGATAATCTGGAGTTCTGAAGTCACCGCAGTTGAGGGTCAGGTCGCCGAGCCGTTCGGTACGTTATCTTCAAGCTGGATCCGCCGGGACTCCACAGTGTCCCGCTCATTACACGTTGACGATGCTGACGGTCTCGGATTCAGGATCGAATACGATCCGGGCTTCGCCCCGTTTCAGCCGGCTGATGACGTGCGCTACCTTGTCTTCCAGCGAGAATTCCTTTTCGCCGTAGTCCGTACCCTCACGCAGTACGTAAGATTCGACCACGGCGTGCAACAGATCCGCCGCGAGCTCGGTGTACGGAACAACCACTGGCTCGGGAAGTTCGCCTTCCACTTATGCCGTCCGCCGGCGCGCGAGCCAGGTATCGAGATGCCCTGCGAAGGCATTGCGATTCGCCTGTGTGAGCGGGGGCGGGCCACCGCCGACGTTTCCGCTGGAACGCATCGTGTCCATAAAATCGCGCATGGCGAGAACTCCCCGAATGGTATCCGGCGAATAGCGCTCACCGCG